>PLGA01000151.1 GCA_003139735.1 Bryobacterales bacterium | reverse complement strand
TATCTCCGACAGACTCCTAGGAAGTGGGGCAGGCGCTTTCGCCTGCCAGCCTACTCGTCGCGTAAAGCCGTCGAGGGGTCGATGCGCGTGGCCCGCAATGCGGGCAGCCAGCAGGCCGCCAAGCCTACCAGCGTCAGGAATATCGGTACCGTCACGAAGGTGACGGCGTCGCGCGCGCTGGTGGCCAAGAGCAGGCTCTGTATGCCGCGCGTGGCGACGAGAGCGATTCCCAGGCCGGCCACTACGCCTGCGCCCACCAGCCGCAGGCCCTCGCGAATCACCCCGAGTTGCACATCGCGAGGCTTCGCGCCAAGCGCCATGCGCACCCCGATCTCACGCGTTCGCTGGCTCACCGAATAAGAGACCACGCCATAGATCCCGATGGTGGAGAGCAGCCCGGCCAGCAGGCCAAACGCGCCCAGCAGCAATCCCGTCAGACGCGGCGCCCACAGCGCCTGCCGAATCGTCCGATCCACGGTTTCCGTCTCCAGCCGCAGATTGCGGTCGAGCGGTTGCACTGCCCGGCGGACGGCCGTCAGCGTCGTTGCCTGGTCGCCGCGGGCGCGGATGTAGAGAACGGCGTCGGCCGAGTAGTTCTGCGTCAGCGGCAGGTAGATCAGCGCCTGCGGCGGCTCGCCGACCGTCTGGTAATTGGCGTTCCGGGCCACCCCGACCACCTCCACGAGCCGCTCGTCGCCATAGAACCGCATACGCTTCCCCAGGGTGTTCTCGCCCGGCCAGTAGTACGCCGCGGCCGCCTCGTTCACAATCGCCACGCGCACCGCGTCACGCCCATCGAGCGGTCCGAAATCACGCCCGGCCAGCAGCGGGATTCCGGTTGTTCTCAGGTATCCTGGCCCGATCAGGCTGGTCAGCGTAAAGCGGCCGCCGCCGCTCTCGCGTCCTGGGAGCAGCACGGTTCGGGCGAGCGAAACCTTGAACGGCGGGTCTTTGGCCAGGGCCGCGGCAGCCACTCCCGGAACCGCTGCCGCGCTCTCCAGAACGCGCCGGTCGAACTCCCGCCCGCGGTCTTCTTCGTAATTCCAATCCGCCAGGTTGAAGGCCAGCGTGCCCAAGCGCTCCGGCGTAAATCCGAGGTCCACGTGCGTGGCATTGCTCAAGCTCCGCACGAACAGCCCCGCGCCGATAAGCGCCACCAGCGATAACGCCACTTGCGCCACCACCAGGACGGAACGGGCCGTGTGGGAGGAAGGCGCGGGTCCGGCGCGCTCCTTCAGATCGCACGCCAGGTCGGTTCGCGTCACGCGCAACGCGGGGGCCAGGCCGAACAGCAAGCTCGCGGCCAGCGAGACCGCCAGGGCGTATCCCAGCACTCGAAAATCCAGGTTCAAACGAACCGCCGAAAAGGCCAGCACCGGAGGACGCATGGACCAGAGAATGTCGCGCGCCCACCTGGCGAACAGCAGACCGGTCGCTCCGCCCAGAAGGGCCAAAACCGTGCTTTCGATCAGCAGTTGCCGGACCAGGCGCCACCGGCTGGCGCCCATGGCCAGCCGCACCGAGATTTCCTTTCCGCGAGCGGCCCCCCTTGCCAGCAGCAGATTGGCCACGTTGCAGCAGGCGATCAACAGCACCAGGGTGGCCACAATCCCCAGCGCGGCGCCGGCTCTCGCAATGGTCGGCCGGTTGGCCGGGCTGATGGCCGCTTCCGTAACCGACATCAGTTTCACGCGCCGGTCCCGGTTGTCCCGGGGGTATTCGCGTTCCAGGTCGCTCACCAGAATTCCAAGGCTCGCTTCGGCCTGCCGCAGGCTGATGCCCGGCTTCAGTCTGCCCACCACCGGAAAGAGCAGGGCGCGGCGCTGGTCCACCCAAGCCGGGTAGGGGTAGATGCGCCGGTACATCATCATCGGAACCCAAACCTGCCCGGCCGCCAGCGTGTCCAACCCCTGGAACCCGCGCGGCGCCACCCCCACGATGGCATAGGCGCGCCCATTCAACTCCAGGGCGCGGCCGATTAACTGGCGATCGCCGCCGAACTGCCGCATCCACAAGTCATAGCCGATCACGGCGACGGGGTTGGCGTCGGGGACCGAATCTTCCTCCGGCGTAAAGGAACGGCCGAGCGCCATGCGGACGCCGAGCGTCGGAAAGTAGTTGCCGGAAACGATCTCGCCAACCAGGCTTTGTGGGTCGCCGCGCCCGGTCAGGTTCACGCTGACGGCTGAGTAGAGGAGCAGGGAAGAGAAGACCTGGTTGCGGTCCCGGTAGTCCTTGTAATTCGGATAGGAGCAGAACAGGTTGCCGGGGTTGTGGGCATCCACGGTGAACAACGCCACCAACCGGCCGGGGTCCTCGACGGGCAGCGGCCGCAGAAGAACGGCGTTGAGCAGCGTGAATACGGTCGTGTTGGCGCCCGCTCCCAGAGCGACCGATAACACCGCCGCCAAGGCGAAGCCGCGGTGCCTTGTCAGTCCCCGCAGCCCAATCCGGACATCGTCGACTATACCGCTCATCTCTCGGAACTGGCAGTTTAACAGTCTGCAACCGTCGATTTTGCAGTTTTCTCTCTGACGTAATGCAACATATTAAATGATGTATTGTATTCGCTTAAAAACAAGANNCATCGATGATCGAAGACGGCCACTGTGGTGGTTTTCAGCCACTTTCGAGTCGTCTTAATTAAAGTTAATTTATTGAACACAAGCCACTTATCGTTTGGCATCCTGGATGCTTTCGCGGCAGTGCAGTAAAGGAGATCCGTCATGGAACGAGTGCCGCGGTTCCGATTCCTAACGCTCACTGGCGCGGCTCTGTTGTTGGCTGGTTCCATCACTCCGGCTCGCGCTCAGGCCGACCCGGATGACGCCAAGCGAGGCGTCGCCCGGATTCGCGTAATGGACGGCGACGTCACCGTGCGCCGGGGCGATTCCGGAGACTGGGTGGCGGGTGTGATCAACGCGCCGCTCATGACCGGCGACCAAATAGCCACCGCCGCCAATTCCCGAACCGAGATTCAATTGGATGCCGCCAACTCCCTGCGCATGGGCGGCGATGCATCCGTGCGGATCGCGGAGTTGGAGTACGACCGGTATCAGTTCCAGGTCGCACGCGGCACGGTGACGTATCGGGTGCTGCATCCGACCGACGTCAATATTGAAGTGGATACTCAGAATTTAGCGGTGCGGCCTTCAAAGGAAGGGGTTTATAGAATCCGTGTGGACGATGCCGGAGAATCCGAGATCACGGTCCGCCTGGGCAGCGTGGAGGTGGCTACGACGTCCGGATCGCAATGGGTGAATGTCGGCGAAACCTTGATGGCGCGCGGCCCGGCCGGTGACCCCGAGTTTAAGATTGCGGACGCCATACCGATGGACGACTGGGACCATTGGAACGAAAGCCGCGATCAGGCCGAGTTGACTTCGGTCAGCAATCAGTATGTGCCGCCGGGGGTTACCGGCGCGGAGGACTTGGACCAGAACGGCACGTGGGCGAACTCCCCGGATTATGGCTATGTTTGGCAGCCCACCGAGCCGGCCGGCTGGTCGCCGTATAGCGCAGGCCAGTGGACTTGGGAAGACTGGTATGGCTGGACGTGGGTAGGCTCTGAGCCGTGGGGCTGGGCGCCGTACCACTACGGCCGTTGGTTCTACCGCCCGCAAATCGGGTGGGCTTGGTTTCCCGGCGCTCGCTTCACCAGGCATTACTGGTCGCCCGCATTGGTTGGGTTTGTCGGTTGGGGCGGGGCAGGCTTCGGCTTGGGCTACGTCGGCTGGGTGCCGCTGGCTCCTTACGAAACTTTGCGCCCGTGGTGGGGAGGCGCGTATTACGGCCGGCCCGGATATATGAACCGATACATTGGAGTTTCCAGCGTAAATATAGCCAGTGTATACAGAAATTCCGCTGTGTTGAATGGCGTTAATGGGGTCCGTGGAACAGATTTCCAAGGCGGACGCTTCCAGGGCAACATCTCCCACTTCTCAGCCGCCGAGATTCACGACGCAAGGTTCGCGCAGGGTCCCGTACCGATTGCGCCAGGGGCGGCCAACCTGCGCTTCTCTGATAGGGCGGGGGCAGCCGCTCCGCGCGCCGCCGCCAACACGCAATTCTTTGCCCGTGAGCAGCCCAAACCGGCGGAACAGATCCCGTTTGCGCAGCAGCAGCGCGCCTTCCAGGCGGCCCGCGCCGGGAACGCCGGCGCGACGGCGCCTAGGGCCGCACCCTCCGTGCAGAGCGGGACGCGGCAGGGCACATCCGTGCAGCAGCTTCCCGGGCAGTCCGGATGGCGCCAGTATGGAGATCGGCCGGTGCAGGAGGGGGCGTCGCAGGCCGGACGCAACGCGCCCGGCCAGAGTAATGCGCAACCGGCGCAGAATCCGTCGGTGCGGACCAACGACGCGCCCGCGCAGCAGGGTTCCGGATGGCAGCGTTTTGGTTCGCCTGGGACGGAGACGGACGGCGGTGGACGGCCAGCCAACGCGGCTGGACGGCCGGCTACGCCGCAGTCCGGCACTAACGCCTGGTCGCGCTTCGGGAGTCCTGGCAACGCCGCCAACGCGCCGCGCCAGCAGACCCCGCCACCGACTTATCGTGCGCCGCAGTACGCTCCCGCGCCAGCGCCGCGCCCCAGCGCTCCGATGGCAAGCCCATCCCGGCCCAGTTCCGGCGGAGCATCGCGCTCCGGCGGCGGCGGTGGCCACGGAGGAGGGCATCGCTAGAGCCGCTCAAGGACTTTCGGTTTCTTCCCCTAGGCCCGGTCCCGATTCAGCGGGGACCGGGCCATTTTTCAGGCCCGGCACACAAGTTTACATAATATTCGTTATCAGAAGTTAAACTTCCAGGGGAGAGGCTGGCTGATCCCCAGGCGACTCGCGTACAATGTAAGGAGCCGATGCCAGACGACGACCAGCCCATTACCCGCGCTGACCTCCGCACCGAGATCGACCGCGCGACCGTCACAATCAACGCCGCCACCGCCGCCGCCATCGCCGCCGCCCAGGCGGACACCGCCGCCGCCATAACCGCCGCCGAGCAACGCGCGGCGAAGCTTGCGCGCGACATGCAGACGGAAATTCTACGCGGCATCGAAGCCTTTGCACGCGGGAACTTTGCCCGCATGCACCGTCTAGAAACCTCCGACGCCGACACGAATGCCAGAATCACGGCCCTGGAAGAACGGGTCCTCTACCTGGAAACCCGCCGGCCCGCACACTAAGCTCCGCGCCGCCACCTACCCGAGTGCCTGTTCCAAATCCCCGATAATGTCCTCGGGGGCCTCAATCCCTACCGAAAGGCGAACGAGGTTGTCGCGGATCCCCATCCGTTCCCGGTGTTTCGGCGAAAGTTCCCGGTGCGAGCTCATCGCCGGGTAAAGCATCATGCTATGTACGTCGCCGAGCGAGGTGGCGCGCACAATGGTCTTGAGGGCGTCCATGAAGCGGAAGATTTCGGGCTTGCCGGCGCCGCGCACTTCAAAACTGACCATGGCCCCGAAGAGGCCGGGCGGAAACAAACGGCGGATGGCGGCGGCGTCGGGATGCGCCGGGTCGCCCGTGAAGTACACCCGCTCGACCCTGCCATGGGCCGCCAGCCAGTCGGCCACCAGGCGGGCGTTGGCGCATTGGCGTTCCATGCGGAGCGGAAAGGTCTTGATGCCCCGCATGGCGAGATAGCTCTCAAACGGCCCCAGCACCGGGCCGATGGTGCGGGACAGGCGGCGCAGCGCCTCATAATGTTCCGCGTCCGAGATCACCACGCCGCCCAGCACGTCGCCGTGGCCCGAAAGGAACTTCGTCAGGCTGTGTACGCTGAAGTGCGCCCCCAGTTCGAGCGGCCGCAGCAGCAGCGGCGTGGCGAAGGTGCTGTCCACGATCAGCGCAGCGCCGGCTTCCCGGGCGATTTCGGCGATCCGGTCGATCTGCCCTACCCGCAACAGCGGATTGGAGATCGCCTCCATCAGGATGCAGCCGGGCCGGGCTTCCCGCACCGCCGCCCGCAACCCGTCCAAATCGCAAACGCCGGCGAACCGCACGCTCACGCCGGAGGGTTCGAACACGTTCATCAAGAGCCCCACGCTTGCGCCGTAGAGCGCGTCCGCGGCCACAATGGACTTGCGCCGGTCCATCAGGGCGGTAGCCAGCGCCATTTGGAGCGCCACCATGCCCGATGCGCAGGCCAGCGCGCCGTGCCCGTTCTCCAGGGCGTTCACCTGGGCTTCGAGCGCCGCATTGGTCGGATTGTCGTAGCGCGCGTAGCAGTAACCTTCTTCCTCGCGACCGAAGATGCGGTCGAGCTGCTCCATGGAGTCGCAAGAGTAGCTCGCGGCCGTGTAGATGGGCGTGGTGACGGGTGTTTGTGCGGCGGCCTTCCGGCGTTCGCCCGCGTGTACGGCCTTGGTATGCAGGTTCACTCTATTTCCTCTTCCATCGAACGCCGGACTTGGTGTCCTCGAGCACAATGCCCTGCTCCAGAAGCTGCTCGCGAATGCGGTCCGCGGCCGCGAAATTCCGGGCTTTCTTGGCGGCCGTGCGTTCCGCGATCAGCCGTTCCACTTCGGCATCCTGAAGTTGGCCGCCCTTGGCCCCCGGCTGCAGCACATCGAAAATGGAGTCGAAGCGTTTCAGTAATTCGAGCGCCCCGGCCACGTCTCCCGCGCGGAACTCGCCCGTGTCCATGGCGCTGTTGGCGTCGCGCACGTACTCGAAAACCGCCGCCAGCGCTTCGGCGGTGTTCAGATCGTCGTTCAGGCCGTCGGTGAAGGCCTGCGAGGCCGCCGCGGTCCGCGCCGTCATCCGCTCTTGAACGCCCTCAGGATACCGGTCGGTTTCCAGGCGCAGCTTGAAATTGCGCAGCCGTTCGATGGACGTGACCGCGGATTTCAGCCCGTCGAAGGTGAAATTCAGCGTCTTCCGGTATGGCACCGACTCCAGCAGGTAGCGGATGGCCTCCGGTTCGTACCCGCGCGCCAGCACGTCGCGCAGAGTCAGGTAATTCCCGAGCGACTTCGACATCTTCTGGCCTTCCACCATGAGAAATTCCGCGTGCAGCCAGAAGCGCGAGAAAGGCTTTCCTGTCAGCGATTCAGATTGCGCAATCTCATTTTCATGATGAGGAAAAATCAGGTCTACGCCGCCGGCGTGGATGTCGAGCGTCTCGCCCAGGTACTTGATGGCCATGACCGAACACTCGATGTGCCAGCCGGGCCTGCCCGGTCCGATGGGCTCTTCCCAGAAGTGCTCGCCGGGCTTGGGCGCCTTCCACAGCGCGAAATCGCGCGCGTCCGCTTTTTCGTACTCGTCCACGTCCACCCGCGCGCCCGCCAGGATGCCGCCGAAATCGTTGTGCGACAGCTTCCCATACTGCGGAAAGGTGGCGATACGGAAGTAGATGGAGCCCTCGCTGTTATAAGTATGGCTGCCCTCGCCCAGGCGCGCGATGGCCGCCGCCATGTCGTCGATGTGCTGGGTGGCCGGCGTCAGCCGCTCGGGCCGTTCGAGGCGCAGCGTTGCGCAATCGTCGAGAAACGCCTGAATATAGGTGGCCGTGTAGTCCTCGATGGTCTTCCCTTGCGCCGCGGCGTTGCGGATGATCTTATCGTCCACGTCCGTGATGTTCATGACGTGGTTCAGCCCGAAACCGTTGGCGCGAAGGGTCTTGCGCAGGATGTCCACGAACGTGAAGGTTCGGAAATTGCCGATATGCGCGAAGTCGTACACGGTGGGACCGCACGTGTACATGCGGACGGTGTTGTCGTGGGCGGGAGCGAACTCCTGCACCTGTTGCGTGAGCGTATTGTAGAATCGCAGCGGCATAAAGTGGGGAAGTTTCATCGTACCCGCTTATGAGCCGGATTGTCCAACGGTGATGGGGCACGCACGAAAGGCTTCTTACGCCCTTGCAGGGCTGGCGCGGTTCCGGACCGATTCCACAGGGCTTACGCCCTGGGCTAATTTCTGGCGCCCCTGACGGGGCTTCGGATCCCAGAACGATGCTTCTTGCGTTCTTCGCTGTTACCAGGGCTGGCGATGCCTCTTACGCCCTTACAGGGCTGGCGGGGTTCTGGACAGATTCCACAGGGCTTACGCCCTGGGCTAATTTCTGGCGCCCCTGACGGGGCTTGGGGGCACTCGCCCGACTAATCTCTGGCCCCTGACGGGGCTTCGGACAGCGCAGATGCGAGAGTGATGCTCCTTCTTGACGGGCCCCGACGGGGGTTAGGACAAGGCAGGCGCCAGAACGGGGCCTCCGGTGAGGGTTTCGATGAGCGTGGGAGCGGGGGCGGGGGCGGGATTGGCGGGCGGAAGGGCCTGCTCCGCTATGTGTTCAGGAACGAAGCCAATTTCGGGGATAGGTTGTTGATTCGATTCGGGTTGGATGGGCACAGGAACGTCGGCGGGGATGGCAGGCGGAAGCGCCTGCCCCACCTGGTCGGCGTCGGCGGCGGATTCGGTCTTTTCAAGGTTCTGGAGTTCTTTGAGGGCGTGGAGGTAGTTGCGCTGGATGGAA
>PLGA01000248.1 GCA_003139735.1 Bryobacterales bacterium | reverse complement strand
AACCGCCGGCGCGCTGCCGCCCATGCCGTCGCTGCGCCTGCTGGGCTCGACCGGCGAACCGTGGGACGAAGCCTCGTGGCTGTGGTTCTTCGAGCAGGTGGGCCGCCGACGCTGCCCCATCGTCAACATCTCGGGCGGCACCGAAATCGTGGGCTCCTTCCTGTTGACGCTCCCCATACAGCCGCTGAAGCCGTGCACCCTCGGCGGGCCTGCGCCGGGCATGGCCACCGAAGTGGTCGACGAGCACGGCGTACCGGTGCGTGGCCGCAAAGGCTACCTGGTCTGCACCGCGCCTTCGCCCTCCATGACGCGCGGTATCTGGAACGACCCGCAACGCTACCTCGCAACCTACTGGTCGCGATTCCCGGGCATGTGGTACCACGGCGACTGGGCCAGCGTCGACCAGGACGGCCACTGGATGCTGCACGGCCGCGCCGACGAGTCCATGAACGTGGCCGGCCGGAAGGTTGGGCCCGCGGAAGTGGAGGAGGCCATGATGCAGCATCCCGGCGTGGCGGAAGCCGCGGTCATCGGCGTGCCGGACGAGTTGAAGGGCGAGGCCATCGTGGGATACGCCGTGGCGCGCGCGGGCGCCACGGTGGATGGCGCCGCTGTCGGTAACACCGTGGCGCGGGTGTTGGGGCCGATGTTCCGCCCGCGCGAAGTCCTGGTAGTGAGCGAACTGCCTAAGACGCAGAGCGGTAAGATCGTCCGCCGGCTGATTCGCCTGCAGTATCTGGGCGAACCGCTGGGCGATGTCTCTGCCGTGGCCAACCCGGGGGCGCTAAAGTTGTGAGTGTCGCTCAGCGTTGCTGCGCATCTTTCACGCAGCGGAAGCCGATATTCGCGTCCTTCCAATGCTCCGGCACGGGCGTCCAGTCCCAAATGCTGATATCCGGCGGCCGGTCTTTGTACGATCCGCCCCGTGCCTCATACCAGGCATCGTTGAGAGTGGGCGGCGTAGGCATCAAAGTGCGGAAGTGGGCAATCGCGCGGTCGCTGGGCGTAGTCCGGTCGCCCAACAGTTCCCACACATTCCCCACCATCTGCACCGTACCGAAGGGTCCCGCCGACTGCGCGAAATCGGCGGCGGGGACGAGCGTGCCATCAGGCCCTAGATTGGCGCGCTTGGGGTCCATTTCATTGCCCCAGGGGAACAGGCGGCCGTCGATTCCGCGGGCAGCCTTTTCCCACTCGCGCGGGGACGGCAGCAGTTCGCCGGCCCATTTGGCGAAGGCCTTGGCGTCGCCGATGGTCACGTTGACCACGGGATAAGCCGGCTTGTCCGCCGGGAAATCCGCCGGCAGCGCGTGCCCCGTAGCCTTAGAGAAGGGCGCGAAAGCCTGGTTCGTAACCTCCGTCTTGTCGATATAAAATGCCGGGAGCGGGACCTCTTCCTTATTCTGGCCATATTGGAACGGCCCCGCGGGCACTAACACCATCTCACCCGACTTGGCCACGATGGTCAACGGCAATTTCTTCGGCTTCATCGCAAAGTAGAGGCCGCCCGCCAGGGCCAGCACAACCACCACCAGCGCCGGCAGCAGCCACGCCGGACGGGCCGCAGGCTCCTCTACCGGGACNNATGGTGCACTGCGCCACCAGGTCACACACCGCTTGCGGCGCACCCGCCTGACGCATCGGTTCCAGGTTCAACGGCTCGTTGAGGATGCTGTAGAAGATGCGCTCCACGGTGTCGCCGGCAATCGGCTTGACCCCGGTCATCAACTCGAACACCAGCACCCCGAACGCGTACACGTCCACCTGCTCGGTGATGTTCTGCCCGGTCACCTGCTCGGGCGCCATGTAGTACGGCGTCCCCAGAACGTAGCCCGCGCGGGTCATCTGCAGGCCCTCGGTCTTGGCGATGCCGAAATCCATCAGCTTCACCACGCCCGTGGGGCTGAGGTTGACGTTTTCCGGCTTGATATCGCGGTGAATGATGCCCTGCGAGTGGATATATTCCAGGGCGCGTCCCACCTGCAGAGCGATTTTCAGCTTGCCGCGCAGGTCGCCGGTATGGCCGTCACGGATGGCATGGCGCAGGTCCTCGCCGCGCAGAAACTCCATCACCAGAAAAGGATGGCCGTTCTCGTCCTCGCCGAAGTCGTAAATGCTGATAATGTTGTCGTGCGCCAGGTTGCCCGCCATGCGGGCTTCGGCCAGGAACCGGGTCTTGGTTTCGGCATCGGCGCAGCCGGCCTCGGTCAGAATTTTCACCGCCACCGTGCGTCCGATTACCGTGTCTCTGGCGCGGTAGACGTGCGACATGCCGCCGCCCAGAAACTCTTCCATCTCGTACTTTCCGATGCGCGCCGGAAGCTGCATCAAGGCCGTGCCACCTCCGCCACGCAGGACATGCCGCCGAAGTAACCTCTATCGAAGACCGAAGGCGTGGATTGTAAGTCGAAACGAACCCTCACCGGGCGGCCGTTGTCGGTAACTTGAGTGTCCGACTTGCCGCGCTTCATGGCGATTTCGACTTGCGTGCCCTGGTGCAGATCGGCATCGTCCACTAACTGGAAAATGGCCCAGAGGCCGTCATAACTGCCGTAGTCGTGGTCGCTCCCGCCTTTGACCTTGACCGAAAGTTGCACGCCGGAGGCGGAACCCGGCCAGGCGAAAGTTGCCGCCTTGGAAGGATCGGCGGCGCTGAAATCCGCGCTTTTGCCGTCCACCGTCAGTTTCGCGCTTTCCGTATCCGGCAGCGGCACCAACTTCACCGTGTAGTTGAAAT
>PLGA01000361.1 GCA_003139735.1 Bryobacterales bacterium | reverse complement strand
GCCTGTGCGGCGTGCTGGCGCACATGCCGGGCCAGCAGGCTTCGCGTCCATAGTTCGGCGGCGTAACCGTGCTCCTTCGGTTTGGAACAAGCCAAG
Organism: Bryobacterales bacterium; assembly: GCA_003139735.1. Lineage (GTDB taxonomy): Bacteria > Acidobacteriota > Terriglobia > Bryobacterales > Bryobacteraceae > BOG-224. The sequence goes on along the minus strand of PLGA01000361.1, from coordinate 10,043 downwards.
TGCACGACCCACGCTTTCGCCTCCTCGGTAATCACGGGAGCATGTGGACGGTGCCATGTGTCCTTAAGGGCGGCTGAAGCCCCCATGGCGAGCGCCTTGTCCACCCATTTCCGCACGCTGGGACGCGTCGTCTTCAACGCCCCTGCGATCTTCGTGATTGTCTCGCCGGCCTCAAAGCGGCACAAGATTTGGGCGCGCTGCACCTCCCGCGCAGGGGATCCCCGGGAATGGCTCAATCGCGCCAGTTCCTCTTTCTGTTCAGGACTCAGGATCAGTTTGGGCCGTCCAGATTTACCTGCCATGATTCAGTATAGCGGCAAACAAATCTAAATGGCAAGGTTTTAGTGAAACGTTATACTAGAAGATTATCCGGGCCGTAGTTTGTCAATGGGCCGCGAATCGTGGAATCCCCCGATCGTGTTGTGCCAAACTGGAATCGGTAAAGGCCGGCCCGGTCGAAGCGGGGTCCGGGACGCTGAGGGTCGGGCGAAACATGGACCACAAACGCGCAATCATCGTCGGCGCCGGGCCGGCCGGGCTCACCGCCGCTTACGAACTCCTCAAGAGAAGCGGCGCCGTTCCATTGGTTCTTGAGCGGTCTACTTATATGGGCGGGATCGCCCGAACTCATAACTACAAGGGCAATCGCATTGACCTTGGGGGACACCGTTTCTTTTCCAAGTCGGACCGCGTCATGGAATGGTGGCTGGACCGCCTGCCGATCGAGCGCACGGGCGCCGCCGCCCACAAGTTAGGCTACCAGGGGTCCAGACGCTTCTTGCGGGGGGCGGAGGACGGCCCCGATCCGGCGATAGAAGACCGCGTCATGCTGGTGCGGAAGCGTAAGTCCCGCATTTACTTCTTGAGAAGGTTCTTCGAATACCCTATACGATTCACCGGCGATACGCTGTCGAAGCTGGGGGCGATCCGCGTGTTCCGGATCGGCCTCAGCTATCTGAAAGCCGTGCTCTTCCCGCCCCGGCGCATCGACAGTCTCGAACAGTTCTTCATCAGCCGCTTCGGCGAGGAACTGTATCGCACTTTCTTCAAATCGTACACGGAAAAGGTCTGGGGCGTCCCGTGCCGTGAAATCTCCGCCGAGTGGGGAGCGCAGCGGATCAAGGGCCTTTCCATCATCCGTTCGGTCACCCACTTTGCGCGGCAGTTGTTTCGGTCCAAGAGCGACATCGCGCAGAAGAATATCGAGACGTCCCTGATTGAGCAGTTCCTCTATCCGAAGTTCGGGCCGGGACAGATGTGGGAAGAGGTAGCCGGAGACGTGGAGCGAATGGGCGGCCAGGTTCTTACGGAATGGGAAGTCCAGGCCGTGAACGCCGCCGGAGGCCGCGTTGAATCCGTGATCGCGACCAACGCGGCCGGCGAGACGCGAGAGTTCGCGGGCGATTATTTCTTCTCCACGATGGCGGTCAAAGACCTGATGCGAGCGCTCCGCCCGGCGCCGCCAGCCGCGGTTTTGGCCGTGAGCGAGGGCCTGATGTACCGCGACTTCATCACCGTCGGCCTGCTCCTGAACAGCCTGAAGGTGCGCGAGCCGGGGCCGGCGCGGAAGCCCATCGCCGATAACTGGATCTACATTCAGGAGCCGGATGTTTACGCCGGGCGGCTGCAGATATTCAACAACTGGAGCCCCTATCTTGTGGCGGACCCGCTGAAAACCTGGATCGGCGTGGAGTACTTCTGCTTCGAAGGCGACGAACTATGGAACAAGCCGGACCGGGAGATGGCGGATCTCGCGGCCTCGGAATTGGACAAGATCGGCATTATCGATAAGGCGGAAGTCGTGGACTCAACCGTGTTGCGCATGCCGAAGACGTATCCGGCCTACTTCGGGTCGTACGACCGCTTCGACGAGGTTCGCACTTATCTGGATGGCTTTGAAAACCTGTTCCTGATAGGCCGGAACGGGATGCACAAGTACAACAACCAGGACCACTCGATGCTTACGGCGATGATCGCGGTCGATAACATTCTCGAAGGCCGGATCGATAAGTCGAATATCTGGGACGTCAACACGGAGATGGAATATCACGAGAGCAAGCCGCAGACCACCGCGTGAGGGAGCCGCGCGATTGCAGCGTGGGGCGGCCCTCCTGGCCTGCCTTCTTCGCCCCGATCATTCTTGCCCGGAAGGTAGGCGGACCCACAAAGGCAGTGGGTACCCCGGCCCGCCCCACCCGGAGCGCCTTCCACGGAGCGGTAAAGAAACTTAGGAATCGGGAGACTAGCGATCCCCCGCGATCACTGGGCCGCCGGCCTGCGCGCGCCCGCTCGTGCGCCCCGCCCTCCGGCCAAGGTATAGTCCGGAGGCGGCGCGAAGAGGGACGGGTCGGGCTCGCTCATCGCCACGTTCGACAATTGCATGTTGGTCACGCCGAATCGCGGATCGGAGGTCTTGATCAGCACCGGAATGTGCAGCGCGGTGGAGATCCACGTCTCCCGCACAACCTGAAGCGGCTGCTGGTTGCCGATCCCTCCGGCCGGAATCGTCTCCGTCATCCGTCTGCCGGTCGCCGGCTGCCCCTCAATCGACTGGGTCCCCAAATCCTCCGTCTGCGTCTGGGCTCCGCCGCGTGCGCGTCCGCCAACTCCCGGCTGCGCCTGCGTCCCAGCGCGGCCACGCCGGGCGCCTGCCGTAGAGCCTGAGCCGTCGTAGGTCCGCGCGGCCGGCCTGGCAAACATTCTCGCCGGCGCCCGCGCGTAGGTCTTCGCCTCGGGATTGAGCGAATAAGAGACGCCCGCCACCGGATCGGCGATCGTAATGGATGTGCGCGTTTGGCCCGTCACCGCATTGGTCGACGTTTGTTCCATGCGAACGCGGCCCTGGGAATCCCGGTAGACCTTGGCTTGCTCCTGGCGCGTAATCTGGTTGCCGTTCGCCAAGGTCTGCTGCACCAGCGTCGTCCGCACGCCCGAATACGGCGCGCCTGCGACCTGGGTTTCCGATCCCGACCAGGCGGACATCGGGCCGNNGGGCCGCCGCGCCCGAGACCGCCCGCGAAGCGCCCCTGCGCGGGAAGCGCCGCCGTCCCAATGAGTAGCGCCGCCACTGTGGCTATCAGTCTTTTCATCGCAATCCTGCTCCTATCCGAAAGTTCAAAGGTCCGGGTAACTCACCAATTGCACGGCGCGCGGCAATTCATCCTCGCCCACCACAACGTCCGCTTCGAAGTCGTCGGCCAAGTCGGCGGCATAGGCGCCCGGAAGGTCGATTCCCATGCGAACCAACTCCGCCCCATTCAACTCCCTGCGCACAATCCGCACCGATTCGCCCGTGGCCAGCGGCAGGGCGTAAGGCACTGGGATAAACCCATTGTCCTCGTCCGTGTCCACCAATCCGGCGCTGGCGATATCTTCGCTCTGGACGGAAATCCGCGCCGGAACGCTCCGGCCCGGCATGCCAAGCCAGACCTGCACCGAAGCTGCTGCCAGTAGGGCGGCGGATGCCGGGATCCAAGCCCAGCGAAACCGGGAGCGCGACGACGAACGCTCCAGACCGGCGAACTCCGCCATCAACCGCCGCCGCCACACGTCCCGGGAGCGTTGGCCGGCGCGAGCCATGCGCAGTTCCCGCAACTCCGCGCTCAGCGCCCATTCGGCTTCCCATCGCTCGCCGCATCGCGCGCAATCCGACAGGTGCGCGCTCAAGCGCCCGGACGGCCCCACGCCGCGCCGCACGCATTCGGCAAGCTCGTCCAGCCACTCCCCGCAATTGCCCGTGCTCATTTCGTCACTTTCTCCGGAGTCAATCTGTACTGCCGCAGCTTCGCGGCCAGCAGCCGGCGGGCGCGGTACAGCCGGGACCGGATTGTCCCCACCGGACAGCCCACCAACTTCGCGGCGTCCTCGTAACTGCGCTCCTCCAGATCGCACAGCACGACCGCATCGCGATAGCCCGGCGGCAAGTTTCGCACCGCAATACTCAACGCCCGCGTCGCCTCGCCCTCGATCAGCGTTTGGACCACGCCATCGTCCACCGCGACCTCTCCCGCCGGCCCCACGCTTTGAGAACGGTACGCCACGCGCATGAGATTTCTCACTACGCCGTACAAATAAGCCTGGAGCGATCCCCGGCGTGCGTCGAAGCGCGCATCCGCCTGGATAAGCTGTAAAAATGCCTCGTGCGCGGCCTCTTCGGCGGTAGCCTGGTTGCCCGAGAGTTGCAGCGCATACCGGTACAGGGCAGGCTCGCGCCGTTCATAAAGCTCGGCCAGCGCCTGACGATCGCCCTTTCGGATTCGTCTGTATAGTTCCTCGTCGCTTGGTTCCATCCGGACGATCATCCTGCATTGCTTCCCGGAGCCGAAAAGTTCCCTACGGGGTTGTTTTCTTTTTACGCCTTTGCCGCCTCGGGCGTCAAGCGTGCATTAGGCCGGTTCGGCTCCAAGGCCCTTGCCGCGGTGGATTGCAACGGAATAACCCCGTTGTTTCAGTCAGATGCGCCTCCCCGGTCTGAAGTCGCCTGCCGCATAAGCGCGATAGATGTGGCACCGATGCAGGCGCCGGCAGAGCCGCAGGTACCCCTCGGCGCCGATCAATGCCTCGAATTCGGGGAAGATCGTCACCAGCAACACATCGCGCGGGAGGCGTTTGAGCGACGTGCGCAGTTCTTCCAGTACACGCCGCATCGTCGCGCATCCAAAAGGATTGAAAAAGTACAGGACCAGATTGTCGTCCGGAAACCGGAAATCGGCGGCGTCCATAGCCACGGACTCGATCTGCCGGCACCGCAGCCAGATGCCACGGCAAGCCGCGATGTTCTCGACCGCCTGGCGGTGTAGCTCCGCGGCGAACTCGATTCCCAAGATCCGGCGGAATGGACACTCGGCCGCCAGCAGGAGCATCCGGCCCTTTCCCGACCCCATGTCGATGAAGGTGTATTCCGCGTAGTCACGGATCGGCAGCGCGCGCAGTGCCTGACGGGCCCTTCGTGGGCGAACCGGCATATAGAGCTTGCTGTCGGACGCGTCGCTCAGGATGGTGAGGTCCTTCAGGAATGCCGTTCCCGCTGTCCGAACGCCCCGCGTGACGTCGAACCACCACTCCTCGCCTGCCATCGCCAATTCGGGCAGCCGGCGGATAAGGTTCATACCTGGCGGCCGTTTTTCGGTTGGCCATCGTCGATGGGTGTTGGATCCCTCTCCTGTTGGGAGATTGACGCTGGCTCAGCGGTGCGCGAGACCCAAACGATGTCGCCGGCCAGCCTCTTCGGCAGCAGCGGAATCGCCTTCAGGGCCAAATACCGGATAGCCTTCCACACGGGAGCCGGGCGGTCCATGTACACGGCAGTCGTACGGAGATAGGTAGCGTAGCGGGCCAAGGGCTCCGAGGCGCCGGCCCAGAACCACAGGCTTTCCACTTTTTGGCGAATTAAGCTCTGGATCAGCTGGGCACGCAGCACCACCGAGAGCGAATACCGGGGGAACGATTGATCGTCATTGAGTTGGAGCGCTACGGTGGCGGATGCGGGCCCATACCATCCCGCAGCTACACTCAGCCAACGCCCGTCCGGATGGCGCAGGCCCACCGCCAATATCCGTTCCCCCGACTCGGCGAGCCACGTCAAGGCCCGTGTTAGCGCGGAGCTGGAGGTGGCGATGCTGCACTTGCGCCGGAGGCGCCAGGCGGCGTCACGGAGTTCCGCCATGGAGAGGCGCTCGAAGTACCTATGGCCCTCCATCTGGGATTTTCGGACGTAATAGCGAAAGTTCTTCCTCGTCTTTCCGCCCAGGGTCTCGAGGAACTCCTCGTAGCAGGCCGGCAGCTTCAGGCAGGCATGGCGCTCGACGGGCGCAAAACCGGCTTCCAGCCGCATCGAGGAAATCGCTTCGGTGAGAACCGCGGCCTGAAATCCGTCCAGCGGGACGACGATCCGCGCGCCCTGGATGCGCCGGCAGGCGAAGAGCCGGTGGATCGCCGTTCTCAGCACCGCTTCGCGTTCGGCGGGAGCGGCCACCACCATGTTGTTGAAGGATGCGTCCGCATAGATAAGACCCAGTGGCCAGCCGAGGATTGCGCGCTCCTTAGCGTAGACGATCCCGGCCAGTTCGCCGCCCCGGCTGACGACCACCACGCGGGGAAGCCACTCCCTGCCGAGCGATGCCAGAAAAAACCCGGGCATGGATGCGCTCTCCAGCGCCGGAAAGGCCCGCAGTAGCGCGTCGTTTAGCTGGAGAATTTCCGCGGGTCGGGCAAGGATAGTGGCTGAATACATTTCAACACGATCCCCTGGCGGCTCAACCGGGTTAATCTCCCTGGATGCGCAGGGGGCCAATCCCGCGGCAATTATAGCCTAAAGAGTCAGCTAAAGATAGCTAAAAAGAGCCGGAAATACTATTAGCAGCCTGGCGGGTTGGCAGAATTGCGATTCACCCCTGGATGGTGGCGGTCTGGCTCCCCTGGCGGCATTGCTTGCGGCGCAGGCCTTAGGCTACGCGCACCACGACTTTGCCCATGGGGCCTTCGGCGAGGCGGGCGAAGGCGGGCTTCACATCTTCGAAATTGAAAACCTGGTCCACCACGGGGCGGCGTCCGGCGCCTTCAAGGCGCGCCACGATGTTCGTCCAGGCGTCCTGCGCGGTCTCCGGCGTGTAGTCGCCCACGGCCACGCCGCCGATGCGGTTGCGGCGGAAAAACAGGGTTCCCGTGTTGAACTCGGGCACGGGTCCGCCGCTGCGGCCCACCACGCTGATCTTGCCGCCGTAGCCGAGCGTCGCGACGACTTGCGGGAATCCGGCGCCGGCGACGCTATCCACCACCAGGTCCACTTTGCGCGGATCGAGCGCGGCCAAAACGGTCTTGCCCAGACGGGGATCGGCGGGATCGAAGACGAAGTCGGCGCCCAGTTCCTTCAGGCGAGCTCGCTTTTCCGCGCTGCGCGAGAGCGCGGCTACCGTCAGTCCCATGGATTTGCCGAGCAGGACCGATGCGACTCCCACACCGCCGGAGGCGCCGGTCACCAACAGCGCTTTGCCGGACTCGGGGGGCTGGGGCGGCTCGCTCCACTGCGTCAGGGCCTGCCACGAGGTGAGAAACACGAGGGGCGCGGCCGCCATCTCCCGCTCGCCCCAACCGGGCGGAACGGGCGCCAGGCTGGCGGCCGGGACCACGGTCTTTTCGGCCAGGGTTCCCCAAACCGTCACGCCCGCGGCGCAGCGCAGGATGCCAAGCGTCCGGCCCACATAGCCGGGCGGTACGTCCGGCCCGACGGCGAGCACCGTACCCACGCCATCGCGGCCCAGGACATGAGGCAGCGGCGGCCGCGCGGGGTACTGCCCGGCGGCAAGGAAGGCGTCCGCCGGGTTCAGCGCCGCGAACCGAATGGCTAGAAGCGCTTCACCGGGGCCGGGATGCGGGTCGTCCACTTCGGACAAGCGCAGGTTTTCGACGCCGTCGTAGGAATCCATCAACCAGGCGCGCATGATCTTATTGTCGGACAAGTGAGAGGCGGACCGGAGCGTTAAGATAAGCCCGATTCCGNNAGATCCAGACCTTTATCACTCTGCAAAGCGGCTTCCTCGGTTTGGCGGTTGCGATTGCGGCGGCCGTGATTCCGATTGCGGTCGGCCAACCGCCCGAGACGCGCCGGTGGATTGTCGCGGCCTGTCCCATTCCGTTCGCGATTCTGGCGGTGTTATACGCCGATGTGGTGGCGCGCATCGGGCGGGCAGCCACATACATTCAAAGCAAGCTGCAGCCGCGGCTCGCCAAACAAACCGGCAGCAAGGACGCGTTCGGTTGGGAACGCTACGTTCACCAGGAATACCCTTCCAATGGACTGCTCTGGTTCACGGACAAAATTCGTTATCCGATTTTCTTCCTGCCTGGGGGAATTGCGTGGTACGCCAACATCAAGTGGCTTTGGTTACCGCCTTGGTGGGACCGGGTTTTCGGCATTGGGAACGCGGTGGCCCTAGCCGCGGCAGTGGTGGTGGCAGTGGCGTCGGAGATAGCCATACGGAGGGTCGTATCCACACGCTAGAGATCGGCATGCGCGAGACGGCGGAGCGCGTGGCGGCGGAGAGGAAAACCTTCTTTGCCGCGAATGCGAACGGGATCTATCCGGCTGTCGGCGGCATGGATTCCAAGTCCGTCACGGGCTATCAGAATGCATGGCTGCGCGATAACGCGATGGTGGGTTACGCGCGGCTGGAGGCTGGAGACATTCAGGCGGCGGTGGCTTGCGCGCGGGGGCTGATGCGATTCATGGAGTCGCAAGCGCCGCGATTCGACGCGGTGATTGCCCGGCCGTGCCTCAAGGAGACGGTGGAAGCCAGGCCGCGGGTGCGCTTCGATGCCAATTCGCTGCGCGAGCTTCCGGAGAGCTGGTCGCACGCGCAGAACGACGCTCTGGGCTACGTGCTGTGGTTCCGGGCGCTGCTGCACAATCGGGGCTATTTAGGCCTGGAGGCATCGGAACGCGAAACCATCCGATTGTTCATTCGCTACTTCGAGGCGATACGGTATTGGGAAGACCCGGACAGCGGCGCGTGGGAAGAGGGACGGAAGGTCAACTCGTCGAGCGTAGGGGCGGTGCTGGCCGGTCTGGAAGAAGCGAAGCGCGCGGGGGCCGAGGTGGCCGATTCGCTGACGGAAGCCGGACGCGGGCTGCTGGAGCGCCATTTGCCGCTCGAATCGCCCAAGCTGCGCGGGGCCGACGCGGCGGTGCTGTTCCTGGTCTATCCTCTGGAAGTGGTGCGCGACCCGGCCACGCGGAACATGATCGTTCACCTGATTCAAGCGCGTCTCGAAGGGGAGATCGGGTTCCGCCGATACGTTGGGGACTCTTACTATTGCCAGGATTACGACCGCTGGTTCCCGCCGGAGTTGCGCAGCGTGGATTGGAGCCAGCGCATCGAAGTGCGTGACGAGTATCTGCAGCCGGGGTGCGAGGCGCAGTGGTGCCTGTTCGATAGTCTGCTCTCCGTGATTTTCGGCAGGATCTATGGAGACCGGGAGCAGCAGGCGCGGTATTTGCAGAGAGCGATCGCGCAACGGACGCCCGAGAAAGAGTGCCCGGAGCTCTATTACCTGAAGCGAGGGCGATGGACGACCGGTCCGCACAAGCCTTTGCTTTGGGCGGAGGCGAACCTGTCTTTGGCGCTCAGCGAAGCGCGGCGCTGACGGGGCGGCTCTACTCGCCGATCTCGACCTCCGGCCCCTGCTCCTTCTGTGCTTCTTCCGCCCGCGCCACCACATTGCGCGCCAGTTCCAGAAACGCCGCGCCTTCCTCCTTGCGCAGCGCCACCGGGTCGCCCGAATCGCCGCCGATGCGCACCCGCGGGTCCAGCGGCAGCTCGCCCAGGAAGTGTACGCCCATCTGCTCCGCCGTGCGCCGCCCTCCGCCATGGCTGAAAACGTCGATGCGCTCGTGGCAGTGCGGGCAGTTCATGTAACTCATGTTCTCCACCAGCCCCAGAAGCGGCGTCCTCACCTGGCGGAACATGGTGATGGCCTTGCGCGCGTCCTCCAGCGAAACGTCCGAAGGCGTCGTCACCACAATCGCGCCCGTGATCGGCGCCGTCTGGATGAGTGAAAGCTGCACGTCTCCCGTGCCCGGCGGCAGGTCGATCACCAGGTAATCCAGATCGCCCCAATCCACCCCGCGGATGAATTGCTGCATCACGCTGTGCAGCATGGGCCCGCGCCAGATCAGCGGTTTGTCGCCCGGATTCAGAAAGCCCATCGACATCAGCCTGACGCCATACTGCTCCACCGGTTGAATCCGGTCGCCGAACGCCAGCGGGGTACGGTTGATCCCCATCATCAGCGGAACGTTGGGGCCATACACGTCGGCGTCCATGAGCCCCGTCTTATACCCCAGCGAAACCAGCCCCACCGCCAGGTTCACCGCCACCGTGGTCTTTCCCACGCCGCCCTTTCCAGATCCGACCGCAATAAGATTCTTCACGCCGGCAATCGGCGCCTTGGGCGGTTCGCCCGCTTGATTGGGAGTCATGAAACCCATGGTAACAGCCGCAGGCCTGAACACCTCGGCCGCTAGACCGTTCCACGGCTTTGGTGGC
>PLGA01000595.1 GCA_003139735.1 Bryobacterales bacterium | reverse complement strand
GGCGGAGGTTTCCTGTTGCTGTACTGCACTCCCGAAAAGCAGCCTTCGCTGCTCCAGAAGCTGAGCTTTCTGAAGCTTTTTCCTTTCCGCATCGAGAGCGGCGGAACCCAGATCGTCTATTACGAACAATGACCCCGGCAAAACCCGGAATTCAAGCGGAACAAGAGCAACCACGCTGGCACTGGGCCCTGCTGGCGGCTCTCGTCGTNNCCTTCGGGCGCACGACCTCGCCCGCGTGTTCTTCTGGTGGGACGAATCCGATTTCTTCAATGAAAGCATCTACGGCAATCACCCGGCTTCCCTGATTCACTTCGCGCTGGCGGCCAAGAACAGCACCACCAATACCTGGGGATGGCCGGCTATAGTCTGGGTGTTCTGCAGCGCGCTGGGACGGACGTTGACGGTGGCGCGCATCCCCTCGGTTCTGGCAGGCGCGGCCGCGGTCTTGGCCGTTTTCTTTCTGGCGTACAGGCTCCTCGCGGACGGTTTCCGCGGCAGTCGCTTCTACCCGGCCCTGTTTGCGGCCGCGCTGACTGCCATTTCGATGCCGCAGATGGAACACTCGCAGCGAGTCTATCCGTACGCCGGCGTCACGCTCATGGCAGCCGCCTTGCTGCTGGCGCACCTTGAACTCCTGCGAGCGCTGCTCGAAAGAGTCGCTCAGCCCCGTCTTTTCAGGGCTGCGGCGGACTACACTCTCACCGGCGCTCTCGCGTTGTGCATCCATCCCTCACTCGGGTTGCTCCTGGCGGCATCTCTGGCGCTGCTGGCGGTTGTCGAGGCTCGCGCTTTCCTTCAGCGGCCGCCGGCTCTGCGCCGTCGAATGCTGCCGATGGCTGGGGCCATGTCCGTGGTTTTGTTGTTTTCGGCGCTGCTCAACCGGAAACAGCCCAAATTGGGCTTCCGCACCTATCTACAGCCCTATTATCACGATTTTTCCTTGCGGTCCATCCCAAGACTGCCGATGCACGCCTATGATATAGCCGCCTATCATCTCAACCTGTTCTATAACCCTTCTTTGTACTGGCCGGAAGCGCTCAACCCGGCCATTTTGCCCTTGATATGCCTTTGCGTTTTAGGATGGGCCTTGGCCTCCGCCGGAAAACTGGGCGCTTACGCCCGCCATTTTGCGCTGCTGGGCCTCTTGGCTGCTGCCATTCCCGCTGCGCTGTCCATGTTCGGCGCGTTTCCTTTCGGCGGCGTGCGCCAGACGCTTTTCCTCTGCCCCTTCGTGTTTGCCTTCACGGCACTGGGCTTCTATGCGCTCGGTGGGAGCCGGTTGACCCGTCTGTTGGGAGCGGCAGCCGCGGTGGCGTATATGGCGCTCTGGATTTTCAACCTGCCGCGGTTCTATGAGGACAGGCTTGTGAGTTACCGCCCGGAGGAGATTGTGAAGCTATGGCGTGAGAACGGGAAGCTTCCCACTTATGCCTGGAAGGCGGTAGGACCGCTTCAGTACATCTTGCGCGATTACCCGGAGATTCACGTTCAGCGGCCGGCGGAAGGAGCTCCCCAGGGTATGGCGCCGTTTTTCCTGATCTCGCCCAATCATCAACTCGACAAGGACTCCGGCTTCGAGGAATCCCTTCAACGCGCCGGCCTCAAATCGATCCTGCTGGCGGAAAAGCCCACCAAACATCCCGAAAGCGAGCAGTACCCGACCTGCCTATACTTTCCACCGAACGGATTTGTAGTTTACAAGGTGCTCAAACAATAGCGCGCCGCGCTATTGCGCCGTCCACTCCCAGTCGTCGCCGCGCGGCAGGAGTCTTCGCGTGTGATTGTATCCCGCCTCCTGGAGCAGCGTGGCGAGATCGCTCATGGAAGTTTGAAAGCTCGCGAGTTCGTCCGGAATCTCCTCGATAACCAGCTTCGGGTGAAATCGCTTCAGTGTTTCGACCGACCCGCGCAGCNNGCACCAGCACCTCCGCCCCCTCGACGTCTATCTTGATGGCATCGACGCGCGTCAGGTTGAGCTCACGGACTACGTCGTCGATGGGCCGTCCTTGAACCGTGAAGGCCTTGGGAGCTGCACCATCAACCTGCGCATTCTTGCGGGCTAGCGACGACATTCCGGTATTCTCGATTGCCGCGGCGTAGAACGTCAGCGTCTGTGCCTTATCCGTGCAGGCAATTGGCTCCACAGTGACGTTCCTCGCGTCGTTGGCGGCCACATTGTCGTACAGCAGTTTTAAGGTCTCGGGATTCGGCTCGAACGCCAGCACACGGCCGGCATTCCCCACTTTGGCCGCCGCTTTCATACTGAAATNNGCCGATATGCGCTCCCACGTCGAGAAACACGCTCCCCTCAGGAAGAGAGGGTTCGATGGAGCGCCAGACTTCCGGCTGCCACTCTCCCGCCCTTAGGATCGTCGCAGGCACCACATCCAGGGGATTGAGAAGGAAGCTCAAGTGCGGTTCCACCTCCAGGCGGACTGGAGCCAATACGCCGGCCTTGCACAGGACCGGTACCAACCTCTCGACGGAGTATCGCCCCGTGTCCATGGGCCAATACCTGATCCAGGCCCGCTCGGCTTGAAAATAGGCCTTCACTGTCGCCGTGCGATTCACGTGCGCAGTGGCAACCAGCGCCAAGCCGAGCGCCAGGATCAACACGAGCGCAATCTTGAGGAAATGCCAGAATTTGGTGTGCATAATGGCGGCTGTCCTACCGTCAAGCAATTCTCTCTCCAGAGGATCTCATTCGAGGTAGGCCACTTCGAGAGAACCGCGATAGCGAGTGATGCTCCGAATCCCGGCGCTCTCCAGCAGGTTCAAAGTGGTCGCGGAGGGCTGTATTAATGCCGTTTCCCGCGCATGCAGCTTGAGATCCTCAAGAGTCCAGAACCGAAACGGATAATAGCGCGCCAGGCCCATCGCATAGCGCACGGTATTGAGCGCCTGCAGATCCTTCTCCGGGGGAATCAACAGACGGTAATCGCCGGGCTGACTGGAGTAGTAATCCAACTCCACGTAGAGCATACCGGTGGAACATAGAAAGTAGCGCTTACCTTCGGATCGCAACCCGTTTTCCAACTCAAGCATCCGCCTGGTTTGCGTTTGCTGATCGAACTGTTGAATCGACTCCGGGTGACGCACAGCCGCCAGTTGGCCGTATAGACCGACCGCGGTCAACAACAGCAATACACCCGTTGAAACCCGCGGCGCGCCGGGAAACTGGCGGTGGAACCAGCAGGCAAAGGCGATCGCCAGCCCCGGCATCATCCCTAGGAAGTACCGCGCCACGAAGGCGTTGGTCACGCTCAAAGCCAGAAGATATCCGGCAAAGGGGATCAGCAGGCACAGCCAGCCCGCCGATTCCGCTGCCTGCATGGGCGCCACTGCCGTGTTGCGCTCGGGCCCGCGCAGGGCGATAAGAATCATGAGGAGAGCCAGCAGGAATAGGCCGTCCGGAATAAGTTCCGAAAAAACGCCGCGCAGTCCATACAACGTCGGCTTGGACCAAAAAAACGCCGCGTACTTGTTCGCTCCGAATATCTGGCGTGCGAGCAAAGCCGCTGCGCCGGCGATTCCCAGACAGCCCGCCAATAGCTTGGGCGAAGGCAACCGCCATGGCTTCCAGTGAACGGCCTCCCATGCGGCAAAAGGAACCAGGCACAGAACCATGTAATAGTGGAACAAGACGCCGGCGCACAGGATCGCTCCGAATAATGCGGCCGCGCTCCAGCTCTCCTTACGCGTCTGGCTCCAGACCCAGAAACCGAGCGCCGCAAACATGAAGTAAATGCCGTAAGACCGCGCCTCATAGCCGTAGTACGGAGTCAAGGTGCAGCCCAGGAACGCGGCAGCCATCAAGCCGTGCAGGCTGTCGGTGAGGCGGCGGGCGCAATCGGCTGAAATCAGCAGGCCCAAGACCCAGGCCAGTGCGGATGGCAGCCGCGCGGCCACTTCGGCCTGGGGAAGCAGCTTCAAGAAAGCATGCACCACCAGGAAGTAGGGCGCCGGCATGTTGTTATCGGCATGGCTGAGAGCGTCCAGTATGGTTGCGGTGTTCGGGAGCCGCGAAATCAGGACCGTGAACAGTTCGTCGTACCAGAACAAACGATGCGCGGCGATATAGATCGAAGTCGCCAGGTAAAACACCGCCATCGCCGCTGCCGCTATCGGCCAGACATACGAAGAAAAGGCCCTCGATACCGGCCTCACACGGGTGAGTTCCGCCTCTTGTTCGGAGATCGGCATCTTTACCTGCAACTGTCTTTACCTTGCGGGATGGCTGCGCGCTTCGCTCTTCACCCCGGCCGCCAGGCGGGACTCGATGTTATACGTGTCAGTGACCAGATAGATCGGCCTCTCCTTCACCTGTTCGTATAATCTTCCGACGTACTCTCCCAGAATCCCCACGCTCACTAACAGGGCGCTGCCGATTCCGGTGATGACCACCATCAGCGAGCTCCAGCCGGTGACTGTAAACCACCCGAAGACGTGCGACAGAATGGAGCGAACGGCCTCCTCTACGCTGAATGCTCCCACGAGCAGGCCGAGGTGGAACGTGATCCTGAGCGGCACGGTAGAGAAGGACGTAGCCGCGGTCCAGGCAAAGGCCAGCATTTTCCGCAACGGGTATTTGGTCTCGCCTGCCGCGCGCGGCTCCCGCGAATACCTGACAGCCGCCTGCGGGTACCCTACCCAAGCCGTCATGCCGCGCAAAAACCGGTGCGTTTCCCGCATCTGGCGGAGGCCTTCCAGGCAGCGCCGCGACATCAGCCGGAAATCGCCGGAATCCACCGGAAGCTCCTGGTCCACCAGGACTTTCATGATCCGATAGAACATCCATGCCGTGGCGCGCTTAAAGACCGTCTCGCCCGAACGTTTCTGCCGCTGCCCGTAGGCGACATCGTACCCTTCGCAATACCGCTCGATCATCCGATGAATCACCGGCAAAGGGTCCTGCAGATCGGCGTCGATCAGCACCACCGCGTCACCCGAGGCGTAGTCCAAACCCGCCGTGGCCGCCATCTGATGTCCAAAATTTCGAGAAAGCTGGATGATTTTTATCCGCTGGTCCTCAAGCGCCCAGTCGAGGATGAGTTCAATGGTCGAATCGGAGCTTCCGTCATTGACCAGAATCACCTCGCCGTCCGCCTGCAACTCCTTTAGAAACGCGTCCACCGCCGCGCGAAGCATCGGAATGGCCGATTCCTCGTTGTACATCGGGATGACGATGGACAACTTGCGGGGATAGGGCCGCGGCACGAGCAGATGGCGCGTGCGGGTACCCGTCGCCGTGAGCCTCGCCGTCTTGGGCTCTTGACGCTCGACCAGAATTTGCGGCCTGGGCAGAAAATCCCTCCCTCCACTGCCTTTCAGCACCTTTGATACCTAACTGGGGACTAAATGGAAGAAGGCGTGCGAGGACTGGGAATTCGCATGATTCCAACGGAGGAGGCTAATCTGTCGCGGCGGTTTGCCCCCTTTTTTGTTCTGGTTGCCGCCAGTCTGCTGCTTTCCATTCCCATCATCCGATTCGGCCTTCCGTTTGGCATGGATTCCGCGGAACACCTCTCGTGGTACCGGTGCTTCGCGCAGCAATTGTGGTCCGGCGAAGTCTATCCGCGGTGGCTGCTGGGCATGAATGGGGGGCTAGGCAGTCCCGATTTTTTCGTTTACGGTCCCTTGCCCTATTATGTGGCCGCCGTGTTCCGCGTCCTGACCCTGGCGCCCGGCCGCGAATCCGCGGAATTGGGCATCTCCCTTTGGCTCGCGCTGGTGATTTCCGGCGTGGCGGCCTATATCTGGCTGAAGGACTTGGTGGGCGGCATTTGGGCGCCCGCCATTGGGGCGCTCGTCTATATGGCTGCCCCATATCACATCAAGACAGACCTCTACACGCGCACCGCCCTGGCCGAATTATGGGCGTTCGCCTGGCTTCCCCTCCTCTTATATTTCGCCCGGCGCGCGGTCCGCCGCCGGACCGTCTCGGCGCTCCGGGGCTTCGGCATCGCCTATGCGTTGCTCCTGGTGACTCACCTGTTTACGGCCCTGATGTTCTCGCCCGTCCCGCTGCTGTATGCATGGTTCTTGAGCGGTCTGCGGCGCAGAGTGAGGGCGGTGACGGAGCTGGTTCTTTCCATGCTGTTCGGCGCGGCCCTGGCCAGCTTTTATTTGTTGCCGGCGCTGGCGTACCAGAAATACATTTCTCCTTACAAGCTGATCGAGACGCGGCCGGACTACCTGTATTACCGCAATTTTCTGTTCTTGCCCGGTTCGGACGCATTCCTGCGGTCGTTATCCTGGTTGACGGCATGGACCGCCGCGGTAGCGGCTGGCTTCTTTCTAATCGCTCTCCTCTCGTCAAGTAAACATAACGTCATAAGTAATTGCGCATCCGCCGTAGGGGTCGGGCATGCCCGACCCCTACCCGGCAGTCGAACTGCGCCGCCAACGAGTGCTCCTTGCGCAAACAATAACGACGCGATGTTTAGAGACCGCCTTCGCGAGAGCGTTTACTGGAGCAGCCTGGCGGCTTTGAGCGTGATCATGATGCTTCCCGTGAGCGGCGCGATTTGGAAAATGCTGCCTCCTTTGCAGGCCATTCAGTTTCCTTCCCGGCTCAACGTGCTCCTGACGCTGGCCGTCGCGGCGCTGGCCGCTCTGGCCGTGGATGGCCTGCGCCGAATCCACGATTGGCGAACCACCGTCTTGGCGGCCGGGACCTTCCTGCTGGTCGCCGGCTGGAGTTTCCCCATCGCGCGCAGCATGGGTTATCAATCTCCCTGGATTGCCGCCAAGGGCGCCGTCAACCTCGACTACCTCATCACCGCTTGGGCTCAATGGACGGATCCCAAACTCATTAGCCTGCGCGGCATTCCCCTGTCCGAGAGCGAGGCTCAGGTAGCCGTCGATGGCGGTTCGGCGGTTGTGCAACAATGGCAGGCCCGCGACATCGTCTTTCGCATCGCCGAGGACGCCGCAAGCTGGGTCGCCGTGAGACAGTTCTACTTTCCCGGTTGGATCGCGCGGGACCCGGACGGCCGGTCTTTGGCGGTTCGCGCCTCCTCACCGCAAGGGCTGGTGGAGATCCGCGTCCCGGCCGGTGAAACCGAGGTGCGGCTGAGCATGCCCTACGGAATATCGGAGATTACGGGTGCGGTCGTTAGTGCGATCGCGATTTTGGGCCTTCTGCTCTCATGGCTGCTCCACCGCCCGGCGAGGCGTTTAGCCTGATGGAAGCGCTTGCCAAAGCTGTCCTCGGCCGAACCTGCCCGGAGCCGCCGGCGCCGTCCGCGCGCCCGCGGAGGCCGTGGTATGGCATCGCGGCGGTCTTGATCGTGTGTATTGCCGTGGCGCGCATTGTTTCCACCTACGCTGAATTCACCGCGACCTTCGACGAACCGTTTCACATCGCATGTGGGATGCAGTTGCTGCGGCAGGGCATCTACACCATCGAATTGCAGCATCCCCCGCTGGCGCGGTTGTTGGTCGCACTCGGACCCTACGCGGCCGGGTTGCAGCCGCCGGCCGCCGGGGACGCCGTACAACTCGGCAATGGGATTCTCTATGCTGGCGGGCGTTATGAGCGAAACCTGATGCTGGCGCGCCTGGGCACGCTGCCGTTTTTCCTGCTGGCCTGCGCCGTAGTCTGGTTCTGGAGCCATCGCTTGGGTGGCCAAAGGGCCGCTTTAGTCTCGCTTCTGCTCTTTAGCCTGCTTCCGCCTGTCCTGGCCCATGCCGCTCTGGCCACGACCGATATGGCATGCGCGGCCACCGTTTGCCTGGCGCTTTTCTGCTTCGCTCTGTGGCTGGAAAAACCTGGCCTCCGGCGGAGCCTGGCGTTGGGAGTCGCCACAGGGCTTGCGGTAGCGTCCAAATTCTCCGCCTTGGTATTCTTGCCTGCTTGCGCGGGCGCGTTGTTGCTCCTGCAATTCGCGTTTGGACACGCTTTCGCCCGCCGCCGCTTCGCGGAAACTGCACGCAACCTGGCGATCGCCTCCCTGGCGGCGTACTTCGTAATTTGGGCCAGTTATCTGTTTTCCATGCAACCCATTCTCGGCCCTCCTCCCCATCCCGCCATGGATCGCCTGTTCCACGGCGTCCCCGCTGTGAAGAGCGTGGTGAACGCGCTGCTCGATATGCGCGTCCCCGCCGGACAGTTGCCCCGAAGCCTGATGGAGTTGGCGGCCCACAATAACGGGGGGCACACCGCATTCTTCCTCGGCGAATGGCGGAAGAGCGGCTGGTGGTACTTCTTCCCCGTAATGCTCCTGCTAAAGACACCGCTGCCCTTTCTTCTGCTTTCTTTCGCCGGAGCATTCCTCTTGGGTCTCCAGTTGCGTAAGCGCGGCGTTTGCCTGGCAACCGCCGCGGGCTTGTTCGCCTTCGTGATTCTCACTACCGCATTGTTCAGCCGCATCAGTATAGGGCTGCGCCATATTCTCGCTGTTTATCCCCTGCTCGCGATCGTCAGCGGCTATGCCGTGTGTTGGCTTTGGCGTTGCAATGTGCGGCGAGGCGCTTGCCGGGTCTTGGCCGCCGCCGCCGTGCTGGGCGTCGTGGCATCCTCGGTTCTGGCGCACCCCAACTACCTCGCATATTTCAACATTTTGGCGTCCCGGCAACCGGAGCGGGTCGAGGTGGATTCCGACCTGGATTGGGGCCAGGACCTCGGCCGCCTGTCGAAATGGCTGCGCGCTCACAACGTGCGCGAGGTTTCAATCGCTTACTTTGGCACGGCCGATCTCGCCAACGCCGGCCTTCCGCCATTTCATGAATTGCAGCCGTATCTCAAGACCGGCGGTTGGGTGGCCATCAGCGCGTATGATCGCGCTATGCCGTCCCCTTTTACCGTCACGCGCGGGCCCGGCCGGGCCGCATACTACGCGATCCCGGGCAACTTCGACGTCACCCCGCATACCCAGGGGCCGTTCGCGTGGATTACGAACTACCCGCCTGTTGCAAAAATAGGCAGCTCGATTTTTGTTTACAACATTGCCCCTGGTCCGTAGGGCGCATCCGCCGTAGGGGTCGGGNNGCCCGACCCCTACCCGGCAGCCGAACTGCGTCGCCAACCGGATGCTCTTTGCACAAGCAATAACGACCCGATGTTTAACTGCTTTCTTGCTTTTGACGCCGCCGGATCCTCCGATAGCATCCCAGAAGCGCTCCGCCGAAAACCAGCCCCGCGCCGCCGCCGTAGAGCGGCCAGTTCAGGCGGCTCTTGCCATAATGACGGCTCAGATATTCCACCGCGGCGTTGAAATCGTCGTCCGTGCCCTGGGCACCCAAGCTGGCCATGTTATCGACCACCGCGCGCCACTCGGCGTTGGTGTGTCTCACCGAAATAATCGGCTGCAGGGAATGGCAGCTCGTGCAGATTTGTTCCACTTCCTGCCTGCCATCGCCTTCGGGCAGTTCCGGTGCGCTCTTGGCAACGCCAGCCGCGCACAGA
>PLGA01000553.1:403-8343 GCA_003139735.1 Bryobacterales bacterium | reverse complement strand
GCACTTTACCGGACACTAGTGACCTCATCTAATGATGGCGCTTCGCGTTCTGGATGGAAAGCCTACGCCTAGTTTCTCCGCCCTCATTTTGCTCTACCGCATCAGGTGTGGAGAGGTCGTTCGAAACCACGTTCCCCCGGGGAGCCAATTAAGTCCCTTAGCTTCAATACACCCAATAGAAAATGCGCCAGTTGTCGCGCGCGCAAGCCATGGCGGTTTTGTAAACCCCCCAGTTTCCCCTCCCAGGCATCGCCAGCGAATGGCGCCGCGGGATCGGCGGCGCCGAAATGCTTCAGCCGTACGAAGCCTGCATCGCCGCGGACCCCTTCCGGGGCGGGGTACTGAAACCGGGCCGCAGGGCTTCGAAAGGACGGTCGCGTTCGCGCGCGACGAAGCGCCGGCGACGATTACGGGGCGGGTCGAGGAGACGATGGACGACTGAGGACATCGGCGGACCCTGGCACGTTTATCGGTATCGATCCAGCCCGACCCGCGCAATCGCCTCACCGACTCGATGAGCCGTGACACTTCGTCCTGGCTGAGGATCACCGGCAGGTGCAGCCTTTTCTTGGGGTACGGGGTCTCCTCCACGCTCCAGGCCTTGCGGAGCGTCTTGATGAAGAAAAACCGCAAGGCCCCCACGCGCTGGTTGACGGTGTTGTCAGCCAGTTTGCGGTCGCGGAACAGATGCGCCACGTACTCGCGAATCTGTTCGGGGCCGAGTTGGTCCGGCGGACGGTTGAAATGACGCGCAAACTCGTCGATGGTGCGGAGGTAGGCGCGCGTGGTACTCTGCGTGTAATTACGGCGCTCGAGTACATGGAGGCATATGGTTCTACGCCGGGCGCCGATATTCTCCCCCTGGATGACGGGGAGCCCTTCCGCTTGCGGGTTTGCTTATGCGGGCAGCCGGTCGGGCCGATGTTGAGGGGCGGTCGTCGTGATGTCCTGGGACTGAAAGATTTTCTGGCGAACGTCAAGAAAGCCCAAAAGTACCTGAAGTAGCAGGCAGCGGCGGTGAGTGAGGGCGTGGAACGGGTTGCGCTGAAGTTGCCGTCGAAGGAGAAGCAGGGGCAGTTGCTGACGCGGCTGTCCAATGTCGAATCGGGGCTTAAGAGATTGGGTTGGGATGTTACGGATGAATTCTGAAGAATACAAATAACTGGACTGCCTGGCGTTTGCCCGGCCGCTAAAGAGTTGGACTTCTTCTCGCCAGTAATCGACCCGGCGGGGTCGACGGTCTCCACAGGCAGATACAAGTCCACCCGCGACGGTCAACCTGAATGATGGCGNNCGGCCATCAAACCGGAGTGGCTACCCCGTTGAAATCTGTTTATATTAATGATATAAAGGTACTTGTTTATCAGAATGATGCGGCTATGGAAGCGGACATCGTAACGGACGACCGAGGGGAGCCACTCTCTGTTATGGAGCCGCTGGTAATCGGGGACGCCTACGCGTGCCGGGCGGCGCTCACCGATCTTGCGCTCGACCTCACCCAGAAATCGGCCGGCCTCCGCCGCAGTCTGCCACCTGCCCTCCTGGCCTCGCTCGCCGACATAGTGCGGGCAATGAACTGCTATTACTCAAACCTGATTGAGGGACACTACACCCATCCGGTCGACATCGAGCGGGCGATCAAGAACGACTACAGTCAAGATGCCCGTCAGCGCGACCTGCAACTAGAAGCCAAGGCGCACATCGCCGTGCAGCGGTGGATTGATGGCGGGGCCCTCAAGGGCGGGCTCGCCATCAAAGCCGAGGGTATCCGTGAGATTCACCGGCGCTTTTGCGAGTTGCTGCCGGAGGATCTCTTGTGGGTCGAGGACCCGGCCACCAAGGGAAAGCTCCGATTGGCGCCCGGCGAATTGCGTGGGCGCGACGTACAGGTCGGGAACCATGTCGCCATCAGTCCGGGCGCCATACCCCGCTTCATGGAGCGCTTTGAACAGGTTTACGGGAATATCGGCAAGACCGAATCCATTATCTCCACCGCGGCCATCCACCATCGCCTGCTATGGATACACCCCTTCATGGATGGCAACGGCCGGGTAGCCCGGCTCATATCGCACGCGATGATGCTCGATTTGCTCGATACCGGTGCTGTCTGGTCGGTGGCCCGCGGCCTGGCGCGCAACGTCCAGGAACACAAAAGGCTTCTCGCCAATTGCGACCAACCCCGCCGCAATGATCTGGACGGGCGCGGCGCCTTGAGCGAAGAAGCGCTGGTTGAGTTCACAAGGTTCTTTCTCACGGTCTGCATCGACCAGGTGAACTTCATGGAAAGCCTGATTCAGCCCGATCGCCTGCGCGCCCGCATTCTATTGTGGGTGGAAGAGGAGATCCGGCTCGGGCGTCTGCCCCTCAAGTCCGGCAGTATCCTCGAAGCGGTACTTTACCGTGGAGAACTGCCGCGCGGCGACGCCGACACCGTCGTCGGCACCGGCGAACGCCAGGCCCGCCGGGTAGTATCGGCGCTCCTAAGCAAAGAAGTCTTGGTGTCTGACAGCTCCCGCGCGCCCCTCCGCCTCGCCTTCCCCGCCGCTCTGGCTTCACGCTGGATGCCGGGGTTGTTTCCAGAGAAGCTCGGATGAATTCCGGCATGCCGCCTGCAAATCGAAGCCGGTAGAATCCTCGGAGACAACGTAGACGAGGTTTCGCCACGGCGCGCCGCTCAGCGACGGCCGAGCGCCCATTCCTGCCCGCGCACGATATTCTCCTGTTCGGCTTCATTCAGTTCGCGGCGAGCGGCCCCAACGGCCGCCTCGATGCGCTCCCGGGACGTAGCGCAATTTGGCGCTGGCGCAGGTCCCTGCATTGATCCCGGCCTTATCCCGCCCGTTCCTTCGCCTCGGCTGCGTCCCGATAGACCTCTTCCCGAATAATTCGTTTTGTGGCTTCGTTGAGGTAGGAGTGCAGGGCCGCCTGCAGCTCAAGGTATTCCGGCCAGAGCGTGTTGTTGAAAAAGGACCGCGGCGCGCGAACCATCACTGTGGTGTAACGCTGACCCTTATAGCGATACGGTTCAAGCCCGTACCTCCGGCAAAGCGCCGAAAAGAGGCGTCTCTGCCATTGATCCGCCATGGAAATCTTCATCTCGGGCAGAGGTTGCGTTTGGACCGCGTCGTTGAGCGCCGCGCGGATCCGCTCTATCGCGGCCGCCGCAGCCTGGCGTTCGCCCGCGGTCGCGGCACCCTCGAATAATGCGGCAATCTTGCGCAGCTTTTCGCGGAGTTGTTGTTCGTTTGTCATCTGTTCAACGCTGTAGGATAGCGAACGGCGCCGAGCCTCGCAGGGTCGCCTTCACCTACGGTCAGGGGCATGGGAGTGCGGGCGTTTGCCCAAGTAGCATCCCTCCAGGTCCTCGTCGGAGGTATGCTGGCAGGGCATCTGAACTGGGATTGTAGCGTAACACTCGTGAACTGGTGGCTCCGGCCGGCCGCTCCGGCATCGACGCTGTCCTTTCGCTAAGATCGGAATCATGAATGCCTCGACCATCGTCGTGGCGGGAGCCACCGGCGATCTCGGCGGCCGCATCGCGAAAGCTCTGCTCGAACGCGGCGTCAGCGTAAAAGGGCTTGTTCGCCGCGGCACTGCGCGGGACAAGCTTGAGCGACTGCAGGATCTCGGCGTAACGATTGCCAGTGTCGACTTGAGCAGCGCTTCCCAAGTGACGCCAGCATGCTCGGGTGCGTCCTGCGTGGTGTCGGCGCTGCGATCAAGGCTGACGTCCCACGTTTCATTCCGTCCGATTACTCGATCGATTTCACCAAGTTTCCACCCGGAGAGAATCGCAATCTCGATCTGCGCCGAGACTTCCACAAGCGCCTCGATAAGACCTCGATTTCAGCGACCACGATCTTCAACGGTGCGTTGATTCGAACCTTTTTCGACTCGGGCGTCCTGATCGCCGCCGCTCGATCCGTCAGCCCTGACCAGGAACGTGCGCTGCAGTTTCTGGAAGATCCCAACCGCTCGTTCTTCACCAGCCCGTTTGTATACCTGGAGGTTGTCCCGAAAGCCATTTTCTACGGGAAGCGGCAATCCAACCGTCTCTCGATGCGACTCCCCCGAGAAGAAAATTTCCCTCGCCGCCCGATCAAAGGATGACGTCTGGTGGTATACTCAACCCGACCTGGAACTCTAAAGTGATTCCGGGGTAGAGTGGTGTTGGAGGTTTCATGGCGTTCTGTCAGAGTTGTGGCGCTCCAGTGGACAGCAGGTTCTGTGCGAAATGTGGTGCGGAGGTTCTAAGCCAGGGTGGCCCCCCGCCCGGCTTGGCCGAGCCTCCGGCGCCGGTGGCGGCCCCGATGCAGAGTAACGTCGCCGCGGCGCTGTGTTATGTGCTGGGTTTCATCACCGGGATTATCTTCCTGGTTATGGCGCCTTACAGCCGGGACCGGGCGGTTCGGTTTCACGCGTTCCAGTCGATATTCCTGAACGTAGCGGTGATCGCGGTGGATATCGTGATTGGCATTTTCTTCCGCATCATTCTCTATGCGTTCGGATTTGCGGGTCTGCTGGCCGGCATTCTGTGGCCAGTGTTCGGGCTGGCGTGCTTGGCCCTGTGGCTCTACCTGATCATCTCCGCCTATCAGGGTAAGACGGTGTTGCTGCCGGTGATCGGGCCGCTCGCCCAAAAACAGGCAGAGGGCTGAACTCGCAGCGCACTCAACGTGCATAACCCCCTCACGCCGCCGCTCCGGTGAGCGGGAAGCGGTCGATACGGCGATGTGGGGACGTACATTCTGAAGTCCGAGCCGCGCCGGACTGCCGAGCAGGTCCTTTGCGTTGCTGTCCACGGCGCTGCCAAGCATCGAGGTCGACTTAACGGCCTGATGCCGGGTTAAGTCCAACCGTCTGCCGCACTTCGGTTGGGCCAGGACTACCTGAGCGTGGATTGCTTCCTGGAGGGCCGTCCCACGGCGGAGCCAACCTGGGAGCCCCACGTGTTGGTGATGTGCAGGACCCAACGGCTGGGATTTCGATTCGGTCACGAAGCGAAGCTGAGAGACGTGGCGCAGCCTTTCCCGGCGGCGATGCTCGCATTCTTGCGGGCATGGCTTAGTTCTGGCTCGCAGGCTTGCCAAAGAACATCGATTTCAGTCTCGGGAAGAAGAACTTCTCCAGGTCCGGGACGAACTCGGCCATGACGTGTCCCGACACCACGCCGGTGAAGCTGGTCGCCAGCCGCTCCGCCATGACCCGGCTGCGGATGCTGGCGGAAGGATAGTAGAGATTCGAAATCCCGATCCCCCCGACGGCGCCGAGCATTCCGGAGCTGTTGAAGGTGTCCTTGCCGGCCTCCGTGCGCACGATCATCAAGCGGCTGACCGAGTAAAGCGCACGATGCAAAATACCCACCTCCGGCCCCAGGCGGAAGTACCTGGGGTCCTGGTGAAGCATCTGCGCAAACACCACGCCGCCCAGGACGGACTGACTCGCGCCATCGGCAACGGCGGCGCCGAAACGCTCGCCGTACGCCGCCCGACCCTCCCCGTATTTTGGCGTCTGGTTACCCTCCTGCGCGAAAGCCGCCGTCATNNCGTGGGATTCGGCGGGTTGCACGGTCCCGAAGTCCGGCATCACGCCGACAAGCCGATGATCGGTAAGCGGGTTGATGGAAGAGAAACGCTTGGAGGGCCGGGGCGGGATGAGCTTCGGATTTACAGGAGGCTTGAGGGCTGTTGCGGGATTGGGCGTATTTTCGGCGCACAGACCGAGGCCGTCCGGCAGCCAGCCGACCAAGGCTGTGGAGCAAGCTAATACCCGAAGACACGGGCACACAAGCCGGGCTACGACACCTTTAGCCGACCGGAAACCCGAATGGCTCTCGGACTCGGCGGATTTATAGTGAGGAACCGGACGCGCGAGTTCGCACCGACTGTGTTCANNTCCGATTCCGGCGTGGTGGACGCCCAGAGCACCATGAAATCCACCATGACTACCGGCGAACCTGATGGGCTGCCTGGGCTATCGGAAAACAACCCGGAGAGCCGAAATCATCTTTGTTCGGGTGGCGATCCCTAACCTGCCGGCGAGCTTTCCCGGCCGCGCTATTTCTTCTTGGGCGCCGCTACGTGGCCGCGATTTCGACGCTGACTTGAGCTNNCGATTCCAGCAACGGCAGCTAACGCTAAAAATGTAAGTGCACGCATTCAATCACCTCGGCATTCGCAAGAGCACTCCGAAGGCCGGACGGGTTTCGAGGGGCGCGGGCCTATGTCGTTGGGCCGCGGCCGGGGGTTGATACGGCGTTTTCAGATGATGAGGCGGCAACTTCGGCACTTCAGGTGCAGCCTTTGCATCCGGGAGGGGNNTCGGCGTAAAGTGAACATCACGCACCTGTTCCAAGCATGCCGGTCCCCCTGCAAGTTGGCGAAAACATTCGGTGTGCGCGGAGCCATCCCGCTTGTTGGGATGCGCCACCACGACAATCATGCGTATTTCTCGTTCGGTATCATAAACTGTATGTATGCAGTGCCCGAAGCAACTCTGGTTTAGAGGCGCGTGGTTGTTCGGCTGTCTCCACGAGGAAAGGTCTTTGTGAGCGTCGCGCCGCCGCACATTCCGGTTCGCGCGCCGGAACCACCCTCTGCGCGACCGGGCCCACGCTGTTCTCGGCTGTTGGAAATCGCACCCTGTGAGGAAAATGCGCTACGTGGGGGAGCGCCAATTGCTGGTGTGGCGCTCAACGATGGCGGGACGATCGATCCAGGGCGGGCGAGCGCCACAATTCCGCGGACGGGCCGGCGCCGCCTGGCGGATTTCGCGCAGCCGCGGGATATCCTCGTCCTCCCCAATTTCCCGCGGGCTGAACTGGGCAAGATTGCCAGGAACCAGCTCAAGGATCTCGTCGGAAGCGGCAGCGGCGTTTCACGGGGGCGCCGGCGCTGTCGAACGCGCGTACTCGGCCGAGAGAATTCGTTGCTATGAAGACCGTATACCTGACAGGTGGAACAGGATTTCTAGGAAGTCACTTCATCCGAAACTATCTCTCAACCCGGGAGTACGACGTTCAATGCTTTGTTCGAGGCGGTAGCGATGAAGCGTGCACGCAGAGACTGAAGCAAACGGTTCTCGCGGTGAACAGGAGCTATCCGGGAAAGGCGGCGTTGAACCTTGACGGCGTGACCGCGATTCCATCCGACATCACGCTCCCACACTTGGGTCTCAGTGAGGAGTGGCTGGAATCGGCGCGGAGGAGGCCGCCGGGCTCGACGTTCTTCCATTTCGCGTCGTCATTGAACTTCGAAGAAAGGAACAAGGGCGTAATTTACGATCACAATATCAACGGTTTGAGACATGCGGTCGACGTCGCGTCGGCATTGAGATGCGGCGTGTTCTTCTATATCTCCACGGCCTATACAGTGGGTGTTCATGAAGGCCGTGTGGCCGAGCAACTGCATTGTCCCGCCGCCTTCAACAANNGTGGTGATCGGCCCTTCGAAATCGTGCAAGACGGGTGGCGGCACAACGGGCCTGTATGGGTTGATTCGGGAAATGCTCCGCTTGAAACGACACCTCAAGCAAGTACATGCCTCGGTCGCAGCGTACGGCAATCCGGACGCGGGCGTCAACATCATCCCAGTTGACTACGTCTGCCACGACATCTTCCGGCTATTTGAAGACCCCAGCGTTCAGAACGGCGTGCATCATGCCACNNNNACGGAAAACGCGCTTCGGCGATTGAAAAACTGCTCGCGCGAACAACGGCGTACTACAACTCGATCACGCGCACGACGAAGGACTTTGAAAAGAACGACGGCGCCAGGTGGATCCTCGGCATGGACGAGGTCGAACGCTATGTCATCGAAGGGGTGCGCGCGTTCGAGTCGGTCGAAAGCCAGTTGCCACATCACGAGGAGATTGTCGTTACGGAGGACCGGGGTTCCGTTGGAACGTCTACGCCAATGGCAAGATGACCGCTGAAGCGGCGG
>PLGA01000553.1:0-361 GCA_003139735.1 Bryobacterales bacterium | reverse complement strand
GCTTCGTCGCGCGCGAATGCGACGGGTACCCAAGCATACCGGCGACTTGTTTGAGACACTGACGTGTAGAGGGAAGACGCATGTCAAAGCGGAATGGAGACAAAGCTCGGTTCGGTCGATTGCGAAAACAAAAAATGGTGCGCCGCCAGCGCATTCGCGACCTGCGAAAACGCTTGTTAGCGAACAAGAGCTGAAGTTTCACCTCTTGGTAGATTCTCCGGTTGTCTTGATGGTCGGGGGCGAAAGGGGGGCGCCGGAATCTGGTCCAAAACGGCGTTGTCGGAACCGCCGTCCTGACCGATTCCCCCCGCCTCGCGCCCTCCCCGCAGCCGATCGCATCGGCGCCGCCTTCGTCCGGCCA
>PLGA01000159.1 GCA_003139735.1 Bryobacterales bacterium | reverse complement strand
CATGAACTGGTGGAAGTCGGTGTGGTGCTCAACCGCGTACTCGATCTCCTCGCGGATGTTCTCCGGCGTGTGATGCTCGAGTCCCACGATGGTCGATCCCAGCAGCTTGATACCGTGCCCTCGCAACTCCGCCGCCAGCTTGTGGGTATCGGAATTTTTCAGCTTCGCGTATGTCGAGTTCGGCGATTCCAACCCGACCCAAATCCAGGAGACCCCAAGTTGCACCAGCTCTTCCATGGTGTACTTGCGAATTGCGTTGACCGATGAAAAAACATAGAAGGCCCAGCTCTTGCCTGCCTCCTTCATGCGCTCCAGCAGTTGCATCGCCCGCGGCCGATTGAGCAGGAAATTCTCATCCATGATGAAGAACGAGTCGACGTGCATCGAGTGCTCCATGTGCTCCATCAGCTCGAACAACTCGTCGCCCGATTCATAGAAGTTGATTGATTTGCCCTTGCCGCCGAAAAATGACGAGGTGGTGCAGAAGTTGCAGCCCAGCGGGCACCCCATGGAGGCGATGATGGTGGCGGACGCGTCGGCGACGGTGGGAATCTTGATGCCCATCACGCGCAAGCCGAATCCCGAAGAGAGCGCCGGATGGCGGACCGGCGCAGCCGCGTCCTCACCCAGATACTCGCGCATCCAGGCGATGCCATCGCCCTTCACAATGTGGTCCGCGTCGAGAATCCGCTCGACGCCGGGAATGGCCGCCACGTGGCCGCCCACCACGATGGTGGAGCGGGGCGAAAGCTCCCTGATCATGCGGCACATCTCACGCGCTTTCCCGACGTTCACGATGATGGAGGAGATGCCGACGATATCGTAATCGTTGGCTTGGAGCTCGCGGGCGAAGGCCTCGCGAGTGGGAAAATCGAGGACCGCGCACGGCGCCGAGATGTTCTCCTGGATCATGAGAATGCCCCACGAGCGGTGAAAGCGGCGCAGCGAAAACGACCCCTGCGCCTTGGTCACCTGGTTGTGGTAAAGCTCCATGGGGTTGAGAGATCGGCTGCCGAATTCGTCGTCCTGGGCATAGGGACCGAACACGGAGGAGAGCAGAACGCGAGCGCGGGACCCTTTGGGATGGAGATTGTTCATTGGGTAGAAGACTGAAGAAAACAAGCCTTTAATCCGAAGGCTAACAGGATTTGGCTATAACAAGGCCCTGTATTCCGTAATAGTTGTGTAATAAGCTACGGCCGCCCCAGGCGGAAGCCCGGAGGCAATGCGCCGGAACCGGCGCCGGCCCCACCGTTGGTTTGCATGCCGGCGGGGGTGTTGGAGGTTCCACCGGCGGCATTATTCCCTTGCGCGCCGGCCCCCACACCACCGATCTGTCCGAATCCCCCCGTCTGTCCCATCCCCCCGGTTTGCCCCATTCCACCGATCTGTCCCATCCCCCCCGTCTGTCCCATCCCCCCGATCTGGCCCATTCCGGCAGCTTGTCCGATTCCCCCAGGCTGTCCCATTGCCCCGAACATTCCCCCGCTGGGCGTTTGGGTCTGTGGAGATCCCATCTGGCTCACGGGGGTGGATCCGGCGGGACCGCCGCCGGGGCCTTGAATGGCAGGCACCTTCGTGGGATCGAAAACGAACTCCCACTTCTTGTACTGGGTTTGGGTGTTGTAGACCATGATGCCTTCCATCGCCGCCTTGCTGGCTACACCCGCCAAGCCGCCGCCGATCTGCAGCGCGCCCGATACGCCGCCGCCCAATATTCCCCCTTGCTGCCCCTGCTGGGCGATCTGCGCCGCCTGGGGGTTGGGATTCGTGAGGATCTGATTGATCATGCTGAGCGCGGGATTCCCGGCTTGTCCGGGCAGACCCGGCATGCCGGGAGCGGCGCCCTGGCCCATGCCATTCTGGCCGGGCATTTGGGTTGGGAATCCCGGCATTCCAGGCGCGCCCGGCATTCCAGGGATGCCCGGCTGCGCGCCCGGAGCGGGGTTGCCCGCCGCGGGGTTCGCGGACTGGTCCGGCGTGGTTCCCGGCAAGGGCGGCTGCCCGGACTGATCCGGCGTGGTTCCCGGCATGGGCGCCTGCCCGGACTGATCCGGTCCTTGGCCAGGCATGGCGGGCATCAAATCTCCCGCGCCCCCGGCGCCGCCGCCTTCGCTCGGGCGGCGGCGGTCCTGCGGCCGCTGGGTTTGGTCGCCGGTCAGGGTTTCACCAAGGCCGGCGTACGTGCTAATGAAAGTGTTCTCGGAGGAAGCGGCCGGCTTATTGGCGGCTGGATTCTGGGTGAGCAACGAATCGGTCAGCACCATGCCGTTGGTGTGGATGAGGCGCCAGTCGTCCTTCCCCGTGATGGGATCGATATACTTGTGCCGCAGGAAATGGCGCATCTGGAAGGTCACGATGTCATCGACATTTTTCGGCCACTGTCCTTTGTTGGCCTGCTGGTATACCTGGATGGCGCGCATATACTGCTGGCCGCGCTCCATCAGCAGTTGTTCCTTGTGCCGCTGGGACTGGAATGCTACGCGCGGAATCTCGCTGTAAAGCGAAATGGCGATCACCGCCGCCATCAAGAACACCAGGAGCAGGGCGTAGCCGGATTCCGGGGTGGGGCATCTTCCATGGGCAACCGCTCCATCACTGTCGCGGCTCGGTCTTGCGGCAGCTCTAGCCATTGGGTTCGCTCGCCAGCGGAACGGATTGTTCGCGCTTCAATTGGGTATCTTCCAGCACCACCGAGTTGACGCCGATTCTCACCACCCGGTAACGCTTCTGCAGCATCTCGCCCTCGCCGGCCATGAGGATGGCTTCGCCGTCCATGAAAAAGGCGACCTTCTTGCCGTTGGCGCGAGCCGTCGAAAGGCCGTAGTACTTGAGCGAAATCGGCGCCGGGGGCGGAGGCGGAGGCGGCCCGGCAGGCGCGACATTCTGCGGCTGCGGCGTTACGACGGGCTCGGGATGATTCAGTTTGGCGATCTGCTCCGGGGTCGGCGGAGGAGGCGGCGGCGGGCCAAACTGGAACAGGTTGCGCCCGCCAGTGTCCCCGGCCGCTTCCTGCAATTTCTTCAACAGCTCGAGGTGGAGCGTGGGGTCCACCGTCATGGGATCGATGCGCTCTTCCGGATGTGTGGAACGGAGCACGGGATGGAACTCCGCGCCCGCCGAGCGCGACGCCTGAGGGCGCCGGGCCGCGGTTGGGGAAACGGGCGGCGCAACCAAGGGGGATGGATCGGCGGCGGCCGCGGGCGCCACGGTCCGAGGCGCGTCCGAAGAGGCCGACGGTCCCGATAACACGTTGCTATAAAAGAAGTAAGCGAGCACCAGGAGCAATCCGCTCAGAGCCACGGTGGCTTTCTTGTTTTCCGTCCCCAGCTTCATGGCGTCGCCCCCGGCGTCTCCCGCACGAAGGTGTCCAGCTTCAAGGCCACGTTCACATTCTGATTCTGGCCCTTCTGCTGTTGCTGTTGTTGCGGCGAGACCACCGTCATGTTTTCGACAATCAGAAACCGCGGGGACTTATCCACCATTTCCACGAATTTCTTCAAGTTCTCGTAGGTCCCCTCATATCCCGCCGTGATGCTGGCCATCTCCAGCGTGTCGCTGCCTTCGATGGGGTCCAGTTGGAGCTGCCCCGGCAACGCGCGAACGCCGGCATCCTTGGCCATGCGGTTGAGTTCCTCGGCAATGGCCGACGACATGGTGCGCCGGTCCACCACATATTTGGCGAGAAACTCATCGCCTTCGCGGCGCGCCTTCTCGACCTTGTCCACCATGAGCTTGGCGGCGGCGGCGCGCTTCTCCAACCCGGCGATTTGATTGCCCACCGCGGTCTGTTCCCGCCGCAGATCGGCGGCCGACCCGCCGAACGGCTTGAAGGCAATCACCGCCGCGGCCACATTAGCCGCCAGCAACACCGCGATGACGGCGCGCATGGCCACGCGCGGGTCCTTGATGGACGCGCCCGTCAGCTTGATCTGGCCGAGGTTAAAGTTTTTGACCATAATGCACCGTAAGGCGGCAACGATAAAGCGGATCCGCCTGCGTAGGGGGCTGGGTCTGTGGCTCCAGCACGTCGCCGAAGAGCGGGGAGCTTTCGAGCGCGATCAGCAGTTGGACCGCCGGTTCGGGGGTTTCCGACGCCACCGTCATATCGAGCGCCACCTGGTTGTTCGAGTCCAAGGTGGGACGGATCTGCACGATTTTCACGTTGTACGGGACGGTCTTCTCCAGGTCCGAAAAAATGCGGGTCCAGCTAATTCCCTTTCGGTAGAGCAGCGTGTTGATGAAGACGCTGCGCTCCAGCACTTCGGCGTTCTCCGGCCTGGTCAGCACGCCGGCGAGCCTGGCCTGTTCGGCCTGCGCCTGGCGGAGCCGCCCGTTGAGCCGGGCAATGTCCTGGCGGACGCCGGCCACCTGCGCGCGGTCCGTCAGGATCAGCGAAACCAGCGCTCCCAAAGTAGCCAACAACAGCAGGCTCACCGCCAGGGACGCCAGCAGCATGGCGCGGACCCGTTGGAACGGCTGGCTGGCGAGATTGATAGGGATCTTCATGTCAATTGTTCCTGGCGATGGAGCGCAGGTAGCCCAACAGTCCGGAGTTGTCCTCTCCCGGCGTTCCGAGCGGCGACCGCAGGGGCTCCGTCTCCACGCTCAACTCTTCACCAAAACGCCGCGCGGCTTCTTCCGTCCGCGCGCCGAATCCGCACAGGACCAGCTTCTCGGGTCGCGCGCCCAGATTGTCCTCCACGTAGACGAAGGTGGGGCCCAGAACGGCGGAAACGTCTTCCAATCCGGCGGACGGCATTTCCAGGCAGCGGGCCAGCTTGAGCGCGCCCTTGCTGCGTACCAGCACGGAGAGCACGCGCCCGGTGATCTTGACGAACACCGTGATGCCGCCCTCCGGGGCGAGTTCCAGAGCGGCCAGCGCGGACGTGGTTACCAATCCGGGAAGCATGCCCGCGGCGCGAAACGGCGCTTCGTACCGGGAGACGATTTCGAGCGGCGCTACGGCCGCCACCACCTCGGTTCTCTTGTTCACGGCCGGCTGCGCCCAGTAGCTTATCGCGGCAGAATCCACGTCGAACGGCACGCTGCGCTTCAGGCGGAAGCGGACCAGCGCGAGCTGCTCCTTCGGGTCGGAGGGAAAGGCGTCGAAATCGAGCACGACGATGCGCGCGCAGTTGTCCGGCAGAATGAGGGCGACGTCGCGGCGTTTGCGGGAAGACTGGGCGCCCGCCAACGAACGCACGGCGAGCGCGAACTCGTCCGCATCGGCGATATTCTCCTTTACAGGAGAAATGGTGAGCGTGCCGGGTTTAAACGGGCGGAACTCAAGCTCCACGCGCGATTCGATGCGCGCGGCGGCGATGCCCGCCCCGGAAATCTCGAAAGCCATGGCCGGCGGCGGGTCCAGCAGGAGAGCTTTGAGGCTGTCTAGGAGCATGGGGCAACCCCTTTGACGCGGAGACGCAGAGACGCAGAGAAGAGCGAGATGAAAGGAGCGGCATGTTCGCGCCAAGTTTGACCATGGTGGCACATCGCATTGCTACCGTGTGGTTTTTCTCTGCGTCTCCGCGTCTCCGCGTCAAGATTGTTTCTAGCCTTCAATGAACGTCACCTTATTGATCTCGCGCAGGGTGGTTATGCCGGCGCGCATCTTTTCCACGGCGGATTCGCGGAGGAAGGTCATGCCTTCCTCGCGGGCGACGCGGCGAATCTCGGAGCTCGGCCGGCGGTTCAGAATCATCTCGCGGATGCGGTCGTTCAGATCGAGCAGCTCGTGGATGGCCGAACGTCCGCGAAAGCCCGTGCCGCCGCACTCGAAACATCCCGCGCCTTCGCTAAACTCAAACTCCCGCCATTGGTCGGGATTGAGGCCGCTCTCGATCAGGAAGCTCTCCGGGTAGTGAACTTTCCGCGCGCATTTGTCGCAGATCACGCGTACCAGGCGCTGCGCCAGGATGCAATTGAGCGACGAAACGAAATTGTACGGCTCGACGCCCATATTCAAGAAGCGGCCCAGCACGTCGAGCACATTGTTGGCGTGCACCGTGGTGAACACCAGGTGGCCGGTGAGGGCGGAATTGATGGCGATCTGCGCGGTCTCCTGATCGCGGATTTCGCCCACCATGATCTTGTCCGGGTCGTGGCGCAGAATGGACCGCAGGCCGCGCGCGAAGGTGAGACCCTTCTTCTCATTCACGGGGATCTGCGTGATGCCTTTAATCTGGTACTCCACCGGATCTTCGATGGTGACGATTTTATCCTCGTCGTTCTTGATTTCGCTGAGCGCGGCGTAGAGCGTGGTGGTCTTGCCCGACCCGGTGGGGCCGGTCACGAGCACCATGCCGTAAGGCTCCGTGATGTAGCGGCGGAACTTGGTCAGATCGGCGTCGGAAAATCCCACCACGTCGAGCGACAGTTTGGCGAACTTCTCGCTCATCGATTCCTTGTCGAGCACCCTGAGCACGGCGTCCTCGCCGTGGATGGTGGGCATGATGGAAACGCGGAAATCGATCAGCCGGTTCTTGTAACGCACGCGGAAGCGCCCGTCCTGGGGCACGCGCTTCTCGGCGATATCCAGCTCGCTCATCACCTTGATGCGCGAAATGATGGTGGATTGCCAGTCCTTGGCGATGGGCGGCATGGCGTAGTGCAGCACGCCATCGATGCGGTACTTGATGGCCACTTCCTGGTCGCGCGATTCGATGTGAATATCGCTGGCCCTCCGCTCCAGGGCGTTGAAGATGGTGGTGTCCACCAGCTTGATGACGGGAGCGATGTCGCTATCGGTAGCCGTGAGCTTGTCGATGGAGAGCGTCTCATCGGAATCGCCATCCTCAGCCACCACGTCGAGCGCGAAGCCCTCGGTGACTTCCTCCAGCACGCGCTGCGATTGTTCGGTCTTCTTCAGCAGTTCGGCAATCTGCGTAAGGGTGGCCACCTTGATGAGCAGCTTGCGGTTCAGCAGCAGGGTCAGCTCATCGATGAGGTTGAGGTTCCGCGGATCGGCCAGCGCGATCTCCAGCGTGCCGTTGCGAGCTTGCATGGGCACGAAGTTGTAGCGGAACATCAGGTCCACCGGGATGGAGCGGAACAGGTCGTGATCGATGGCGGCTTCCCGCAGATCCACGTATTCGCAGCGGTAGCGCTCCGCCATGGCGCGCGACTGGCGCTCTTCCGCGGCGGGGTCGACGAGCTTCAGTCTTTCAGTAGTCGCCATGCGTCACCGGATGGTATCGGCCAGGGAAAAGATCGGCAGATACAGGGAAATCAGCACGAATGCCACGAACATACCCATGAAGATCATAATGGCCGGCTCGACCAGCGAGAGGGTAGCCGCCATACGGGTGTTGACGTCGTCCTCAAAGAACTCCGCCACGCTGTTCAGCATGGCCGGCAGAGCGCCGGTGGATTCGCCCACCTCGATCATGTCGATGGCCAGGCCGGGGAACAGGTTCGAGGCTTTGAGGGAGGTGGATAGAGACTGGCCTTCGCGCACGCTCTTGCCGGCGCGCTCGATGGCCCCCCGGAGCAGCGGCGTGCCGAGCGAATCGGCGGCGGTCTCCATGGCCTGAACCAGCGGGATGCCGCCCGTCAACAGGGTGCTCAAAATACGCGACAGTTGGGCTACCTGGTACTTGAGCCAGATCTCGCCGGCGATAGGAATCCGCATCCTGACGCGATCGATCGCGCCGCGCGCGGACTCCCTACGCGACCACCAGCGGAAGAACAGGATGCCCGTCACCAGGACGGCGGCGAACGCCACGATGTAGGCGCGCGCAGTGGTCCCGATGGCGATCAGCGCCACGGTCATGGCGGGCAGCTTGGCCTGCATGCTGCTATACAGGGTGGCGAAAGTCGGCACCACGTAGGTGACCAGGAACACCATCAGGATGGTGACCAGCACGAGCAGCACGCACGGGTACATCAGCGATACCATGACCTTCTTCCTCACGGCCAGCGAGGTCTTCTGGTAGCCGATGTACCGGTCGAGCACCTCGGTCAGGCTGCCGCTCTTCTCACCCGCCAGCACGGAGGTGGCGTAGATCCTGGGAAAGACGCCCTGCTGGCGAAACGCATCGGAGAGCAGGGCGCCGTTGCGGACCTCGTCCCGAACCGCCTGGATGTGGGGCCCCAGTTTAGGATCGGTGAGCCGGTCGGCCAGCAGGTCGAGCGACTTCAGGATGGGCAGGCCGGCGCGGATGAGGGTCACGAACTGCTGGTTGAAGATGAGGAACTTCTCGAGGTTGACTTTCTTGCGGCGAGGGCCCGAGCCTACGAGCGCGGTCACGCGGGGGTTGACGGAGTAAATCAGGAAGCCCTGCTGCGAGTACCGGTCGCGCAGTTCCTTTTCGGAGCTGGCGGAGGCCACCTGTTGGTGGATCTGCCCGCGGCCGTCGGCGTACTTGAGGACGAACTCGGCCATGTCCTACCGATCCCCCTCGACCACTTCGGCGCCCGCCGGCGGCTTGAATTGGAAGAGCTTGGCATCGAGCGGCGGATCGAGCTTTTCGCGGTCGAAGTGGAAGTCGAGAATGGAGTTATCGAACCCGGTGACCTTCACCTCCGTAATCTGGGAATCCGGCGCGACCACGAATTCCACGGCGGTGTAGGGCAGGTTGTCCGTTTTGGGCTGGGCGGTGATGCGCGTGGCGGCGCCATCCGGGCGCGACTGCAAATTCTGGAAGTCCTTATTGAAGTTCAACCGGCCCAGGAGGAATGCCAGCGGCGCGTGCATGTCCTCGCTCTCCTGGAGCTTCATTTGCTCGGCACGGTTATCGGCCGGGGTGTAGAGCCAGAAAGACTTGCCGTCGGAGACGAACAGTTTGCCCTTGGGTTGGGAGTATTCCCAGCGCATGCGCCCCGGCTTGCGGAGCAGCAGCGTCCCACTTTCCGAGCGCGGGGGCTTCCCCTGTGGCGTATACAATTCATTAAAAAGGACTTGGAGGGTCTTGGAATTATTGTAGCGATTTTCGACGCTTTTGAGCAGCTTGTCCAAGCCAGGATCGGCGGCAAAGGCCGACACAGCGAGCAGACCGATCCATAGCCGAAGTGGGCTCACAGACAGTTTGACGCAGCGGGACGGGGAAACGTGGAGCCGGATTGGGTTCGTTTGGCGCAATGCGCGGAGGGCCGGCGCAGAGCGTTGGATGTCGGGATTGGGTTCGTTTGGCGCGGAGCGTTTAGGGCGGCCGAGGAGCGGTGGATTTCGAGATTGGGTTCGTTTGGCGTTTGTGTGGGGCGCGGGACTTGCGTCTGCCGCGGACGGGCGGTTTGGTTTAAGCGAAGACATGTCAGCCGATCCCATTATAGAACATGGGGCTTCTGCAGCGGCTGGGAAGCTATTTATTTTCAGCTAGATAAGCCCTGTGACTGGCGAACGGGGCCGGCGAGAATCCGGCCCGAAGCGGCTAGAGGTATAGTGTGGTGGTGGCTTATCGAGTGGGAGTGATTTGCAGGGGCTGCCGAGGGAGGATAGAGGTCGAGGACGAGTACATTCGAGGCGTACGAGCGATAGAAATGGCTGCAGCCTTATATAAGCCGATCGCAAAGAACTCCCCGGATTTTGTGAATGCGGCTTGGCAAGGAACATTGACCTGCGGAAATCCGGACTGCGGGAAAACGCATCAGTACCGGGGTGACGACCTGCTGGTTTACGACGACTAGCGTAGTGTCCCAGAATTAACTGAGCAGGCCAGAAAAAGGCAGGCCACAAAAAACGATGGCCTGCCCCACTGGTCCGGTCTGCTATCTTGCGTGTAGATGCACAAACTCCAGCGCGTACTCATCAGTGTTACCGATAAAACCGGCATCGTGGAATTCGCGCGCGAACTGAGCGCGATGGGCGCGGAGATCGTCTCCACCGGCGGGACCGCGCGCCTGATCCGCGAATCCGGGACGCCGGTAAAAGACGTCTCTGAAGCGACCGGCTTTCCCGAGATGCTCGACGGGCGATTGAAAACCCTGCACCCCAAGATTGCGGGCGGAATTCTGGCCATGCGTTCGCGCGAGGACCACATGCGGGCGCTCGCGGAGCACGGGATTGTCCCCATCGACATGATCGTGGTGAATCTCTACCGCTTTGAGGAAGTGGCGGCCAGGGAAGGCGCGCGCCTCGAGGAACTGATCGAGAATATCGATATCGGCGGGCCCACCATGATCCGCGCGGCGGCCAAGAATTACCAGGACGTGGCGGTGGTGGTCTCGCCGGACGATTACGCCGCCATCGTCGAAGAACTGCGGGCGGGCGGCGGCGCGCTTTCGCTCGAAACCAGGTGGCGGCTGGCGAAAAAGGCCTTCCGCACTACGGCCGACTACGATGCCGCCATCAGCGCGCGCCTCGAACGGGAGGACTGCGCCAGTCCACTGCCCCTGGACCTCAACCTGCGCGCCGCGAAATTGATGGACTTGCGATACGGCGAAAACCCGCACCAGGCTGCGGCGCTCTACGGCGCTCGCGGCAGAGGCATTGCCGGCGCGGAGCAGTTGCACGGCAAGGAACTCTCCTACAACAACCTGGTGGATCTGGACGCGGCGTGGCAACTGGCCGGCGAGTTTGAGCGGGCGGCGGCCGTCATCGTCAAGCACACCAACCCGTGCGGCTGCGCGGAGCGGGATTCTTTGGCGGAGGCGTACCGCAAGGCTTTCGAATGCGATCCGATTTCGGCTTATGGCGGCGTAATCGGGCTGAACCGGACGCTGGACGAAGAGAGCGCGCGCGCGATCGCCAAGACGTTTATCGAGGCCATCGCGGCGCCGGATTACGCTCCGGAAGCGCTCGCCATTCTGCGGGCCAAGAAGAACCTGCGGCTGATGCGCGTGGCCGCCGGCCATGATCGCCTGGTGGTGAAATCCATCTCCGGCGGGTACCTGGCGCAGACGGTGGACTGCGCCAAACTGGAGCGCTCCGCAGCCGTGGTAAAGACGCACCGCGTCCCCTCCGAAGACGAATGGGCCGCGATGGAGTTCGCCTGGAAGGTGGCCAAGCACGTGAAGTCGAACGCCATCGTTTACGCCAGCGCGGGGCAAGCGGTGGGGGTCGGGGCCGGGCAGATGAGCCGGGTAGATTCGGTCAAGATCGGCGCCATGAAGGCGGTACTGCCGCTAACGGGCACGGTGGTGGCCTCCGATGCGTTCTTCCCGTTTCCCGATGGCGTGGAGGAAGCCGTGAAGCATGGCGCGACGGCGTTTATCCAACCGGGCGGTTCGGTGCGCGACGAGGAAGTGATCGCCGCGGCGGACCGGTTAGGCGTGGCCATGGTTTTCACGGGCGTGCGGCATTTCCGGCACTAATTCCCACTCAGCTCAGCAAGCCCGTGACGGCAATGGCTACGCCGGCGATTCCGGCCACTACTCCGATCACCGGGAACATCTTCTTGCGCGAGATGAAATACAGGGAGCTTAAGACCAGCGCGATTTCGAGCAGGCCTTCGCCGAGGTCGTAGCGGAGCCCGCGATGTTCGGCGGCTTCGGCGGCGCGGTCGTCCTTCTCGGCCTCGGCCTGGATGGTCTTGGCGCGGTTCGCGTAGTCCTCTTTCTGCGCGGCGTAGCCGGCCAGCGCCTTCTCCACCGCCTCGTTCCTGGCGCCGAGGACGGAGATGAGGCTTTCACCAAGTTCCAGGTTGTGATATTTCACGCGCGTGGATTGGTAGTGCGCCCAGGCATCGTTGGCGGAGGATTTCTCGATGATCGCCTCCGTGTGGGTGCGGTGCGAAGAGATGCTGACGATCGCCAAACCGACCGCCAGCAGGGCGGCCAGCACCCCCACTTTTTGGCCCATGGGGTCGCTGCCGTGCGCGCCTTCGTGATGGATTTCGAGTTCTGCCATACTGGTTTCCGTATTATAAGCTAGTGTAGTGTCCAAGAACTAACTCAACAGGCCAGAGGAAGGCAGGCGGGCCCACGGAGACGGTGGGCGCACGGTCCGCCCCACCGAAGAAGGCAGGCCACAAAAAACGATGGCCTGCCCCACTGTCTAGTTGTTTTCTGGAGCCTTGCGCGGTGGCGCAGACGATGGCAGACGAACAATACATGCGCGAAGCCTTGCGGCTGGCGCGCGAGGGCGCGGGCGGCGAGGAGGTTCCGGTGGGCGCCGTGGTGGCGATGGAAGGCGAAATCTTGGGACGTGGATGGAACTCGCCGGCCGGCCACAACGATCCCACGGCGCATGCCGAGATCCTGGCGCTGCGCGAAGCGTGCGCGCGCATCGGCAATTACCGTCTGCCGGGCGCGACGATCTACTGCACGCTGGAGCCATGCATCATGTGCGCGGGCGCACTGGTGAATGCGCGCGTGGCCCGTGTGGTCTTCGGGGCGCGCGACCTGCGCTTCGGCGGCGTGCGCAGCAAATTCCGCCTGGCCGATTCGGACCTGCTCAACCATTCCGTGGAGGTGACCGAAGGCGTGCTGGGAGTGGAGTGTGTGGAGTTGCTTCAGGAGTTCTTCCGGGCGCGAAGGTAACCAAGAGGCGGGTCCGAGGGGACGCGCGCAGACCGGGCATGGGCGTTAAGATAAGCCCGATTTCNNGATTTCCGGCGCAGGGTGGCGCGGGCGGCAATGCCCGCCGAGAGCCGTCTCGGCCTTCGAAAAGTCGGCTCGACAGCCGACTCTGCAAGCCTGGCGGCTTGCGCCACGTGTCGGAATGGGGCTTATCTTAACGCCTATGCGCAGACCGGGGGTCTGCCCCACTAAGACACCTGCTGAAGTTCGGCTTTGCTCGCTTGTCTCGTCTCACGAACAGTGGGGGCTTCCGACATGCAGCGACCCCGGCTTCGAGCGCATGCCTACGGCTGGCGTGATCACGAGCACATGGACTACATCCCGGCAGATCCAATTCG
This sequence comes from Bryobacterales bacterium, assembly GCA_003139735.1. GTDB lineage: Bacteria > Acidobacteriota > Terriglobia > Bryobacterales > Bryobacteraceae > BOG-224. The sequence goes on along the minus strand of PLGA01000159.1, from coordinate 5,990 downwards.
GATTGAAGATGCTCTGGTAGGAGAGTGAGGCGCCGGCGGCAGTGCACCACCGGCGCGTCTGTGCGATCAGAACGTAATGCGCAGGCCGACCTGCATGCGGCGGGCCTCGGTGCCGTCGGGGGCCGCGACATCGGCAGTACCCACATTGGCAGCCTGCGGGGTTGCCGTTATCACCCCCTTGGATTCCGTGTAGGCTTGGCTGGTCATGGCGGTCGGCGACCAAGTGTTGCTGACGTTGAACACTTCAAAGAAGACGTACCCTTTGAAGCGTTCGCCCAAAGGCAGGGCCTTGCTGATGCGCGCATCGGACCGGTACATGGCGGGCTGGTACACGCTGTTCACCGGCAACCACGGCGCGCGGCCGCTGAACCCGGAGCCATTGAGACTGAAGTCGCTGAACATGCCCGTGACCGGATAATCTGGGAGGTAGACGGTCGGGCTGGCATACGGGCGCGAGCTGTTGATGGTGGTGAGGGAGGAAAGCTGCCAGTTATTCACCACGTACTTGAAGAATGCGCCGTCGCGGTGGGTGAAGGTAGGCGCCCAGATCCAGGAAATCACGAGACGTTGGGGTTGATCCTCGAGTCCGTTGCCCTTGTCGGCCTTGTAGTTGCCGTTGTCAAGCCAGCCGTAGGGGTTGCTCAGGTACATATTGGAGGTTGACTGGCCGTAGCCCTGGCCATCGTCGATCTCATGCGACCAGGTGTAAGACACGGCTGCTTGAAGGCCGTGAGAGAAGCGCTTCTGGAGCTGCGCCACCAGGGCATTGTAGGAGCTGGTGACGCCGTTCTCGTCCTGGTAGATGCCGCCGTACGCAGTGTTGGGCCGCGACCCGACGTAGACGGGCGTGGTGTAGGAGCCGACGTTCGTGCCAGTGGCATTGTCGATCTGATAGGTGAACATGGTCGTGGTCAACGGCAGGTTCAGGTCACGGACGCTGTACAAGTCCACGCCGCGGTTCCCGACGTAAGACACCGTGGCGACAACGCTGCCTCCGATTTGGCGCGCCAGGGCCACGGTGGCATTTTCGGAGTAGGGAATCTTCCAGTTCGGAGCGGCGAATTGGAAGCTCAGCGCGGCCAAGCCCGCGACAGTGGGAGCCGCGGGAAGCACGTTGGGGAAGACCGGGCCGGCGGCCTTCTGCACCGCCTGCGAGGCGGAGAGGGAATAGCTCGGGAAAGTCGCGGCATTATCGGTGAACAGGTCCTGCAGGGTCGCTCCAGCCACGCGGGAGTAGAACATGCCGACGCCGGCGCGCAGGACGGTCTTGCTGTCCAGGCTGTACGCCAGGCCGATGCGCGGCATCAGATCGTTCTTGGGTGAGTTGATGTAGCCGGTCTGCGGCCAAACCGAATTGAATTGCTTGGGCTGAGGCAGCGTGGCGAACTCGTAGCGGAGGCCGTAATTCAAGGTCAACTTCGGGGCGATGCGCCACTCGTCTTGGGCATAGAAGCTGTAACTCCGAATGGTGGCGTCCACCGTGGGGTCGCCGTAAGCCTGCGAATAGGAGTTCCAGTTCTTGGCTCCGGCGGTATTGCCGTAGTCCAGCGCAAAGGCGTTGACGGTGCTGTAGCTATAGGTGCCGTTGCGGTTGGGGGCGTAGTAGCTGTAGTCTTCGGCATCTCCGACATCGATTCCGGCCTTAATGGTGTGGGTCCCCTTGGTCCACACGGCGTTATCGGCGAACTCGATGCGGCGCTCGCGCGGTTCCACGCGGGGCAGGTAGTTGATGGGGCCAATGGATTGGCTATGCACGGAGACGCCCAGCAAACCGAGCGGGCCGACCAGCGAAAGATCGGGGTCGTCGCCTTCCAGGTCGCTCATCCAGCCAAAACGGAACTCATTGGCAAGCGATGAGGTGGGGATGGAAGTCCACTCGAGCCTGCCGTCTTTAACGTGGCCGTAGTCGTTGCCGTTGCTGTTAATGGCCTGCCCGGTGGTAGAAGCGATGAGGGTGTTCTGCAAGCCGTCGGGCGACCGGAATTGCATGAAGTTGAAGCTGGCGCTCAGGCTGTTGCGGGCGGAAAGGTGATAGTCGAGACGGCCGAAGCCGGTGTCCTCGCTGACCTTGCGCGGGAACGAGCCGAAGAAGCGCGGCAGCAGGGCGTTGATGGCGGCGCACTGCGCGGTGGTGGGCAGCGGGGTAGTGCTGCCGCCGGTGGTAGTGCCGCACCCCACCCAAACCTGGTTGACGCTATCGATCACGCCGGACCTCACGACGCTGTCGATCAGCGGATCGTTGCGCCGGGTTTCTTCGGTATTGAAGAAATAGAAAAACTTATCCCTGACGAACGCGCCGCCGACGCTCGCGCCCGCCTGGGTGCGTGAATCAGCGGCGACGATGGCGGAGTACGGATCGCGGGCTTCCATGGCGTCGTTGCGGTAAAACCCGTAAACCGCGCCATGAATGTCGTTCGTGCCACTGCGCGTGACGGTGTTCACGACGCCGCCGGAGGCTTGGCCGTACTCGGCCGAGAAGTTCGCGGATACCACCTGGAACTCCTGCACGGCGTCCTGGGAAATCTGCGACTGGACGCGGGTGCGGCCGGCATTCTCTACATAGAACTGTTCGGTGTTGTCGTTTCCGTCGAGCAGGAACGTGTTGCCGTTGGCCACGCCGCGGAATGTCAGCAGGCCATAATTGCCGTCGTTGGTGACGCCCGGCGACAGCAGGGCGAAATTGTCCACGCGGCGGCCGTTAATCGGCAAATCCACAATCTGTTGGGAATCCACCACCTGCGAGAGATCCGTCTTGGTATCCTCCACCAGCGGCGCGACGCCAGTGACCTCGACTTGGGTATTTGCGGTTGCGACTTTCAGGTCGGCTTTCAGGTCGAGGTTTTGGCCGACGGACAATACGACGTCCTTCACAACCCATGCGGCGAAACCGGTCGCCGTGACCGTGACTTGATATCCGGAGCCCGGGATCAGCGACGAAGCCGTAAACACGCCGTCTGCGTTCGTGTTGACCTCTCGGACGGTTCCCTGCTCGCTGGCAATCAAGACCTTGGCGCCGGGCACGGTCGCGCCCGTAGGATCCCGAACGACGCCGGAAATCGCCGCTGCGCCGGCCGTGGATTGCGCCCATGCGGCGGGCGCCAGAAGTACAATTCCCAGCAGCAGCAGGCTGCAGGAAAAGATCAAGCGGGCATGCGTTTTGTACATCACAAAGCTTAAAGCCTCCAGTTTTTTGAGTTCCCCTGTACCGGGTAGAATATCACGCGGATGATGAAAATTGAGTAACAAAATCCTGCCGGATTTTTCCGCGGCGTCCTGGCACGGGGATTACACTGGAGGATGTTGTCCGAGAGCAGGACGTTTGAGCCAATCGGGATCGCCGGATCGGGAAAGCTTGCCCAAGCCATGGGACGGCTGCTCCGGGAGCGCGGCGAGCCGGTGGTGTGCGTCGCCGGCCGCGACCCGGTCCGAACCAGGGCGGCGGCAGAGTTCATCGGGGACAAAGTCGATCCGGTTGGGTACGGTGAGCTGCCCGGCCGCGCGTCACGGGTTTTGATAGCGGTCTCGGACTCCGCCCTCCAGGACGTTGCGGAATCGATTGCCAAGGGAGTTTCGGGCGCCGGGATCGCACTCCACACGTGCGGGGCGAAGGACATCGAGGAGCTTCAGCCGCTGAGGTTGCGCGGATTCTCATGTGGGACCCTCCATCCGCTGCAAACCGTCAGCAGCGCAGAGCAAGGTTTGCGGACGCTGCGTGGGTCCGCATTCGCCGTATCGGGCGATGGCCCGGCGGTGGACTGGGCGGAGCGGATCGTGCGCCTGCTGGAAGGCTGCGCGCTGAGAATTCGGCCGGAAGCGCGGCCTTTGTACCACGCGGCGGCCGTGATGGCTAGCAATTACGTGGCCGCGCTGATTGACGGCGCACAGGGCCTGTTGGCCGCGGCGGCCGGCGAGGATGGCGATAGCGCGCTCCGCGCATTGGAGCCCCTGGTTCGCACCGCGGTGGAGAGTGTTTTCGAGCGGGGTCCGGTTGCGGCGCTGACCGGCCCCATCGAGCGCGGGGACGCCGGAACCGTGCGGCTGCATCTTGAGGCGTTGTCCTCAACTCCGCGGCGCATTCAGGATCTGTACCGCGCGGCGGGACTGCAGACCCTGGACGTCGCGCGGCGGAAGGGCCTGGCGGCCGGCGCGGCAGAACGAATCGAAGCGCTCTTGCGAGAAAGCTGAAACCGGATGAACAAACAGGCAAGGCCGATGCGAATCCCCGATCTGGCCGACAGAAAGAAGCGCGGACAGAAAATCACCATGCTGACGGCTTACGATGCAACCATGGCGCGGCTGCTGGACCGCGCCGGCATCGATGCCCTGCTTGTCGGCGATTCGCTCGGGATGGTAATCCTCGGCTACGATACGACGCTCCCGGTGACGCTCGATGCCATGGTGCACCACACGCGGGCTGTTTCGAACGGGACGCGAAGGGCCCTGGTGATCGCCGATATGCCGTTCCTCAGCTACCAGACCGGCATCGCGGAGGCCGTGCGCAATGGCGGGCGCCTGATGCAGGAGGGCGGCGCCGCCGCGGTGAAGCTGGAAGGCGGGCGCGCCGTCGCGGATGTGGTTTCCCGGCTTGTCGAAATCGGCATTCCCGTCATGGGGCATGTGGGCTTGACTCCGCAATCCGTCCACCGGTTCGGCGGCTTCCGCCGCGTCGGAAAGTCCAGCCACGAAGCCGCACACGTGATGGCGGAAGCCCGGACGCTTCAGGCGGCAGGCGCCTTCGCCGTGGTTCTCGAATCGATTCCGGACGATCTGGCGAAAGCCATCACCGAGGAGTTGGCAATCCCCACCATCGGCATCGGGGCGGGACCGCACTGCGACGGGCAGGTGCTGGTCAGCTATGACGCCTTCGGCCTCTATCAGGAATTTACGCCGCCGTTCGTCAAGCGCTACGCCGAGCTGGGCGACACGATCGGAAAGGCCGCCGGCGAGTATATCTCCGATGTACGGAACGGCCGGTTTCCGGAGGCTGGGCGGCCGCGCACGGGGCCGGAGCGGGAGCCGGGCCGTTGAGCGCGGAATTGCTGCGAACCATCCCGGAGATCCGGAGCAGGCTGGCGGAGGTCCGGCGGAGCGGGTGCACGGTCGGCTTTGTCCCCACCATGGGGGCGCTCCACGCCGCGCACGGCGCGCTGATCCGCCGGGCGTGGGAAGAGTCGGACTTCGTCGTGGTCAGTGTCTTCGTGAACCCGACGCAGTTTGACCGCGGCGAGGACTTCGACAGATATCCGCGGACTCTCCCGGCCGACGTCGAGTTTTGCGCCGCTCTTGATGTAGATATTGTGTTCGCGCCGGACGCCAAGGAGATGTACGCGGAGCCGCACCTGACGTTGGTCGAGGTGTCGTCGCTCTCGGAACGGCTCTGCGGAGAGTTTCGCCCCGGTCACTTCCGCGGCGTGGCCACCGTGGTCGCCAAGCTGCTGAATATCGTTCAGCCGGACAGCGCCTACTTTGGCGAAAAGGATGCGCAGCAACTCGCGATCGTCCGGAAGATGGTGACCGACCTCAATGTGCCGGTAACGATCGTGCCGGTTGCCACGGTGCGCGAGCCGGACGGCCTGGCGATGAGCTCGCGAAACCGGCGCCTGGATGCCGGCGAGCGCCGCATCGCCCCCACGCTGTACCGTGCCTTGCAGGCCGCGGCCCGGCGCGTCGCGAGCGGCGCGACAAGTCCGGAGGAGGTCCGGAGCGCAGCCATGGCGGTGCTCGGGTCCGAGGATGCTATCCGCGTCGAGTACCTGGAAATCGTCAATCCGGAACGGATGCAGCCGGTCGAACGGATCGATGGGCCGGTGCGCATCGCCGCGGCGGTATGGATCGGCGCCACCCGGCTGATCGATAACGTCCTCTGCCAGCCGCCAGCATGAAAACTGTTGGTTTGGGGGCTGGCCGGGGTACCAACGTCGTTTGTGGGTCCGCCTGCCTTCCGGGCCGTGAGGACAAGGGAAGAAGGCAGGCCAGGAGGTCCGCCCCAC
>PLGA01000148.1:7792-10356 GCA_003139735.1 Bryobacterales bacterium | reverse complement strand
TGGAGCGACATCTTCTTTCTGGGAATGGATTTTCCGGAAGGCGCGCGCGTTCTGAACATCTCCATCGATCTCAGCGTGCGCGGCGCCTCGCCCGATGCGCCCCGGCCCCCGGTGGAAGCCTACTTCCGCGTGATCGACCGTCCCGTGTTGCGCCTCTCGAGCGTCGATCTGAAGGCCAGCGTCGAAATCACAACCGTCGCGGAGGTCTTCGATTTCGCGCGCGACTACCTGGGCTTGCTCAAGGCCGCGGTGATCGCTTCGGGCATTGTCCCTTCGGGCATGGAAGGCTCCACGAGGCCGCTGGCGGAATTGCTGGCCGCGCTGACCGGCCTGCCCGGCCACGGCATCGAAATCGTCAGCAAGGTCAACGACATTCCCAAGGGCTCACGCCTGGCCGTCTCCACCAGCTTGCTCGGCTGCCTCATCGCGGCGTGCATGCGCGCCACCGGGCAGATTCATTCCATCGCCGGCGGCCTGGATGAGGAAGACCGCCGCCTGGTGGCCGCGCGGGCCATCCTCGGAGAATGGCTCGGCGGTTCCGGCGGCGGCTGGCAGGATTCGGGCGGCGTGTGGCCCGGCATCAAGTTGATCTACGGCGTGCGCGCCGCCGAGGGCGATCCTGAGTTTGGAATCAGCCGCGGCCGTCTGTTGCCCGGGCACAAGGTCTTCGGCGTGGATGAGGTCTCGGCCGCCGCGCGCGAACGGCTGCAGCAGAGCCTGGTGCTGGTCCACGGCGGCATGGCGCAGGACGTCGGCCCCATCCTCGAGATGGTGACCGAAAAGTATTTGTTGCGATCCGAGGCCGAGTGGCAGGGACGGCAGGAAGCCATACGCATCCTGGACGAGATCGAGGAGCGGCTGAAGCAGGACGATATCCGCGGCATCGGATCGAAAACGCAGCGCAACTTCGACGGTCCCATCCAGACCATCATCCCCTGGGCCGGAAACCTGTACACGGATTCGCTCATCGGCCGGACGCGCGCCTCCATGGGCCAGGATTTCTGGGGCTTCTGGATGCTTGGCGGAATGTCCGGCGGCGGCATGGGGTTTCTCTTTTCTCCCCACCGGAGAACCGAAGCCCAGGACCGGCTCGCCGCCATCATGCGCGAAACCAAACAGCGCCTGGAACATGCCGTCCCGTTCGCCATGGACCCGGTGGTCTATAACTTCGCCATCAACGAACGCGGAACCGAGGCGCGCCTGCTCTCGGGCGATGACGCCCTGCTGCCCGCCGAATACTATACGCTGGCCGTGCCGCCTCTGCTGCGCGCCGATTCCCTTCTGCTCTCGCCCGGCCGCCGCGCCGAGTTGGACCGCTTCAGCGCGGCCTGCCGCGTGACGCCGGAATTCTCCGGCATGGTGCAGCAACTTTTCGACCACATGCTGCCCCGCGGACAAGCCGACCGGACCGGCCAGCAACACGACCTGGAGCGCCTGCTCGCCGACCACGGCTTCGACCCGGTCCACCACGAGCGCATTCAAACCGATTTACGCGCCAGCCGCATCGGCTTGGCCCAGAACCGTCTGCCGGCCAGCAGCAAGATCGAAGACCCCGGGCCGGACGCCGTCTTCGACGCCACCGGCAAGCTGCCGCGCCGCTATCTGGAACTCGGCCGCGCGGCGCTGGCGGATGGGGCCGTCGCGGTAGTCACCCTGGCTGGAGGCCTGGGCAGCCGCTGGACCAAAGGCGCCGGAGTGGTCAAAGCCCTCAACCCGTTTTGCCTTCTGGGCGGCCGCCGCCGCAGCTTCCTGGAGGTCCACCTGGCCAAGAGCCTGCGCGTGGGCCGCGAGGCCGGCGCCTTGCCGCCGCACGTCATCACCACCAGCTATCTGACTCACCAGGCCATCGAAAGCTACTTGCGCGCCGAACAGAACTACGGATATCCCGGCCCCCTGCTGCTTTCGTCGGGAGCCGCCATCGGCCTGCGGACGGTTCCCACGGAGCGCAGCCTGCGCTTCGCCTGGGAAGAAACGCCCCAGCAAATCCTCGACGAGCAAGCCCAGAAGGTGCGCGAAAGCCTGCATGCCACCTTGATCGCGTGGGCCACGCAGATGGGCGAGGGCAGCAGTTACACCGACAACCTTCCCGTGCAGTGTCTCCACCCAGTCGGCCACTGGTATGAGATTCCCAACATGCTGCGCAACGGAACTCTCGCGGCGCTGCTGGCCGAGCGGCCGGGTTTGCGGTACCTGATGCTCCACAATGTGGATACCGCCGGCGTGGACTTGGACGCCGCGCTGCTGGGCCTTCACATCGAACGGGGCGCCGCGATGACGGCCGAGGTCATTGAGCGTCACATTGAGGATCGCGGCGGCGGACTTGCCGTGGTCGACGGCCGGCTGCGCCTGGTGGAGGGCCTGGCGCTGCCCAGCGAGGAAATCGAATCCCGGCTTTCCTATTACAACAGCGCCACCTACTGGATCGATATCGCCCAATTGCTGGAGGTCTTCGGCCTGAGCCGGGGCGATCTGGGCGACGCCCCCAAGGTGGCCGTGGCCATTCGCGACCTGGCCGCCCGCATGCCCACCTACATCACGCTGAAGGACGTCAAGAAGCGCTGGGG
>PLGA01000148.1:0-7740 GCA_003139735.1 Bryobacterales bacterium | reverse complement strand
GGCTCGGCCGCGTATGTGGAAGGGATCTGCGGCTGGAGGACGTAGCGCCGCCGGTCCTTGCCGGCGGTGTTCTAACCTCAGGCTTCAACCCACCGCCGGCGAAGACCGGCGGCGCTACCCTCAGTTGTACTGCCGTCGCACGTTGGGCCGCTCGGGCCGCGCTTCCACCGGCTCGCGNNCTCTTCGCTGCGGCTGATCCGGCGCTGCGCGTACAGGCCTTCCAGGATGAACTCGGCCGCCGACGCGCGTACCGCGTCCGGCTCGTTGGGGCTCAGGCCCAGGGCCTTGGTCTTTTCCATCAGGCCCTGAATCCCCGCGAGCTGCCTGACCATGGCGGCCGAATCCACGTTCTCATCGAGCTTCAACGACCCGCCCAGGTCGAACCACTGGATGATGTTCGCCACGTTGGCGCCTTCGAAATACAGGCTGTAAACACGGCCCACCGCCGCCCGGATCANNACCGCGTCGCCGCCCTTCAGCTCGCCCTCGTACTCCAGTTCCAGTTTTCCGGTGATGGCCGGCAGGGCGGAGTAAAGATCCACGATGCGCGGCGCGGCCACCTGCTCGCGCGCCTTCAGCGCCCGCCGCTCCGCGTTCGAAACCACGTTTTCGAGCGCCGAGATGGGCAGCCGCTGCGAAACGCCCGAACGTTTGTCGATACGCTTGTCCTCGCGGGCCAGGAAGGTCAATTGCTCCACCGTCCGCCGGATGTACGCCGGGATGCGCACCTCTACCGGCGACGGACGTTCGAGCCACGCCTCTTGCCCGGTGATGGCGATGCCTTGTTCGAGCGTGGCCGGGTAGTGTGTGCGGATCTCACTTCCGATGCGGTCCTTGAGCGGCGTGACAATCTTGCCGCGCGCCGTGTAGTCCTCCGGATTCGCGGTGAATACCAGCGCCAAGTCGAGCGGCAGGCGGATCGGATATCCCTTAATCTGCACATCGCCTTCCTGCATGATATTGAACAGCCCCACCTGGATTTTCCCGGCCAGATCGGGCAGCTCGTTGATGGCGAAGATGCCGCGATTGGAGCGCGGAAGCAGGCCGTAGTGCACGGTCAGTTCGTCGGAGATGTCCTGACCGCGGCGGGCCGCCTTGATCGGATCGATATCGCCAATCATATCGGCGATGGTGACGTCGGGCGTGGCCAGTTTCTCGACGTACCGCTGGTCGCGGCGCAGCCACGCGATGGGCGCATCGTCGCCCTGCTCCGCCAGCAGGTCGCGGCAGCGCCGGCAGATGGGCCGGTAAGGGTTGTCGTGGATCTCGCAGCCTTCTACGTAAGGAATGGTCTCGTCGAGCAGCGCCGTGAGCATGCGCATGAGGCGCGTCTTGGCCTGCCCGCGCAATCCCAACAGAATGAAATTGTGGCGGGACAGAACGGCGTTGACAATCTGCGGGACCACCGTGTCCTCATACCCCACAATTCCGGGGAATAGCGCCTCTCCGCGCTGCAGCCCGCAAATCAGGTTATTCCTGAGCTCGTCCTTGACGGACCGGCCGCCGATCCTGGCTTCGGAAAACGAACTTTCGCGCAGGGCACCCAGCGTCCTTGGTAATGGAGCAGCCTTAGAAGGCATTTCCCCCCCTCTATGACCGCGATTGTACCACTGCGGTACCGCCGCCGATCTCTACCGGTGGTGCTGCTCAGTACTTCTTCAGGTCTTCCAGCAGCGCGTTGATGCCGTTTCTCCGGTACAGATCCGAGAGCCGCTGCTCTTCCGGCGAAGGCGCCAGCAGCCGCAGCAAGCCGTCGCTTTCCAGGTTTTGCCGGCTGGGAATCCAGATTTCGCCGTTCTCGAACTCCACCTGGCTGACGAACCCCGTCATGCCCTGGACCTTCACCGGCTGCCCGTTGCGCGTGAACCGCAGCGTGGTGTCCTGCATGACTTGCGCCGTGCGCGATGGCCGCAGCATCAGGCCCGGGTCGGTAGCCGGCAGCGAAGCGGCCAGGTACTGCTGGCCGGCCGGGTCGGTCACCAGCCATCCCAATTCGAAGTACTTTACGGGCTTAGTCGAATTGTTCTGAACCTGGACCCGCGGCGCGCGAGCTTCATTGCCGGAGATCTGCGCCGAGCCGTCCAGCGGCGTGATCGGCGAATCGGGGAATTTCAGAAAGGCGAAGTTCGCCGTACTCTCCTGCGCCGGGTTGGCGCCGGAAGCCACCGAAGGGCCGCCGCGCATCACCAGCGCATCCAGGCGCGGGCGTTGGGACTGGCGCACCAGGCTGTCCAGAACCGCGGATTGCAGACCGGCCGCGCCATTCTGCGCCAGCGCGCGTTTGAAATACTCGCGATCGCGCCGGGCTTCCAGCTCTTCGCCCTTCATGGTCCGCTCTGAGTTCAGCCGGTTGGGGCCGTAAAACGAAAGGTCCTGGAACAGCACGCCGTCCAGGTTCACTTCGACCAGCGGACCGTTGACCGCTTGCGTCGGCCGCATCAGTTGCATCTCGATCCGCACCGGGAACGATTCACCCGGTCCCACGTGCAGGCTGGGATACGTCACCGAGCCTTTGCCCCCCACCGCCACTTCCTGCGACACCACCCGCAACGTCACGCCGTGAATCTGCTTGGACCCGCTCACATTGCGCAGCAGCATGGACAGATGCAAATCGATCACCATGGCCGCCCCGCGAGGCGTCGCACGGGATTGGTCCGTCATGGAGCCGGAAAACAGCACCGGCGAATCGTCCGGGAACTTGATGCTGATGGAACCGCTAGGCAGCGGATAGCCCTGCGCCATGAGGGTCGCCGCGCCCGCCAATCCCAGGAATGCCACCGGTCCTAAAGTTCTAATTCGCATAAACATTCGTCACCGTCACGTGGCCCGTTTCCGGATCCACGTTCTGGGCCCTCATGGAACCTTGCGCTCCAGCCGTGTAGTTCACATCCTTCGCGCCGTTGTCCAGCAACCCCAGCGCGCCGTTTCCTTCCCGCACTTGAATGCCGCCATTCGCGGTAGTCTGCAATTCCACGCCTTGAAACCCCGCCTTGCCCATCCGCGGCGAAGCATGCTGCAGAGCCAGCCCGGCCGCCAACACTACCGCCACGCTGGCGAACGCCACGGCCGCGCTGGTCCAGGCGAACGGTACAGCCTCGCGCAGCAGCGCATCGCCCGCCGCCAGCCCGAGCCGTATATTCACCTTCATTTCGGCCGCCAGCCGGTTCCAGGGGACTTCGGGAATCGGAGACAATTCGGGAAGAATCCCCCGCACGGCGTCGAACGCGGCTATTTCCGCCCGGCACACCTCGCATTTCGCCAGGTGCCGGCTGGTCCGCCAGTAGGCGAATCGACCGAGGTCTTCGCCCGCGTGCAATGCCAACGTCGCTCGATTCGGATGCTTCATCTTCCTACCGCTTCCTATTCTCCACGTACCGGCGGAACTTGATGCGGGCGTTCGCAATGTGCGACCGCACCGTGGCCTTCGAGCAATTCATCCGTTCCGCCACTTCTTCCGCCGGCAAGCCTTCCACGTCGCGCAGCATGAGCGCCGCCCGCTCCCGGGCGGTGAGAAGGCGCAAACCGTCTTCCAGATAATCCCGCTGTTCGGACCGGAGCAAAATCTCCTCCGGACTTTCCGCGTGGCTCACCGGAGCCTCGTCGATTTCGCAAAACGTCACCCGGCCGCTGCGCCGGAGGAAATCGATCGCCGTATTGGTGGCAATCCGCGACAGCCAATGCGCGGCCTTGGCCTCGTCCTTGACTTGGTCCTGGCGTTCGAGCGCCTTGATAAATGCCTCCTGGGTCAGGTCCTGAGCATCCGCGACGCTCCCGACCATCCGGTAAATCTGCACGAAGATTCGCCGTAAGTTCTCGGAAACAAAGCGATTCTGTCGCTCCATGAGCTCCAGGCCGGGCTCGATGACTTCGCTCATGCGCCAGCAAACGGCAGTTTCCACAGGCTCTATAGATGATGACGCTAAAACCCGGAAAACGTGGAATAGAAAGCGGCGGGGCCGCCCAGAGCCATTCTATCGCGTCCCTCGCGGCGTATACTGTTACCGGAAAGGCCAAGATGGCCCAATGACTTTCCAAACAACGCTGTGCGGACTCGGCGCCGCTCTTTTCCCGTCGCTGCTGATGGCGGCGACGCTGACCATCACCGTCAAAGACCCCAGCGGCGCGCTGGTCGGCGGCGCTGCAGTCACCCTCAGACCGCCGTCCGGTCCCGCGCTGCCACAAAAGCGAACCGACGTCCAGGGCCGCGCCGTCTTCGACGGGCTTTCCGCCGGCGCCTACCCTCNNCCCGCCGGCGCCTACCGCGTCTCCGTCGCCAAACAGAGCTTCGATGAGTACCAAGGCCAGGTCAAGGTCGGCGCACAACCAGCTTCGCTCACCGTCTCACTCAAAATCAGCGCGCTCACCACATCGGTGAAGGTCTCAGGCGGCCGCTCGCCGCTCGCCAATTCCGACCCCAACTACATCGCCCTTCGCAACAGCAAACTCGGCCAAGTCCGGCAGGTTGAGAACTTCACCCTGACCCGCGACGCGGGCACGTTCACCTTCCGGTCCGGATCGTTCAGCTTCGAACCCGCCGTGATGGGCCGCCTCACCGTCGCCGCGTTTGTCGGCGAGGGCAACTTCCATCTCAAACCCGCCTTCAACCTCGCCGCTCAGCACCTTCATAGAATGATGGGCGCCGATGAAGTCAGCGAGGACTTCACCGCCCTGGTCATCTACTTCACCGACTCCACCGCCGACGAAATCAAGCAGCACTCCGTCGAGGCAGATGAGTCCGCCCAGAAACAGCAGCAGGCGCTGAAACGCGTAAACGCCATTCTCCAGACGCGCCGCGTGCAGCAGCCCGTTCTCTATAGCAGCCCGAAATTGGGCCTGCCGGTCCCTGCTACCGTGTCCCATCCGCTGACCCAGCTCGAACGGCTCCTCAACTATCAGGACATCCCCAACTACGACGCCGAAGTTCTCACCGAGCTTTACAACCACGAGAAGCCCGGCTCCTTCCGCGCGTTCATCCACGGAAAGAAGCACGCGGACCTGCGCTTCCTGGTCAATCCGCACGGAGCGCTGCCGGTCCTGCAGACGCCCGAAGAAGTCGCCCTGATGAACTTCGATCCGGCCAGCAACGCCACGGCCTCTCATGACAGCGACGGCCTTTGGTATCTCTCCCACACAGTCGCCGAAGTCGAGGCCGGGCGCGAAAGCTCCACCGAGGAAAAGCGCCTGATCGCCCCCGACCACTACAAAATCGACTCATTCATCCGCGGCGAAAACCTCCTCGGTAACCGCCCCGACCTTCAGGTTGTCTGCGCCATGCGCTTCCACGCGCTTCAGGACGGCGTCCGGATGGTCAAGTTCGACCTGGTACCCGACCTGGGGGTCCAGCACCTAAGGTTCAACGGCGTCGAAATCCCCTTCGTTCAGGAATCCCGAGGCCATGACGGCTCGTTCTACCTACAGATGCCGGAACCCCTCATGACCGGGCGCAGCTACGATGTCACATTCGAATACAAAGGCGGTGAAATTCTGCAGAGCGAGCGCGGTGGCGTGCCTCTGCGCCGGGTCTGGTACCCGACTCCTTCCGGTCCCGCCAGCCGCGCCACCTACGACCTCACGTTCCACATTCCGCGCGCCGATATCATCGTGGCCGTAGGCAAACTCATAAGCCAGTCGCGCGAAGAGGGCTACAACGTATCCGAGTGGGTAACCGATGTCCCCATCGAGCAGGCCGTGTTTCGCATGCCCGGACGACAGGCCTATCCCGAAATCCACACCGGAACCGACGAAATCACCGGCACGCCGATGACCGTGTACACCGCTTTCTTCGGTCTGAACCCACACGCGCCGTCGCCGCGCTCCATTCTCGACCAAACCGGCCAGTTGCTCCGCCTCTTCGGCAGTTGGTTCGGCCCGTCGCCTTACGGCCACCTGTCGGTGGTCGAGGGTATGGGCGGTTCTCTTCCGGGCCTGGTCTTTGCCTCGACCCTGGGTCTCGCCGGGTACTCGGCCGTGGCAGCGGAAGGCGTGCCCCAGAGCGCTCGCAACATGATCGACGAATCCTACCCGGGCCTGCTCGCCCGCCAGTGGTGGGGCAACCTGCTCACCCCGGCAACCTTTCACGATGACTGGCTGACCGCGGGCCTTGTGAACTTCTCCGACAGCCTGTTCGATACAGCCGCCGGCAACGGCGAGTATACGGACCACTGGACCCACGCCCGGGACGCGCTGCTCCTCGCAGGCAGAGGCGGCCCCGCCGTGAATCCCGCCGGTCCCGTCTGGATGGGCATTCTGAACGACACCGCCGTGACGCCGAACGCCAGCTACGCGCTGAACACCAACAAGGGCGGATTCGTCATGCAGATGCTTCGCGCCATGATGTGGGACCCCCAAACCGGCGACCAGGACTTCCAGGCCATGATCCGGGACTTCATTGCCCGCTACGCCAACCGTTCGGTCTCGACCGGGGACTTCCAGTCCGTCGTCGAAAAGCACATGAAGGGCGCCATGGATCTCGAGGGCAACCACCGCATGGACTGGTTCTTCCGCGAATGGCTCTACACCACGGACGTCCCGAATTATCGTCTGGAGTATTCTCTGAAGCCAAACGAAAAAGGCGGCGTCCTTCTCACCGTCAGACTCACCCAGAGCAACGTCTCACCCGGTTTCCGAATGCCCGTCCCTGTCTTCGGCGAATTCTCCACCGGCGTGCAGCGGGTCGGCGCCGCCGCCATGTGGGGCAACACGACGCGCGAGTTCCGGGTCGCCCTATCAGCCCAGCCGAAGCGCATCCTGCTCAACATCAACCACGACATCCTCACCGGCAGGGATGAAGCCGCCCTCGTGAAGCCCCAGTGATTCTCCGAACGTCGTCAGCCCTCCGCAACCGGTGACTATGGGGCGTTACCATTTAACTATGAGGCCTGTAGCCGTGATCGGCGTGGGCAAGACGCCGTTCGGGGCGTTCCCGGATCGGGACTTGCGTTCGCTGGCGGTGGAGGCTGGCGGGAATTGCCTGCGCAACGCGCACGCCGCGCCGGAGCGGGTGGAGTCCTTTTACCTGGGCAACTTCGCCGGTCCATCCTTCGCCGGCCAGAACCACCTCGCGCCCTACATTTCCATGGCGCTGGGCATTTTGGGCGTGCCTTCCACTCGGGTGGAGGCCGCTTGCGCATCCGGAGGTTCGGCGTTCTTTCACGCGTGGGCGGAAGTGGCGGCGGGCATTCACGACGTGGTGATGGTGGTGGGCGTGGAGAAAATGACTTCGCAGCCTACGCCGCGCGTCAGCGAAATCCTGGCCGGGGCCGGCGATTGCACGGGCGAGATGCGCGCGGGCAACACCTTCGCCTCGCTGTTCGCCATGATTGCGCGGCGCCACATGCACGACTACGGCACGCGGCGCGAGCACCTGGCCGCCGTCGCGGTCAAGAACCACGCCAATGGCGCTCTCAATCCCGGCGCGCACATGCGCAAGGTCATCACGCTGGAACAGGCGTTGAACGGCAAGCCCGTGGCCGATCCGCTGACGGTCTACGATTGCTCCCTGATCAGCGACGGCGCTGCGGCCGTGATCCTGGCCCCTCTCGATCGGGCCGCCGAATTCACGGACCGGCCGGTGCGCGTGCTCGGCATCGCTCAGGCCTCCGACTACGTGGCGCTCGACCGCAAGCCGGACATCACCACGTTTCCCGCCGTCCGCCGCGCCGCCGCCCAGGCATACCGCATGGCGGGCGTGGAAGCCAAGGACATCCAATTCGCCGAACTGCACGATTGTTTCACCATCGC
>PLGA01000524.1 GCA_003139735.1 Bryobacterales bacterium | reverse complement strand
TTTCGAGTAAACTCCCGCTAGGCGGTCTTCTCCGCGTCTCCGCGTCTCCGCGTCAGGCTTAGATTTGGGCTCCTGTCTCGCAAGCCCTAATGGTCGCGTTCCGTCACCAGATCGGTCACCGCCATGAGCGCCCGCTGGTAGGGCGATTCCGGAAATTCGGAGACGATCCTGCGCGCCTTGTCCGTGAAGGCCTGGGCGCGTTCCCTCACGCGCTCAATCCCGCCGTACTGTTCGAGCAACACCAGAACGCGCGCGAACGGCACGGTCTCGTAATTGCGCTGCCGCAGGATAGTTCCCACCAGCTTGCGCTCTTCCGCCGTGGCGCGCTCCAGCGCGTATACCAGCGGCAGCGTCACTTTGCCCTCGCGCAGATCGCCGCCCACAGGCTTGCCGAGGGTCTTCTCGCGGGCGGTGAAATCCAGCACGTCGTCCACCAACTGGAACGCCATGCCCAGGTTCCAGGCGTATTCGCCCAGCTTCTCCCGCGCCCCGTCGCCGCCGCGGGCGGCCAATGCGCCCAACTGCGCGCACACCGAGAAGAGGCGCGCCGTCTTGCGGTCCACCAACTCCATGCAATCGGCTTCGCTGATATCGATCTTGCCGATGCGCTCCAATTGCAGCAACTCGCCTTCCACCATGATCTGCGTGAGGCCGATCAGCAGATCCAGAATCTGGAAGTTCCGCTCGCGCAGCGCAATCTGGAAAGCCTGCATGTAGAGCCAGTCGCCCGCCAGCACGCATGTGTGGTTGCCCCACGTCATGTTGGTGGAGGGCCGCCCGCGGCGCGTCTCGGCGGCGTCGATCACGTCGTCGTGTACCAGCGTCGCGGCATGAACCATCTCGACCACCGCGCCCAGACGAATGGCCGCGGCCGAGGTTTCGCGGGCGTCGCCCTCCAGCAACTTCGCCGAGAGCAACAGCAAGGCCGGACGCAGCCGCTTGCCGCCCGCCGATTGCAGGTGTTGTCCTATGGCCGTCACCGCATCGGCGGACGCCACGGATTCGGCCGCAATCTTCCTTTCGACCCGCTCCAGGTCGTCCTGGATCAAGTCGAAAATCTCCCGTGCCGTGAAAGCCTGCCCAACCTTGCCTAAATTCATGTAGTTCAACCAGTTTACAAAGGAGCAGCCCCGCCCCGCAAACACAGGCGCTCGATATTTCGGGTGGTGGCCTCGGCAATCTCTTCGGGAGAGCGGCCCCGTTCCACCGCCAGGCGGCGCACCACCTCGGTCAAAAAGGCCGGTTCGTTGCGTTTGCCGCGGTGCGGCACGGGCGCCAGATAAGGGCAGTCCGTCTCCACCACCAGCCGGTCTTCCGGCGCCATGCGCGCCGCCTGGCGCACGGCTTCGGCCTTCGGAAACGTCAGGACGCCGCCGAAACTAAGATGGAACCCCAGGTCGAGCGCTTCGCGCGCCTGCCGCTCGTCGCCCGTGAAGCAGTGCAGGATGCCGGTCACCGGGGCCCCCGGCCGCAGCAGCGCCACGGTGTCCGCCCACGCTTCGCGCGTGTGGATGACAATGGGCTTCCCGCACTCGCCCGCAATCCCCACTTGCCGCGCGAAAACCGCCTGCTGCGCGTCCCGCGGCGAGAAATCGTAATGGTAGTCGAGCCCGATCTCGCCGATCGCCACCACCTTGGGATGCCCCGCCAGTTCCTTCAGGCGCGTGAAGGTTTCTTCGGTGGCCTTCGATGCGTCGTGGGGATGCACCCCCACCGTCGCATAGATAAAGGGATACCGCTCCGCCAGCCGTATGGCGGCCTCCAGGTCGGGCGGTCCGCTGCCCGTGCCGATCGCCAGCATGCGGCTCACGCCGGCGGCCAGGGCGCGCTCGACCACCGCATCCCGGTCCGCGTCGAATTGCGGATCGTCCAAATGGCAGTGCGAATCGACCAGCGGTGGGGCAGACCCCCAGGTCTGCGGCCGGTCCCCTGACCGGCCCCCGGCCGAAGGCCGGTGGTCTATCACTTCAGCCGCGCTCCCACCGGGATGTCCTCGTGGAATCCGGCCAGCACCGGCTTCCCGCCTTCCACGGACGCCGCCACAATCATGCCATTCGATTCGATCCCCCGCAGCTTCCTAGGCTGCAAATTGGCGACAATCACCACCTTGCGGTTCACCAGTTGCTCCGGCGTGTAGGCTTCGGCGATGCCGGCCACGATGCTGCGCGGCTCCGCTTCCCCAATATCCACCTTCATGTGCATCAGCTTGTCGGCGCCCTTCACGCGCTCGGCGGTCTTCACCTGCGCCACGCGCAGCTCCACTTTGGAGAAATCCTCGATGCCGATCCCCCCGTCCGCGGGCGCGGGCGCCGGTTCCGTTTTCTTCCCCAGCAGCGCCGCTTGCCCCGCCGTCACCTGCTCCTCCATGGCGCGCATTTTCGCCACCGCCTCTTTCAGCTCGATGCGCGGAAACACGCCGGAGACCTCGCCGACCTTCTGTCCCGGAGGCAGGCCGCCCCATGCCAGCGTGTCGAAGCGAACCGCTTCGATGGGCTCCGTCATCCCCAGTTGCGCCCAGATTTTCGGGGCCGATTGCGGCAACACGGGCGCAAGCAGCGCGGTGGCGATGCGCAACGCTTCCGCAGCCGTATAGAGCGTGACATCCAACTGCCGCTGCGAAGCGTCGTCGCGCTGCCGCCAGACTTTCCACGGGGCCATTTGCACGATGAACTTGTCTACCGCCGAGATCAGCGCCCAAACGGCTTCCAGGCCCTTCGAGAACTCGAACCTCCCGAACGCGCCCCGCACCGTCCGGATCGTGTCGTTCGCCAGCGCCGCGATCTCCGTCTCGCCGCCTTCCGGAATCGCGCCGCCGCGGTACTGCCCGATCATCGTCAGCGTGCGGCTGGCCAGGTTGCCCAACCCGTTGGCAAGATCCGAATTGTAGCGGTTCACCAGCGCGTCGTAGCTGAAAGCGCCGTCCTGTCCGAACACAATCTCGCGCAGCAGGAAGTAGCGCAGCGCGTCGGCCCCCATCACCTCCCGGATCGGCTCCGCCCGCACAATGTTTCCGCGCGACTTGCTCATTTTGTCGTTCTCGAACAGCAGCCATCCATGCGCGAAGATCCGCTTCGGCAGCGGCAGCTCGGCCGCCATCAGAAACGCCGGCCAGAAAATGGCGTGGAACCGCACAATCTCCTTGCCGATCAAGTGCAGGTCCGCCGGCCACAAGTCCTCGCCATCCACCGCGCTCATATAGCCAATCAGCGCATCGAACCAAACGTAGAATACGTGATGTCCCTCGACGGGCAGCGGAATGCCCCATTTGAGAGTGGTGCGGCTGATCGAAAGGTCGTTGAGTCCCTGCCGCACGAACGACAGCACTTCATTGCGCCGCGTTTCGGGCAGAATGAAATCCGGCTGCGTTTCGTAAAGCTCCAGCAGCCGCTCCGTGAAGGCCGAAAGCTTGAAGAAGTAGTTCTCTTCCGTCACCGTCTCGGTCGTGCGCCCGCACTCGGGGCACGGATCTCCCGGCTTGGCCTCATTGACGTACAGCTCGTCGTAAACGCAATACTGCCCGGTGTAGCTGCCCTTGTAGATGAAGCCGTTGTCCAGGCACCGCTGGAACAGCCAACGCACCACACGGTGATGCCGCGGGTCGGTGGTGCGTATGGTGCGGTCCACGCGGATATTGAGCTTCTCCCACTGGTTGCGAAACTCCGCCGAGATGGCATCGGCGAACTCTTGCGGGGATTTGCCCATGGCCTCCGCCGCGCGCTCCACCTTCTGGCCGTGCTCGTCCGTACCGGTGAACATCACCGCGTCGAATCCCTGCATGCGCTGGAACCGCGCGATGGTCTCCGCGGCCATGGTGGTGTACGTGTGCCCGATGTGCGGCGCCGCATTCACGTAATAAAGTGGGGTGGTCAGGTAGTATTTCGGCACTGTCCTTTATTGTAATTCGTTACACTGGTCCTCTAAGCGAAGACATCTCAGGTTGTGGGGCAGGATGGCATCCTGCGCGCCGGTTGNNGGCCACGTGACGCGTCTTCGACGAAGCTGGTTGGCGGCCATTCTTCCATGCGCCTGGCGCTCGTTGCTTACGGGATCTTAAACGCGGTTCTGTATGCGTCGCTCCTCCCCTTATGGGAGGGGTTCGACGAGCCCTTTCACTACGCCTACGTGCAGGAGCTGTCGGAACGCCATACCCTCCCGCGGCTTGGTAAGGCGCCTATATCGGACGAGGTCTGGGCGTCCCTCGATATCGCTCCCGCCAGCCCATCGGTGAAGGCCAATCTCCCCCAAGTCACTACCTACGAAGATTATTTCCGCATGCCGCCCGGCGAACGGGCTCGCACGCGGGCGCGGCTCGATCGCCTCCCAAGAGGATACGCCGCTTCCGTCGGTCTCAACTACGAAGCCCACCAGGCGCCGCTTGCGTATCTGCTTCTCGCCGTCGCCGACCGCCTGTGGTCCTCGTTGAGTCTCCCTGCCCGGATTTGGCGCCTCCGTCTGGTCTGTGGCGTCTTTGCAAGCGCCGTGACGGCCTTCTTCCTGTTCCTGCTCGCGCGGCGGCTCCACTTGTCCCATCGGTTGGAAGGTCCCCTGGTTTTCACCGTCCTCTCGTCGCAGATGTTCTACGCCACTACCGCGCACGTCTCGAACGATTGGCTTGCCCTGCCCCTGATGGTCGCGCTCTTCGACCGTTTGGCGGCCATCGTGGAAAGCCCCACGGTCCGTAACGCCGTCCTGCTGGCCGTTGCGCTGGTGGCCGGATTGCTCGCCAAGGCCTATTTCCTGGCCCTGCTCCCCATCGCCGTCTGCGTGGTCGTGGGACTCGCCTGGAAGAAAGCGCTCCCTTGGCGCGGAACCGCATGCTTCGTGGGACTGACGCTCGCGGGCGCCGGCCCATGGTACCTGCGCAATCTGCTTCTGTACCGCAACCTCAGCGGAATGCAGGAAACCAACGGCGGCGCGAACTGGCATGGGATCGCCGCGGCCTTCACTCGCGTGCCATGGTTAGCCTCGCTCAAAGAAATGCTATTCGCAAGCTTGTGGACGGGAAACAATTCGTTCTGGAGATTCTCATTCATCACGCTCTCCATGCTGGCCCTCGGCTACCTGGCCGCCCTCGTGGCGTACGCCTTTCGCTCCATCGCGCACGGAAAGCCGCCGGCCCGTGAGCTGGTGGTGTGGAGCGGTTGCGCCATGTACGCCGTCTCCCTGCTCTACTCGGCCACGGTTTCCTTCTGGTTCAGCAACGGAGTCTCTACTACCGCCAGTCCGTGGTACATCGAGCCTCTGATTCCCGTCCTGTTGTCGGTTCTCTTCTGTGGCTTGGCGCGCGCGGGCGCCCCCGGCGCATCCATCGGCGCGTGGTTCGTGTGTTGGTCCGCCTACATCATAACCGCAACGTACTGGGCGAAGCTGATTCCCCTATACGCCGGATACTCCGAGGGCCGCACGACGCTCGTCCGCCTGCTGCCCTGGTACCATCGCAATTTTCCGGCGCTCCTCGCGGACCCCTCGGCTACCGCCATGCTTCGGCCTGGACCGGTCCTCGCGCTGGCGGCCGCCGTCGCCGCTTCGGCCATCGCGCTCGCGGTCGTCCTGTCGAAACGCTTGTTTCAACCGAATCGCGAGGCCAGTTAGCGTTTCAAACAATAACCGAAGCGAAACGCGCGCTGATGCATCTATAACTCGTCATTTCCTCGGAATGGCTCACCGGTGCATTCCTCGCGGGACTGACGGAGGAACAGCACATGGCGAACGGACGAACCTTATCAGCCCACGCCGGCTCCACGGCGCGCACAAGCGGAATCATCCTGATGTCCATGGTTCTTTGGAGCTTGACGGCCGGGGGCATCTTCGCGGATTCACCGGAAAACCCGGCCAACGCGAAACCGGCCAAGGCGGCCCTCCTGGCCGTGCCCTTGAGCTTCGAGGCCAATCAGGGCCAAACCGACAGCCAAGTGAAGTTTCTATCCCGCGGCGACGGCTACGCGCTGTTTCTTACATCGAACGAAGCTGTCTTCACGCTGCGGACGCCGGCTGGCGTCAAAGCCCCGCCGTCGGTTTTCCGAATGGAGCTGCTGGGCGCCGAACGCAACGCGCAAATCTCCGGCGCGGACCAACTTCCGGGCGTGGCCAACTATTTCATCGGTAACGATCCGAAGAAGTGGCGCAGCGGCATCGCTGTTTATGGCAAAGTGAAGTACCAGGGCATCTATCCAGGCGTTGACGCCGTTTTCTACGGCAACCAACGGCA
>PLGA01000398.1:183-8166 GCA_003139735.1 Bryobacterales bacterium | reverse complement strand
AGCGCCACGGTCGCCCCGCCCGTCTGCGAGACCGTCACGGTGCAGGTGGACGTAGCCGCCGAGCCCAGGCTGGAGGGCGCGCAGCTCAGCCCGCTCAAGGTTGGTAAGGGTAGCGTCGCGGCCGTTAAGATTCCGCCAGATCCGGTTACCGATAACGCGGACCCATCAGCGGTAGCTCCTAATGTGTTCGTGACGTTGATAGTCGTACTCGCGACGCCGGTCGCCATCGTCACGCTCACGACCGCTACAACCCCATTTTGCATCACGGTGGTGTTCAGACCAGCCAGCAGGCAGGCGTAGGATCCTGAACTAGCCGAGCAGGTGAGCGACTTGCCCGCTGTGGTGGCACTGGCGCCGGCAACCGCGCTCATTGAGACGATATCCCCCGGAGAATACGTTAGAGTCCACTGAAGACCGGCGGGCTCGCTGCCGGTGGGAGAGGTCAAGCTCAGATTCAACGTCGCGGCGCCATTCGCGGCCGCAGTGCCGGATGATAGCGCCAATGTATCCTGACCAAAGGAGGGGCTTGCGGCTGAGACCAACGCCGCAATAATCAGGGTCCCCTGGACCGCCCGACTCAGCGCCCGTTTGAAGATATCACTAAACACAAAGGCAAATCTCCACATGAGGTTTGATTATCCGAATTATCCCGGCACCCTCACACCGGGGCACATTTCACCTTAGAAATGCAGCGCCTGTTCGTTCAATACTGCTTTTCGGCGGTTGCAGGACGTTGCCTAAAGTTAAACCGCTGAAGGGGCCCCGATCAGGGCCTTACAATGCGGTCAAACTTCACCTCAGCGAGCCTGAAACATCCACCTATAGTCGCCGCAAGGGGCGGGAGGGCAGCGTGGAGACCGACGATTATCCGCAAGAGCGAGAACCGTTTATCCCACTGGGGAAGAAGTGTTGCGCTGAAAGTACAAACGCCGAAGCGCCATGTTTTGGCACTGGAAACGATGAACGAACCCCGTTGCAAGAACTTTCGATAGGATTGACGAAAACAGGCGGCGCCTGTAGAATTCGGAGTGCGGCGCCACAATAGAGCGCCCGTAGCGGGAGTTTCATCTTTATGAGTTGCGTTGGCTAGGCGTGCAAGGGCTGGAGGGTCGTCAATGGCAAACAAAGTATCATTCCCAGTGGGCCTGAGGGTTTTGGCCGTGGGGGCGTGCCTACTCGCGCTCGACTCTTCCGCTTGGGCTCAGGCGGCCAACGCGTGCGACTTGAACCAGGACGGTTCGGTCAACATCGTGGACGTGCAGTTGTCGGTGGACATGATAATGGGGCTGGCCCCTTGCACTGCCAACATCTACGGATCTGGGGTGTGCAACATCATCGTCGTGCAACGAGTCGTGAATGCCGCTTTGGGGGGCGGTTGCGTTACCGGAACTCATAGTGTGGCGTTGAGCTGGACGGCCAGCACGTCCTCGAATGTCGTTGGCTATAATGTGTACCGCGGCGTCACGCTCGGCGGGCCATATACCAAGTTGACTGCCTCTCCCGTGGCTGGAACCAGCTACACCGACGGCGCCGTCCAGTCCGGCCAAGCCTATTATTATGTGGCTACCGCTGTAGATGGCAGCGGCAATGAAAGCGCCTATTCCGATCCGGCCCAGGCTGCCGTGCCTTCCCCGTAAGCCGTAACCGCGACGCGCCCCCGAACTTCAGCCGTCTCCGACACCACATCTGGGATAATAGGCACGAAGGAGCAACTCGCCCCACAGGGCAGTTCATCATGAACCGTCAACGGCCATTGGCAGTCGTAGCGGTCGGCGTGTATCTGCTTACTGCTTCTGCTTGCCCTAGACGTATTGTACGCGTATAACTCCTTCGTAGGCGCTCCAGAGCCAGCGACTCTGCTTTCGTTGGCCCTTTATGGCGCGGCGCTCCTGGGTGGACTGGCGGCCGCCCGGATCAGGCCGAAGGTCCGCGGCTCAGATTAGAATGCCTGAGTCATTTTTGGATATCAGATGGGTAAGTTCTCGCAAGCGCCAAAGTGCCAGGCATACAGATACACGGGATCTCGCTCCTCACCGGGTCCCGACAGTTCTGCGTCTCCAAGGTTAATCTCCCCGGCGTTATCTTCGCCCCACGGTGGTCGGGAAACTCCATAGGCGCATCGCGACGGGTTTGGCGGATTGTCAAGCGGAATCAGGGCGTGGGGATGAGGACGCTCGCCTCGTTCGAGTAAGAACTCTCCAAGCCGGTGTCATCCACCGCCGTGACAACGTAGTACTGCGTCGATCCGGGAGCGAGCCCCGATTCGCCGTCCTCATACGTGGTCCCTGTCAACGACCCGAGCCTGATATACGGCCCGCCGGAAACCGTCCCTTCATATACGTTATACAAGATGATTTCCGGGGAAGCGCTCGCCGTCCAGTTCAGAGACACCCAATGGATGCCCGTGCCCGTGAGCGATAGGACGGATGGCGAGTTGGTGGCGCTGCTGACAATCGAGACTTCGCCCGTTGCGGTTCCGCCCACCGCCGGGTCGAATCTCACTTCGACTGCCACGGTCTGGTTCGGCGTCAGCGTGAACGGGATGGAAGGAGCCGTTGTGGCGCTAAACTCGCCGCCGCCCCCGCTGATCGAAATGCCCGAAACCGTAAGGTTTCCCGTTCCGGCGTTCGTCATCGTGAAAGTCTGAGTTGGAGGCGAAGATGGGTCGTCGAGTACGCTGCCGTATGCCAGCGAACTGATCCCGAGGCCGATCATCAGCCTGACGCCGGTTCCGGAGAGCGAAACGCTGCCGGCCCCAACCGCCTTACCGGCGCTCGTCGCGGTGACGCCCAGGCTCGCCGTCTCGCTGCCGGCGTTGGCTGGCGTGAAGGCGATCGTGACGCTGACGCTGTCTTTGGCCGCAAGCTGAATGGGAAAGGTGACGCCGCTGACGGCAAAACTGCCCGCTCCGCTGCCGGTAATCGGCAATGCGCTGATGGTGACCGCCGACGAACTCGTGTTCGTGATGGTCACCTGCTGCGTGGCGGATGTGCTCACCCCCACCGTTGCGTTGCCAAAGTTCAGCGCCGCCGGGGCAACGGTTATGGCGACGACCGGTGCTCCAGACGCCGACGTGGCCAGCGTTATTGCCGCGATCCCCAGAGCCAAAATCGAGTACTTGCTTTGCATTGCCCCCCCGTGAGGCCTCCCATGACGTTTCCCAGGTTAGCACCGCGCGCCGTTTTTCACGATGACGGAGCCGGTAGTGACAGTTCGCGACAAGTAACCCTACCGCATTCGTCCAGCCTGTAGGCGCCGCTTCACTGCTCTCGGGGGTAGGGTTTCGCCCCGGCGTAGTAATAGTAATCGGCTCCGGCGTGCTTTGCGAGCGACCATTCCGGGACACAGTTTAATAGCACGCCTAAAAACTTGGCTTTGGGCACAGTCTCCAGCGCTTTCATGCACAAAGTGCGGTCCGTGTGGTCGGGCCGGATTACCAGAATTACGCCGTCGCAAGCTGCCTGAATCAAATCGTAATCGGCCACCGCGCCGACAGGCGGGGAGTCTACAATGACGTAACGAAACCGCTCTCGGAGCCTGGCGCAAAGCGCCCGCCATGCGGCGCTATCGAGCAATTCGACGGGGTTGCTTTGCAGCGCTCCGGCGGCCAGTACAAAGAGATGGGGAAACTCGCGGGTCCGGACCACGGCGTCTTCGAGAGCGCAGGTTCCCCTCAGCATGTCAGCCAGCCCCGGCGCTTCCGGAATGCCGAGCTGGCCGTGAATCGCCGATCTGCGGAAATCGCCGTCGACCAGCAGCACCTCGGCTTCGCTCTTCAAGGACAACGCGGCGGCGATATTGACGGCTGTGACGCTCTTTCCATCCCCTGCAGCCGGGCTGGATATGACGATGACGCGAGGCTGTTTGGGGTGTTGCACGATTTTCGTGCGCAGGATGCGGTACTGCTCGCTCGGGCGATGGTTCGCGCCTTCGAATGGCAGCAGCGGAGAAGGCGCCGGGATCCGCAGGCTAATGGTGCGGAACTGGGCGGCGGCGCCGCCGGAAGGCACGGCCGCGGGCGGGACTTCACTCTGCGGAGGCATTGACGCCGGCGCGAATGCGGGCTCTATCTTGTCCTGTGGCGCCTGAGCAGGAGCGACATCTACAAGTGGACGAACCAGGTCCGCGATCTCCCCGCTGCCGTTGCTCAAGATGTCATATAACCTGCTCACGGGGTTTCCACTTTCTGCCTCAGTTTGAGTTTGGTCAAGAGCCGCGCCGGTAACGACCGCCGAGGAACTCCGACGTTGTAGCGCTCCAGCGTCTTGAATGGATGGGCGGCAAAGGCGGCCGACCCGTTCATCGGCGGCGGGGCCAGAGGCTGGGCCACGGCCACCCTCACCTGAGGAGAAGCGACGGGTTGGGTAACGGCCGCGGCCGGCTGCGATGCCGAGGCGATGAGACGAAGCTCCTTGGCGACGTCAAGCACATGCTGTCTTTCGACCCGCGCCGACGCCTCTCCGAACGCCTGCATCAGCGCATTGTCGCAGATCACGTTGATCACTCGCGGGATTCCCCGCGAGGCCTGAGCGACGGCCAATATGGCATCCTCAGTGAACGGCGAGCGCGCCCCACCCGCCTTCATCCAACGGTGCGAAATGTACCGCTCGACGTCCAACGCCGTCAAAGGTGCGATGGCCAGCCGCATCGCAATCCGCTGCTTGAATTGCCTGAGAGGTTCGCGATCCAGCATCTCATCGAGCTCGCTCTGGCCCACTAAGACCACCTGGAGCAGTTTCTCCTGGGCTGATTCGAAGTTCCCAAGCAGGCGAATCTCCTCCAGCACCTCCAGACTCAGCTTGTGAGCCTCATCGACGATCAGCGCCGTTATCCTGCCCTCTCGCTGCGCCTTCCAAAGGAAGGCCTGAAATTGCACGATGCGTTGCGCCTTGCTGTCCGGTATTTCCTGGAAGCCAAAATCCAGCATAGTGGATTCCAGGAATTCCGCGGGTGACAGGGTCGGGTTGATGATCACGCTCGATTGCACCCGAGCGGTAGGCAAATGGCCTAAGACACGTGTGAGCAGCGTCGTCTTGCCCGTCCCGGCATCGCCGGTAAGCACCGTGAATCCCTTGCGCCCCACAATCGCGTACGTGATCCCCGCCAGCGCTTCGCGGTGCTGCGGCGTAAGGTACAAGAATTCCGGATCGGGCGTCAGGCGGAACGGCTCCTTGCTCAAGCCGAAGAACTCGTTATACATGGTCAGAATCGCCCCAACGGCCAATGCGCGCCAACCGCGAGCGCTGCCAGGGTTGCCGCGGACGCTGCCGCCAACCGCTTCTTGCGCGTGAACCAACGGCGCCGCTCGTTCGGTTTCGTCTCGCCGGATCGAACCGGGACCTCGATGTAGGGCAAGCGGCCCAAAATCGCCGTACCTTCGGGCAGTTCCCATTCGCCCAGCACCACATTCCGGCGCAACTCGGCCATGAGCCCCAGCGCCAGCGCAAGCGCCAGGCCCAAAGCCGTTCCGCCGGCGTACAACTGCGGGCGCTTCGGCTTGATCGGCTTCTGCGGAACCTGCGCCCGGTCCAGCACTTCGAAGCGCTCCGATTGCTGCCGCCTCTCCATATCGAGCGCCATGTCGGCGGCCATCTTCTTGTCCAGAAGCGACGCATAATTCTCCTTGGACATCTGGTAGTCGCGCGTCAGCCCCGCCATCTCCTGTTCCCGCACCGGCAAGCTGTCGAGGCGCTTCTGGAAGGAACCGAGTTGGGCCAGGATGTTCCGCTGCTCGGCCTCCCGGTCCAATATTTCCTTGTCGGCGGCCTTGATTTGCGCCTGCAACTCGGCAATCTGCAGCCGCGTGTGCGTGAACTCGACCGGTTCGGGCCGGGTGGTCGCCGTTGGAGGGCCGCCCTTGCCATCCGCCGTTTCCTTCGCGGTCTTTGCGGCCTCCTGCTGCTCGATCTTCTTCGCCGTCTCGATGTTCGCCTTCAGGCGGACGATGTCCGGGTGGCTCTCGGTGTACTTGCCCGACAGCGCCTCAAGCTGCTGCTCGAGGATCTCGGAGTTCTTCTTCTGCGGTACCAGCCTTCCGGACGAGTCGATCCTGGCGGCTGCGGCGCCCGCGGCGGCGTCTTCTTGCGCCTGCCGCCAAGCCTGCACCTGGGCCGCAAGAGTGGTCTGCATCCCGTTGAGGTCGCCTTCCAGGATTACCTTGGTCTGCTGGGTCCGGTTGAGCGCCTCGCGGTTCGCCTCCAACTCGGTCTGGAGCCTGGAAAGAGCGGCGCCCAGCGATTGCTCCTGCTCCGGCAGCTCGCCGTTGTGGCCGACCTTATACGCGCTGACGGCCGCTTCGAGTTTTGCCAAGCGGTCCTTGGCTTCGCTCAGTTGAGTGCCCAGGAACTCGGTCGTGCCGGCCGCTTGGCTCTCCCGCGTCTTCATGTTCTCTTCGACATAGAGGTCTGTCAGGCGGTTGGCCACGCGCATTACCAGTTCCGGATTCGGGCCCTGATATCCGATCCGGAAGGCCACGGCGCCTTGTGCGGCCTGCTTCAGCATGCCGCTTACGCTGCTCCCGTCGGCGGATTGCATTCCGGAGCCCACGGGGTCGAGCGTGATGGTGATATCCTTCCGCATGATATCCAGGATCTCTTCCTCAAAGTGTGTCTTGCGCTCTTCGGGATAAAGGTTGAAGTCGTCGATCATCTTCTTCAGGTTTCCACTGCTGAGAAGAGTCTGCCGGATGGTCGAGATTCGATCGTCGAGATCGGAGGCCACCGTTGGAGAAACGTACTTCTCGGGAATCTTCTGCGAATCGATCAGGATCACGGCTTCCGACGAGTACACGGTCGGCAGCATCCGCACAACTACCACCGCACAGGCGGTGAACAGGATCCAAGCTAATCCGATCCGGATCTTATGCTTCCAAACGGTTCGGAGAATCGAGAGGGGCATCAGGCCGGGATTGCGGGAGGAGGACTCTTCGGAGGCGGTTTGAGGGATCTCAGCCATCGGCATGGAGGCCAGTGCAATATCGTGACCAAACACCCTATTATGGCGCATTTCCAATCGGTTGCGCGCGCGAGGCAACGATCTTTCCGGCGGCGCCCGCGGCAAGGCGTCGAAACAGGTTCCGAAGACTGGGGAGTTCCGCGTGCGGTTACCCGAAAATGGGAACTTGGTGAAGGCGATGTCAACAGGCAGGCACTCTCTGGAGGAACGAAGGCGTCGGCCGGGGGTGCGAAAACGTGGGCACTCCCTGATAATCACAGTCAACAAAAACCCCAAACATACTCCTTTGTAAACGGCCAAGGAACGCGCGGGACGTTGGGCTTGGGGAGCTATCGCTCATAATTTCAATGGATTACAGGCTGCCGGGNNAATACGCGTATACGCTGGCTCGGGTCTTGCATCGATCTTTTGAGGCCGGAGCTAGCGTTCCGGAGGGGTTAAGCCGGAAAGAGGAATAGATGACGAAGTATCTTTGCGTTTTTCTTCTGGCCGCTTGCCTGATCGTGCCAACGGCAGCGTGGGCGGACATTTACGACTTCAGCTACACTGGCGCCGGAATCGCCGCGTCCGGCACTATAACCGTGACTCCGGACGGCGGCGACGAGTACACCATCACCGGGATTACCGGAGTCCGAAACGGCGCTGCGATAACAGGCTTGGACACGAGTCCTCTGGCAGACGGCACCGCGCTGGACGATCTGATCTTTTTTGCGCCGCCAGCACCGACCAGTCCTGCCACCTTTACGCCGTCCGACGGCTCCACTAACGGCGGTATTTCTGGATTCGCTTTCACCACTGCCGAAGGTATATTCCAGTCGTACACATGGGAGGGAGGAGTGTATCCAGGTACGAGTGCGCCAATCTACCCTGCGGGCCAGTACGAGTATACAGAGGGGTCATACCCGTCGCCGTTCACAAACGTGCAGGAGATCACGTTCCAGGTTTCAAACGCCGCCGTTCCCGAGCCGGGCGCGGTGTCGCTATTGTTTGCCATGCTGGCCGGGGTCGGCGGCTTGGCGGGCGTTCTGG
>PLGA01000398.1:0-176 GCA_003139735.1 Bryobacterales bacterium | reverse complement strand
CCGAACGCATTCATCTGGGTCACTAAACGCGCCGCGGGCCGGTCTCCATCGCCAACCCCTGGTTCAAGCGCCGGTTGCCTGCGTCAGAGAGCCTTGGCGCGGCGGGCACGCAGCCACAGGCCCAGCACACCGCTCACGGCAAGAAGGAGAGTCCCCGGCTCCGGCGTGTCCACCTG
>PLGA01000488.1 GCA_003139735.1 Bryobacterales bacterium | reverse complement strand
AGCGTCTTTCAGCAGCCTGTTAGTGGTCCTTGCGGCCGTTAAACCCGTGAGCGGGTCCCCACCCGCTGGAAGAGCAGCACGCCCAGCCAGGTTCCGAGCGTGTTGGTGATCAGATCCGTGGTTCCGGAGTCGCGGGTTGGAAGGAAGCCCTGTAGGACCTCGATGGTGAGGCTGACGGCGAATCCCAGCAGCACGGTCTTCCAGNNCCGCACGGCGGGCCGGCGCTTTGACGGCGAACCAGGCGTAATAGAGGAAGCCCAGCGGAACAAACCCTACGATGTTCTTCACGGCGCCGCGGAAATACGACCAGGATAGCTCGAACTCCTTCCAAAACGGCTTCAGGAACGCTTGGTCCTGAAGCTCGTACTGGTCTGGAAGGAACAGGTCGGGACCTGCCGAGTTCTGGTTGTAGGCCCAGTCGCCGCCGTGCTCGTCGAAGAGGAATAGAGCGGTGCGGACGCCGGCGGCTTCCAGCTCCGGTCGTCCGTCCCGGAGCCAGGTTTGGTAGCGCCGCCGGGCCTCGGCGGGCTCGATCTCGCTATGGTAAATGGCTAGGCCCAGCAATGCGCCNNCCGGGCCGGGTTCCTATGACCAGCCGGCCCGCGCAATCTCTCGCGTCGATGCGGAACCCCGAGGCCGCTCTTTTCAAGGCGCCGTCGAGGTAAACGGACGTGCCTCCAGGGCCGGAGCTGACGGTGAGGAATACCGAGCGCGCCGGCTGGAACACGTTGTCCACATAGAGCCGCGACAATCGAGGCCCCGAGCGCTCCAAAAGCAGATCCGAGAGAGATTGCCGCAGCGCAAAGGACTCGGGATTCCGCGGCGTGTAGAACGCGGCCAGCGTGCCGGAAGCTTGCGTGCGGGCCGGCCGCACCCATATTTCCAGGCTGCACGGAGCCTCCCGCGGAGCTGTCAGCGGGAAATCGGGGCGGCTCACGGCGGTTCCGGGGTCGCCGAAGAGAAGGCCGTTCGATCCCGGGATCCAAGCCACGGCGTTCCTGGGAGCGGTGAAAGGCCAAAGGCCAAGGGTCAGGACCACGCCCAGCGTAGCGGCGCAAAGCGCCGCCAGGGGCTTTCCCGTCAGGAACCGGCCTTGCAGCGAATCCGCGTGCATTTCAGCGCCATCTCCGCGCCCAGAACTCAGGCGCCCATGACACTTCCTGATGGATAGCGTTGCCAAGCCTTGGGCGCACTTACCCCCCTTAATTGGAACAGTTCCTTATTGGTGCATTTCCTCTACCGATTGGCAAGCTCCGCTCCCCTCGTTAAGGTCCTGAGGAGGCGTGACTTCCTCGGCGCAGGAAAACGAATGGGACGAATTCCTCTCGCAGTTTGGGCTTTTGTGGCGCGGAAATCCCTAATCGCGGGAAACATGCGCCCTCAACGTGGATCCCCCGGTTCCGGGGCCGTCGGCCCCGACCCTGACTTTCGCTTGGGGTTGACCGGCCTTACCGCACGCCACACCACGGACGCCTGGAGTGCGTGAACTTTGATGTTCCGCGCGCCTGCGATATAGGTCCCGGTGTTGTCCATGTAGGAATATGAGAGCTGAAACCCTGTCCGCCGGGACAAGGTTTTGAAGAGCGTGGCGCCCAGCATATAGCCGTTCAGATTCTGCAGCAAGCTTCCCCGGATGATCTGCTCCCGGAAACTCGCGGACAGATCCCAACTGCTTCCCGGATGCTGCCACTGCCAGGCCCCGCCGCTGGACAAGGTGTACCCAGTCCCGAGACCATAGGAACTGGCCGGCAAGCGGTCGACCGTGGCCATGAAGCTCTGGCTGTATAACCTGTACCCGATACTGGCGTGAGCCACCGGCTGCGTATTCGCGTAGGATTCGGCGGTTGTCCGAACCGGACGGATCCCCGCCGCGCCGCCGCCGCCCTGCATAAACCAGTGCATTCCGACGCGGCGGCCGAGAGAGGCGGTCGCCTGCGTAAGGTAGGCATCCATGTAACTCGCTTGGGTGCGGCTTTCGGTTGCGTCGACGGTGAAATTCGTCTGCCGGCTCATCGCATAGGACAGGCTGACGCCGAAGCTACCCATGGTCATCTGTGGTACCAGCGCGACGGAGGCTGCGCCGGCGGGCTCCCGGCTGTTCAGGGCCTGCGTGCGCGATCCCAACCCTGAGAAGCTCACCGAAAATCGCGGGGAGCTTCGATAGGTCAGCGACGCGGATAGCGACCCGTTGAGTGTTCGTTCGCTGTATAGCTCCGCCGTCAGCGGAGACTCCAGCCCCGGCGCGCCGCCGAGCGCGGCCGCCAATTGCTCATTCGAGTAGCTGCCCGCCAGCACGGCGTTGGCCAGGCTGGCCGCTGAACCCGGAGCGGCGACGGCGTTCGCGAGCGCGGTGGGCGCGAACAGAAACCCACTCAGGCTTTGGACTCCCCCGCTCACGGAGAACGCCGCGTCCCATCGCGACGCAAACGTCTTGGTGGCCCGCAGCGAGAGCCAGTGGTTCAGAGAATCCCATCCCGAATTCCGGACCAAGCCGTAATAGGACGGCGTATAGGTCAGAGAGAAGCTGCTACGCTTCCGGAAGCGCTCCCAGCCGACGGTCAACGCCGCTCCATACTGGTCATCCGATCCAAGCGGCAGGCCGGGAACGTTGGCCAAGGTCCCTGGCTCCGCCATGTGGATGTATCCCGAGTACGCGCTCGCGCTGAACAGTTGCCAGCCGTCGCGCCCGGTTTCGATGCCCGCCTCTGGTTGAGCCGCCTGTTGGGCCGCGGCCGGCGCTGCGCCGAGCAGC
Source organism: Bryobacterales bacterium (assembly GCA_003139735.1). Lineage (GTDB taxonomy): Bacteria > Acidobacteriota > Terriglobia > Bryobacterales > Bryobacteraceae > BOG-224. Next base: position 10,664 of record PLGA01000488.1, on the reverse strand, counting down.
GCCGCCATTACGGCGACGGCGGCGCTGCAGCGGGGGCGGCTCGGTCGCTCCATGGCGCTAGTGAGGAACCACCAGCGCATCGCCGGGCTGCAGAAGAATGTTCTGATCCATTCGCTCGCCCTTGATAGCCTCGTCGTAGTTGAAGTCCAGGCGGTAGTCGCGGCCGTTCTCGGTGCGGATGATATAAATCTTCTTGCGCTTCGCGTAATCCGTCAGTCCTCCCGCCTCGCTCAGAGCCTGCAGAACGGTCATGCGATACGTATACGGCAGGGGCCCCTCCTTATTGACCGCGCCACTCACGTACACCTTCTTGCTATTGCTCGCCGCGACCACGACGGTCACGTTCGGGTCGTGGATGTACTTGCTTAGCCCGTCGGAAATGAGCTTCTCGACTTCGCGCGGAGTCCGGCCGGCGACTTGAATATCTTTGAGCAAAGGAACGGTGATCATCCCGTCCGGGCGAACCACTACGCTTGGAACCGAAGCGTCCGGGTCCTTCCAGACTGAAATCTGCAAGATGTCGCCGGACCCGAGGGGCAGAGCATCCGGAAGCTGTTGGTCGGGGCTGGCGGTCTGGGCGGCCGCCGTTGGGGCCGCGGGGGCGGATCGAGACGGAAGGGTCGCCGGGGCCTGCCCGGCGCACAGCGCTAGGCCGGCGCCCCACGCCGCCAAGAGGCAAGTCTTGCCGGCAGCGCCTGGAATCGAACGGAGCAATGTAGCCATAAACTCCAACCCTTGCTTGGTTGCACTTTGAAGTCCACCGCGCTTGGATGACGCTACCCGACAGGGGCGCACGGCCGATTTCCCAGAAAGTGGTCCCGAAGTCGCAAATGTTTTTCAAATTCGGAGACTCGACCTGCTATTGCAATGGCGGTGGATCGGTCCCAAGCGCCCGCTTTCTGGCGGCGCGGCTTCTAAATTGCAAGGCCGGAAGTCTTGAATATGACAACTCCTCTCAGAGCGTTCGTGGCGGCCAGCCTCTCCCTGGCGCTTTTCGCCGACTTGCCACTGCCCGCGCAGAGTCCGCCGTCGCGCATCGGCATCGTGGTGGTTCAGGGCGAAGGCGCCATCTACCGCGCGGGGCAGCGCAGCGAAGGACTGGCCGTGCGCGTCGAAGATGAGGAACACCGGCCGTTGGCGGGCGCCAGCGTCACCTTCGCGCTGCCGGCCTCCGGCGCGAGCGGCGAGTTCACAAACGGCGCCCAGAACCTCACGATTGTCACGAACAGCCAGGGATTGGCCACCACGCCGGGATTCCGGCTGAACCAAGTGCCCGGCAAGCTCCAGATCTACGTAACGGCCTCGTACCACGGTCTGCAGGCCGATGAATTGATCGACCAAGTGGTGCAGAGCTCGTCCAGCTCCGCCAATGCGCAGCAGATACAGCCGCGCAAGTCCGGTCACAAATGGGTGTGGCTGGTGGTTGGACTCGTGGCCGCCGCCGGCGCCGGAGGCGGCTACTACTACTACCACGTGCGCCAGAACAGCACTGCGTCCGGTTCGTCTATTTCCATCACCGCCGGTTCGCCGGTATTCGGGGGGCCGCACTAGAAATGTCCCGCAGGCATAGTGTCTTTTTCTTCGCGCTGCTGGCCGCGCCGATCACGCCGGCCGCGGCTCAAAGCGTCGGCGTTCAGGGCCCCGTCGCCGGTCCCGTATTCATTTCGCAAACCGTCAGGCCGCTGCTAGGCGCGCCCGGCGCCGCGACCGCCGGGCCGGCGCTGATGACCGGCGTGCAGTGGGCGTCCATTGCGCCAGGCGGTAACTGGGGGCTGATTACGCAGAGGGGCCGCTCGGCGCGCGTCTACACGCTCTCTGGAGCCGCGCCGTCCCAAGTGGCGACGGACGGCCTGATCGATGGCATCGACGACGTGGTCTGGAGCCGCGATGGTTCTTATGCGCTGGCGTACTCCTCACAGAGCGCGCAGATGCAGCGCCTTCAGTTCTCGGGTAGCGCGGCGTCAGCGGACGCGCCACTCTCGCTGTCCTCTTTCGGAGCGGTCACCACGTTGGCGATCGATCCGAGCGGCAGCCAAATGGCGTTCGGAGCGTCCGGCGGCGGACTGTATCTCGTTCAGGCCGGGCAAAGTCCCATACGCCTATCCGCCATGGCGCAGCCGGCCGCCGCAGCGTTCGATGGTACGGGCGCAATCCTCTACGCAATAGACCTGGCAACGCTCAGAATTCTCGAGTTCAACTCCGGATCCGGCCCCATCGACTTCGCCTCATTGCCGGAGTCGGGCGCGGGCGCGGAAGCCCCCAACCCAATCGGTTTGGCGGTTTCAGGCGATAGCCGTTATCTTCTGTTCGCCGACGCCGCCAGCAACTCGATTTGCGTGTACGACCGGACCTCTCAGGATCTAGTGAACACCATTCCTCTGGACTTTACACCGTCCCGCTTAGAGGCGCTCTCCGCCACTCCGGAGTTCCTCTTGAACGGCGACCGCAGCAACGAGTGGTTGATGATTCTGGACGCGGCGGCAAGCCCGCGCGTCTATTTCGTGCCGGCCACCGCGCCCTCCCGGATCACGAAGGAGGCCCAGTGAAACGCGGCCTTCCAATTCTGTTGCTCGGCCTTGCCACGCTCGGCTNNACGCTCGGCGCGGCCTTCGGCCAGTCTGATTTTCAGGTGACGGCTGTTTACGGCGGCGCCTCGCAGATCATATCCTCCGGCGCTGCGCTCGCGCTGAGCGCGAGCAACGTCGGGCAGCGAGCCTTCATCAACTTCACGGTTGTATACACTGGATCCTCCCTAGGGACGATCCAAAGCCTGGCTTTTACCGGGACGTCCGAAATGGCCATCGTATCGGCCCCGTCTACGCCCGTGAACCTCGTTCCTAATGCGAGCTTCGGATTCTCGGTCGAGTATCTGCCTTCCACCGGAAGCGCCGTCTCCGGGCAGGTCGCGATCGGTCTCCTCGAGAATAACCAGGCCTCGAGTTTTCAAGTTACTTTGAACGGCAGCGCCCCGAATCTCACGCTCACCTATTTCTTTCAGCCAAACGGCTCGCCCATCGGTCTGAACGCCGGCGGCGGCATCACGTTTCCCTCGACCAACCTCGGCTCATCGGCCACTGCGACGTTGACGATCCTGAACGCCGGAGGGCTTACCGGGACGCTGCAGTCCGTCACGCTCAGCGGCGCCGCCTACCAGCTCGGCAACGCTCCTTCGACGCCCCTCCCGCTGCCGCCGGGCCAGCAGGTTTCCTTTAATGTGAATTTCGCTCCGCAGAATACCGGCGGCAGCCTGGGGATCCTGGTCCTCAACCTCAACGGCAACGCGGCCACGATCAGCTTGTCGGGGACAGGCACGGCCCCTACGCTCAGCGCCTCGTACGTTTTGGCCGACGGCAATGTTCATCCGTTGCCTGACGGGACCGCCATCAGCTTCCCGGCGGTTGCTATCAATGCGACCACCTCAGCCACGGTGGCCATCCAGAATCAAGGCACGGGCCCGGCGACGGTATCCGCCATCGCCGTGTCGGGCGACGGCTTCAATTTGAGCAACTCGCCGCTTCTGCCTGCCACGGTCGCGGCGGGACAGACGTTGGTGTTCGGCTTCGTCTTCGCGCCGCCGCACGCCGGCAGCTTCACCGGGACCTTCACCATCGGCATGACCGGCCAGTCCGTCTCGGGCACGCTGGCTGGCTCGACCACGGGATCGCAGCTTACCTATTCCTACACGTCCGGAACCTCCTCCGCGACGCTGCTTCCGGGAGGAACCATCAGCATGGCCGACATCGCAGTCGGCCAATCCTCAACCGTCACGGTTTCGATCGTGAACGCCGGGGCGGCCGCGACGACGATCTCCAGCATCGGACTGAACGCCGGCGGACCCGTCTTCGGGCTACAGAACCTGCCGTCCCTGCCGCTCAATCTGAATCCCGGTGGAACAGCCTCGTTCGCCGTGGGCTTCTCTCCCAACGCCACCGGAACCCTTACCGAGACGCTGCACGTCAATGCGGACGTCTTCGGAGTGCTGGCCACGGCCCTGGCGCCGCAGTCTCTACCGGCATACCAGTTTCAGGGGCCATCCGGCGCGGAGCAAGCTGCCCAGCAGCCTTCCGTGGGACTGTCTTTGGCGACGCCTTACCCGCTTCCCTTGCAGGGCACCCTGACGCTGACGTTCGACTCCAGCGTCTTCACCGAAGACCCGGCCATTCAGTTCGCGAGCGGCGGCCGCACCGTGGCGTTCACGATTCCCGCCAACTCCACGCTGGCTCTCTTTAACGGGAGTGCGACCAGCATCCCGCTACAAACCGGCACAACTGCAGGCAGCATCGTGATCACGCCCGCCTTCGCTTTGCAGAACGGCTTCATTCTCACGCCCTCCTCGCCGCCCGTCCTGACCATGACGATCGCCGCCGCCGCCCCGCAGCTCGTGAGCGGCAGCATCGTCTCGGAGACGCTTGACGGGTTTTCGTTGGTGCTCAACGGCTACGTAACGGCCCGCAGCCTGAAGCAGCTCACGGTGCAGGTCACGCCGGTATCGGGGAACAGCTTCTCGTCCACGAGCCTGACGGTCGATCTGACCTCCAGCGCGGCAGCCTGGTTCCAGAGCGCCGCCTCGTCTTCGTTCGGCGGAGCGTTCCAGATCACGATCCCATTCGTTCTTCAGAACGGCAGCTCAACCGCCGATCTGGTACACACCCTTCAATCGCTCAGCATCACGGCGACCAACGCGATCGGCTCCTCGACGGCGTTGTCGGTGACGATTCCCTAGGGCCACGTACTCGCCGCACGGCAATTGGCAAGGCGCCGGAATTGGCGAGGCTTTGGGGCGGGGATGGGTTTTTGACAGGGAAGATGCCGGGCAGACGCGAGTCCGTTTCCGTGTAGCAGGGCGCGCGGGCGTCCAACTCCCGGAATTCGGGAAATCCTTTTGACACTTATTTGAAACCGCACGCCCTGGATTTGGCGCCCCGGACGGCGCGCGCTTTTCATGGTGTAGCGGGGTAGGCGCGGCGCGTGTCAGCCGGTCAGCCGGGGGAGCGGTGCGCACAAAAGCCCTCCACACCCCACTGGGCCGCCCTGGAGCGGCGCGCGACTCTTACGTCGAAGGAGATGCACAGGTCCAGCCTGTGGCGAGCCGCCCGGCGGCCAAACTCTGGGAACGCCGCCTGCGCGTTACTTTGCCTCGAACATCTGTTGCGCCGCCTTTGCTTCCGGCAGCTTTGGATCCAGCTTCATCGCCAGTTGCAGACGCTTGCGCCCGCGGACCGCGTCGCCAGCCTTCAGGTAGGCCATCGCCAGATGGTACTCTCGGCGCGCCGAGTCTCCCCTGGCCGTCGCGCTCTCCAGTTGCGACACAGCCATCGGGTACAGGCCCTTCTTGAAATAGGTCCACCCCAAAGTGTCGTCCACAGCCGCGTCATCGGGCGCGATCTCCTTTGCCTGCTGCGCGTACTTCAGCGCTTCGTCCGCTTGTCCGCTGTCGGCCAGCAGGTACGCCAGACTGTTCAAGGCCATGGCGTTCTTCTCATCGAGCGCCAACACCTTACGGAAATGCTCCATCGCAGCCGCGTACTTGCCGTCGTCGAATTCCACTTGCGCCCACAGCATCTGACCGGCGAGACTCTCGGGATGGGCGGAGACCACGGCGGACAGCCTCCTGCGGGCATCGTCCCGCTTGCCTTCGCCCGCATCCAATTCAGCCAGGGCGATATCCGGGCCGGTCAGACTGGGGTTGGCCGCTTTGGCGGATTCAAAAGCCTTACGGGCGCCCGCGCGATCGCCGTTAGAGGCCAGGAGTTGTCCGAGAAACCCCTGCACCGGGGCCGAATTCGGCTGTTTCGCGGCGTATTCCCGAACCTTCTGGACGCCGGCCGCCGCCTGCTTCTGAGCTGTATAGGACTGTGCCAGAAGGTTTAGCGCACGGGTGTCTTGCGGGCTGAGAGCAAGCGCCTGCTCGGCCGCCACGCGAGCGCCGGAGTAATCCTTCTGGATCAGTTTCAGGATTCCGTCCTGAACCAGCGCATCGGGAACCTTGGCGCCTGCCAGCGCCTGATCGACGCCCTTTCTGGCCTCCGCGTTCTGACCAAGGCCCATCAGCGCCCAATTCCGTTCCACGACTACGGCGACCGTCTTCCTCTGCGCTTCGGGAGCCTGGTCCAGAAGCTCCAGCGCGGACTGCGCGCCGCCGCTGGCGATGAGCGCTTGCGCCTGTTCGACGCGCGCTGGGATGTAGTTAGGATCCAACCGCAGGGCCTCGCCCAGTTCCTGCCGCTGTGTGCTGGCGTCTCCCCGGGCACGATAGACTCGAGCAAGCAGGTAGTGCGCCTCGGCTGAAGTGCTCCGGAAGTGCAGGACCTGATTCAGGTCCTTCTGCGCTTCGGCGTACTTCTTCGCGCCCAGGTAAATCCGGCTGCGCTGCATCAAAGCGTCGACGTCGAGTTGGTTCTTCTTCAGAGCGGCCGTCAACACCCTCTCGGCGTCGCCGATCCGGTTGAGCGCCAGATAAGCTTGCACCAAGTCCGAGCGCAGCGTGCGGTCGCTGGGGTCGTCTTTGGTCAGCTTCTCGAACTCAGCCAGAGCCTCATCGCGCTTGCCGGACTGAAAGAGAAAGAGCGCGTGAACCGGTCTGTACTGTTTGCCGGGGAGAGCTGCGACCTGCCTGTAGGTCTGGTCGGCTTGGTCCATCTGCCCAGCGCGCACCTGCATGGCCCCTAGAGCAATAAGCGCCGGACCATGTTTAGGGTCGATCTGGAGCGCGTGGCGGAACTGCTGTTCCGCCTCGGCCGTTTTCCCCTGGGAAAGGTAGAAATCCCCTAGATAGACGCTGGGTTCCGGGGATTTCGGGGACTGGGCCGCGGCCTGCTTGAGCGCCTCCTCGGCGCCGGGCACATCTTTCCGCGCGAGTCGGGTCTGCGCCAGAGCGACGGACGACCTCAGGCTGCTGGGAGACTTCTTGAGCGCCTCCTCCAGGTGGGTCTCTGCGTCTTCGGGTTTTCCCAGCCGTAACTCCGTGATCGCCAGGACGTTCAGAGCGTCCACATCCTCGGGAAGCAGATTCAGCACCTCTTCGGACCGTTTCTGCGCCTCCTCGACGATCTGGTTGTTGCGGCTCGTGGCCATCAGTGTCGCCACCTTCAGTTGCGCTGCGGCGTGCTTGGGATTCAGCTCGGTGGCTTTGAGAAAGGCTGAGGCGGCGGTGTTATAGTCGTTTGCAGCCAGATAAGCCAAGCCCAGTTGATAGTACGCTTCGGCGTCCAACGGCTGCGCCTGGGCTGCGTTCTTGAATTGGAGAATCGCGACCGAGTAATTCTTCTGTTGCAGCGCCTTCTTCCCTTTCTCCAGATACTTGGCTTCTTTCGCCTGCGGAGATTGAGCGCATCCGTAGAACGCCAGAACCGCCGTGACACACAAAACGCTTACTTTTCCGCGCATTAGAGTACTCCTTCGCTTGACGTGTCCCCGCCCATGCCAGATGCCTTCAATAGCTCCGCCTCACGCTCAGTCCGGGCATATCGCATTTTCGGCGCCATTAATCGATTTGGGGGGCGGAAGAGATTCGGAAGCGGATGTTCGAGCCGTGAATTAGGAAGTAATCCTGAATTCGGCACGCGAGTCCGAACTCCGCCGCCTCCCGGATGATCTCTACGCGTACGGCTTGGGCGCGGCATCGCAAACACACGACGTCGTCCGGATCCAGCGAAGCGTGGGTGGGGACCAGGATATCGCACTCAAACTGGTCGCCGGGCTTTACAGCGTGGTCCACAGCGCAGTAAAAGCCGCCGCTGCTGATGTTCTTTGTTCGTGTCCGGAATGGCCGCCCGGCGCCGTTGCAGGCCAAGTACAGAACCCAGTGGAGTTGTGCCCGGCGGCTTCTGCGCCTCTCGCCCTCGGCGCCCGATCCCGATATCCCTGCAGCCGGCTCTGAGATCGAACTGGGACTCATCATTCCGGAGCCTTTGCGTGCACTTTGCCTGCCACGGGAGGCGAAGGCGTAGACAGCGGGGTTCCGAGAGTCTCAGAACGAAGATTGAGTAGCGCTATTCACTTGCAGGGCGGCTGGCACCGATCCAAAACACTGGGCGCCCACGGGTTTGGAAGTCCCAGAGTTCAGGCATTCCTGTTCGGCAATGTGGGAATCTGCGGTGGCCCGCTGGCTGCCGGAGCCGATTCTCGATGCAGAAGCTTCCTGTTTTCAATTCACTGCTAATTACTGACGGATGGGAAGTCAAATTGCGAACTGCGAGCCCGAACCACATCGGTATGCTGACGACTGCTCGCCGGGACAGGCGTTCCGGGAAACGCTTTCCACTTAAGATGACCGTCGCCTACCGCGTGTTCCTGAATCGGGACAAACAGGTGCTCGGCAGTGGGAAAAGCCACACGGTGGACATAAGCCGCACCGGAGTTCTCCTGAGAACGCGAGGCTGTTACCCGGCGGGAGCCTCGGCGGAGCTGTTGATCGAGTGGCCAGCCCCCTGCGAAAACGCGACGGCTGTGCAGCTCCGGATCTTAGGAGTAGTAGTGCGGCGCGACGGGCGCGGGACGGCGATCGAGATATTCCGGCACGGATTCCAAAGCCGGGCCCTCCGAATCCAATCCACGACGGACCTCGCCGGCGCGCCCCGTGAGGACACGGTTGACCAGGGGTCGCCACTCACTCTTGCATGAGCGCGCCTCCTCTAGAAAAACCGCCGCCGGGCGTTAACCAGCGGCGTTACAGATGTCAAGAACGGCGATTCGATACGGGCTGGACCCAGTCGCGATCGATCTCAACAGCGACGGAGCGCTGCAACATGGAAACCGATACGACCAGGCGGTACTGGCTCTTCACTCTGACGATGATGCCCTCGACTCCGGTCAACGGGCCGCGCTCCACGGACACGAACTGGCCTTCGCGGAGGAATGGCCATGGGCCGATCACGGAGCCGGACGCGACCACGCTGCGGACGGCAGCGATCTCGCACTCGTCGATTTCGATGGGTCCGGAGTGGGACGATCCTACGATGGAAACCACGCCCGGCGTGGTCAGGACGGGACGACGCTGTAAGGCGTCGAAACGGCAAAAGGTGTAGCCTTTGAAGAGAGGCGCTTCCACTTCCTTCACTCGATCCGACCAGCGCCGCCGGGTGCGATAGATCGGCAAGAAAGTCTCGTAGCATTTGGCCGAAAGCGCTGCGTTCACAGCTTGTTCGAAATTGGAGCGCACGCGAATGGCATACCAAGCCAAGACAGACTGGGGCCTCTCGGTCGAACTCAATACGGGTGGGAAAGCTACCGCCATTTTCAGCCCCATTGCTTCTATCATCGTTTAGGGTCTATTTGTATGTTGCAGTATTCGGGCTGTCCGGTCAAGCAGAAATCGTATTGCACGGTTGGACAACAAGTACCGCCACCGGCGTGCAACGAGCCAACGTGGGCTTTGTTCTGCAAGGCGTCCGGAAGGCGCTTTCCGCCTCGTCCTGTTAGACAGATCTGCCCGCACGGACCGGCCTGATTCCCTCGAACGCGACGCCATGCAAGGCCACAAAAGTCAAAGCCTATGCATCGGCCACGCGAACGAACTGATCCGAGGGCGCCTCGATTACGACGAACTGTCCGATGCTTTGGAAATCGACTGCGACACGCCAAACTGGCCCCCCCCGAAGAAGAATCCCGCGGATACCAGGATCGCTTCTTACCTGAACCTCCTCTCCTAATCCAGGAGGGTCGCATGTTTCCGCTGCATATAGTGAGCCGATACGCTTCAGCGATTCGACCTCCGCATCCGTGACAATGACAGGCTTTTCGCATTGACGATAGCCCGTAAGCCCAAAGGTACCCAAGATGATTGGCCAGTCTCGCGGTGAGAACCGGCAAAAGACGTAGAACGGAAACAGCGGCACATCCTGGACCTTGAGCCGGTCAGACCACTGACTCCGTACGGCTCGCGTGGGGACGAATACCTCGAACCCTTTTGCTTTCAGAGCTCGCGCTACGCTGCGCTCATTCTGGGGCCGCACGGTAAGCAAGAACCACGCTGGGCTGTTCAAATCGTTTGTAGGCCACGCCGGTAGTGGGCGCGAGCTTGGCCGTCCCATATCTCCAAACCCCTGCACATAGAGGCATGGCCCGTGCACTTTTCCGGCCGCCTCAAAACGCGTCGACGGCACGATGTTATCACAACGACGACACGGAACTCCAGGCTAACTGTAGCCGCTGCAACCGCTCCGCAGCCATCCCGCCGAATGCATCCTGCTCGAAGCCAAACGTCTTAGGGCGTAACGAACCTTGAACCCACAAGCGGAATCACGCTCTGCTACTTCTGCTGCGCTGGGCCACGGAAGCCGTTGCCGCCGTAACGCCAGCCTATCTCCAGAGATTCGTCGACTCCTTCGACATCGACAGCTTGGTGCCTCGCATCAGCAGAACCTGGCGATATCGCCGGCGTAGGCGGCCTGGGTATGGGGCGGGCGGCCGTGCAGCCAGATCTCGATCAACTGGGCATCGGAATTGGCCTGCGGTGGGGCGGCGCGGCCGGGAGGATCTCGAAAGCCGATGCCGATCAGCAGGTTCGTCGAGGTCCGGAATAACTTCGCTGGCGTCGCCCGCCGGCGTGCAGCCGAGTTTGCGAGTTGACGCATTCCCCGGAGAGCGAATCGGATCCCGGCGATCCCCAGATGCCTTCGAGGTCCGATTCGCCAACGGCGTTTCCAGGAGCGGAAATACCGAGA
>PLGA01000206.1:6540-6882 GCA_003139735.1 Bryobacterales bacterium | reverse complement strand
GGGAATGTACGCCGCCACGCTGTCGAGCGGCCGCACGATTTGCCCCAGCCGCAAGCCGGGCTTCATGGCGCGCATCCACTCCGCGGGCATCTGCCTATGGGCAAACGCGCGCACTCCTTCCGCGGACGCCGCCACCGCGCGCACGAACTCCGGCGCCAACTGCTGCCGCGCCGCCAGTAGTTCCCTTTCCGGCACGCGCACGCTCTTGCGCGCCAGGCCGTCGAACTTCCGCGCGTACTCCATCAGCGCGGCGTCGCCGCGTTTCCGCACGGCCGCCAGAATCGGCGCAACCACCGCTTCCGCTTCCGCCATGCGCGCCGCCTTGCGCGTCAGCAGGCGCCC
>PLGA01000206.1:207-6506 GCA_003139735.1 Bryobacterales bacterium | reverse complement strand
GCCAGCCATTCCTCGTCGCTCAAGTGCGAGATGGTGGGCCGCTTCAGCGCCGGCAGCACGCTGAGCACGCCGGCCAGGTTGTCTTTGTGAACGTTGAGCATCAGCCCCACCTTGCCCAGCGCGTTGATGGCGCCATCGAGCAGCATTTTCATGTCCTCGAGCTTGCGCCGCTTCGCCGCATCCTCCCAGGACGCCTTGTTGGCGATCAACTGCGTGTTCGATTCGAGCACCGTATCGATGATCTTGAGCTTGTTGGCGCGCAGCGACGAGCCCGTTTCGGTCACTTCCACGATGGCATCCGCCAGCACCGGCGGCTTCACCTCCGTGGCGCCCCAACTGAACTCCACCTTGGCCGTGACGCCGTGCCGCGCCAGATAGCGCTTGGTGGCGCCCACCAATTCGGTGGCGACAATCTTGCCCTGCAGATCCTTTACCGAGTGAAAGCTCGATGCCTCCGGCACGGCCAGCACCCAGCGCACCTTGCCGAAGCTCTGCTTGGCGTAGATCAAATCGGCCACGGCCACGACATCGGCCTCGTTTTCCTCCACCCAGTCGCGGCCGGTGAGGCCCGCGTCAAGGACGCCGTCCTCCACGTAGCGCGCCATTTCCTGCGCGCGGATCAGCATGCACTCGATTTCCGGGTCGTCGATGCCGGGGAAATACGAGCGCGTGCCCACGGTGATGACGTATCCGGCGCGCCGGAACAGATCGATGGTGGCGTTCTCCAGGCTGCCCTTGGGAATGCCCAGTTTCAGCTTCATTTCTTACCCCCGTACACCGCGTCGGGGTCGTAGGCGCGGGCGTCGGCCACCTTCCACTGGCCATCTTCCAGGCGCCGGAAGAAGCAGCTCACGTAGCCTTCGTGGCACACGCCGGGGCCCAGCGCTTCCACCTTCACCAGCACGGCGTCCGCGTCGCAATCGGTCGAAATTTCCTTCACCACCAGCCGGTGGCCGGAGGTTTCGCCCTTGAGCCAGAGCTTTCGCCGCGAGCGGCTGTAGAACGTGACGAACCCGGTTTCCACGGTCTTGCGGAAAGCTTCCTCGTTCATGTAACCGAGCATCAGCACCCGGCCGGTGGCGTAGTCTTGCACGACCGCGGGCGCCAACCCATCGGCCTTTTGAAAGTCCAAAGTCATCGCGTGAGCAAAAAAAAGCCCGCCTTTACCGCGGCGGGCGTCCTTTCCGATTAAGTGTTGCTTGAAATCAGGACACGGCCCGTCGCATGCTCGCATGGATATGATGATGCCGTGCGACGGTGGCTGTCATAAACCAGGAGTATAGCACAAAGACTTACGCCATGCGTCTCGTAGGAGCCAGGATTTCGACGGTCGGAAAGTAGCTCCGATACCGCGCCGCGTCGCGTGTCAGCAGCGCCAGCCGTCGGACGGCGGCGTGCGCGCCGATATAGAAATCCGGCAGAGGCGACCTCCGTAGGCCCCCGCGGCGACGGTATTCGCGGTAGCATTTTCCGGCCAGGAAGCCAGCGCTCCAGGGCAAGGGTTCGCGCCGGTAAAGGGACTCCGGCACGGCCGCATTCAGCGAATCGACCGCCTTGTAGCTGACCGACACCTCCGCATAAATGATCGGATTGATGATCAGAGGCAGAAGCTCGCTGGCTTCCGCGAGCGCCGATTCGGACCACTTGCCCCAGATTGGATCGTTCGTGTTGATGTCCAGCAGAATGTTGGCATCGACAAGCACGCCGCGGCACGCGCTCAACCGCGCTGGCAGATCGGCTATCGCCGGCGTCACTTACGTCTCTTCCGAGGGAGCGGATAGTCGCGTGTCAGCGCCATAATCTCGTCTGTGCTCATGCCAATGTCTGCGGAGCCGCGCAGGAGCTCAATCATCATGCGCCCTCTGCCGCTCATTCCGGCGCCGTTGCTGGCCTTACGAATCCGGGCGTGATCTCCGGCCAGTTCGAACTCGACCTTCGTGTGCGGCAATAGTCCAAGCCGGTTGCGGATCTCCTGCGGAATGGTGACCTGGCCTTTGCTGGTGATTTGCACGGTATTACTCCTACTAGTAAGGGTAATACATCGGCCCGCACAATGGCGCGCCCGTTGTAGGGGTCGGGCACGCCCGACCCTCTTACCCCTACCCCGGCCTGTTCGCCAGGATCAGCGGCGACGGCCCCGGAGCATCCAGGCTGCGCACATCTACGAAGCCCGCCTCGCGCAGCCAGCCCGCGATCTCGCCGAAGGAGTAGGTTTCGCCCCGGTCGGTAGCCACCAGCATGTTGACCGCGAAAATCAGGCCCATCGGCGGCCCGCTGCGGTCTTCGTTCACCAGAAACTCGGCGATCGCGATCGTGCCGCCCGGCGCCAGCGCGGCCCCCGTCTTCTTCAGCAAAGCGCGGCTGCGCTCCTCGCCCTCGCTGTGCAAAATGTGCCCGAGCGTGGCGATATCGTAACCATCGCCGAAATCGGCCTCGGCCAGATCCCCCCCGATATACGAGAATCGGTCCGCCACGCCCTCTCGCTCCGCAATTTTCCGCGTCACGCTCAGCACGTTCGGCCAGTCCACGGCGGTTACCGATACATGGGCCGATTGTTGCGCCAGCGCGATGCCCCATACGCCCGAGCCGGCCGCCAGATCCAGCGCCTTCATCGGGCCGGTGGCCTTGGCGACGCCGAGAGCAACCGCCAACGCCAACGCCGGGCCATAGCTCATGGGAAAAATGTCCTCCACGAACTGCTCGAAGAACTCGGCGCCGCCCCGCCGCTGGTTCACGGCCTCGAAAGGCTTGCCCGTCCGCACCACGGTACTCAGCCCCTGCCACCTGGGGATCAGGTCCTGCCCCAGGTGCCGGGTAAACGCGCCCATGTATCCCGGCTTGCCGCTCACCAGGTACGCGGCAGCGTCCGTCGCCAGCCCGTATTGCCCCGCGTCAGTCCTCGTAAGCAGGCCGAAGCCGGCCAGCCCGTTCATCAGCGTCCGCACCCCCCTCACGGAAGCCCCCGCAAGGTTGGCCACCATTTCGGCGCTCTTTGGCCCTTCGTCCAGGATGTCGAACACGCGGAGATTGACCGCGGCCTCCATCATCAGCGTGGGGGCGAAACCCCAAGCCATTTGCATGATTCGTTCCGGCGTTACGGCAGCTTGCCCTACTGCGCCCATACAGCATCCCTCCCGAGTGAAGAAATCTCGTGGCTCGATTATGACACAGGTTGGAAGGCGCCTTTGCGCTCTCAGCCGCCATCGAAACCCTGGGACGCGAAGCCGCTCCAGCCTTTGCGGCGCCCGCCGGCGAGCCCCTTCCGGCGCCTCTCCGCTTCGCTCCGCAGCATCCCCGTCAGCCGGCGGATTGCCCGCGGCCAGTCCGGAAACAGATCGATATAGTGCAGCTCGCGTTGAATCGGGCGCGGCACCCGGCACTCGTCCAGGCGAACCGGGATGATGAAAATCTCTCCCAGCGGAACGCGCCGCGCGCAGTCCAGCGCGTAGCGGATCTCGGCCTGAAAGCCCCCCCGCTTGTTCACCGAGTTCTCCGAAAAACACGCGATAAAGAAGCCCGACGATTCGATGGCGGCCTCTATGGCCCGAGGCCAATTCTGCCCCGGTAGCAGCTTCGCGATGTCCATCCACGGGCTGAAACCGGCCCTCGCCAAGTCGCCATGGAGCCTCTCGGCCACGGCCAGATCCTCTCTTGCGTACGCCACGAAGACCTGGGCCAGCGTGCGCGGCTCAAATCGGAACCCCCGCGCCGGGTCGGGGTAAAAGACGCCCAGTCCATCGATCTCCACAGGTTGGCCGGCGGCCAGTCCGCAAATCACCACCTGCGCCAGGTGCTCAGCCGACGGGTCGTCAGTCATGACCGCCTCTCCCTTCCCGCCGGAACGCCAGGATCCCGTCCGCCCCATGCGTGAACCTGCCCAATCCCGGCAGCTCCGTGTCCTGGCCCTTTCGCAGACGGCAAAGGACTTGGCGGACCACGCGGTCCACGCGGTCCGCCGCCTCACCCTCGGTATCGCCCGTCCTCCGCGCCATCTTTTTCGCGATTTCCAGTTTCTTCATCCGATTTCAATCTACCAGCGCGGCGCCTCGCAAAAGCCCTTTCCCTCTGAGCGAACTTTCGCTAACTCATTCACTGTTAAGGTGATCTTGTTTTTTTCCCGGTCTCCAATTTCTGGTGACCGGCAGATGAACCGATTTTAATTGCTGCTTAAGAGAGGCTTCATGTGCAGGTCCTTATGATGAATACAGACGACAGAAATCGTCGACGGTACATAAGGAGAAGCCCCAAATGAAGAAACTGATGACAGCAATGCTTGCCCTGTCGTTCCTCGGCGCAACGGCGATGATCGCCCAGGTGCCGGCTGCGACCCCCGACAAGACCACCAGCGCGAAGACCACCAAGTCGAAGAAGGCGACCACCGAGAAGAAAGCAACCACCGAGAAGAAAGACACCACTGCGAAGAAGGCCCCCAAGAAAGCGAAGAAAGACACCACCAATTAGCCCTTCGCGCGTTTCCAGTTGTACGTCGCTGGCAAGCCGCGTAGCGATACGCTCCTACGCGGCAATCCAGTGCCCCCTCAGTTTGCCTCCCCGGACTTCCCCCGCCCGTTTACTCCTCTGATCGATCTTTGCGTCCTCGGCTTGCTCTGCGCTCGAACAGGGGAAGAAGGGAAATGGGATGGTTTTGGGTGTGTTGTTCTTGAAGACCGAGTAGTTTCTCTCGGCGTCTCTCCGTCTCGGCGGTGAACTGTCTTGTCCCTTATCTGAGCCGTCCCACCTGGTCCAAAGGCCAGTACGCGAAAACGGCCTTCCCGTAAATGTTTTCGCGGGGGACGAAACCCCACGAACGGCTGTCGCTCGAGAACATGCGGTTATCCCCCAGGACGAAATACTTGCCCGAGGGTACCGTCCGGTCTCGAAACGACTCGGGCGGGGATGGCCAGGAGACTCGGTCCCGGTCGGCCACGTAGTCTTCTCGCAGCGCGCGGCCGTTCACGTACACCTGGCCCGCGTCGATTCGTATGCGGTCGCCCGGCCTCCCGACCACTCGCTTGATGTACGATTTCGTGGGGTCCAGCGGATACCGGAAAACCACCGTATCTCCCCGCTCGATATCGCCCAGGCCGAAGCGGTACGTGAATTTCTCGATGAAGATCCGCTCCTGGTCCTTGAGCGCCGGCGCCATGCTCGTGCCTTCCACTTTGACCGGCTGGTAAACGAAGACGATCAGGACGACCGCAATCACAGCCGAGATGGCCAGGTCGCGAACCCACGCGAGGACCGTCCGCAAGCCCGTACGGAGAGGCGCCCGCTCGTCTGGCGGCTCCGGGGCGGGTGCGTCGTTCTGAACTTCGTGGTCCTGCATCCCTGGTTCGGTGATGCAATTATAGACGGTTCGGAAGGCCCTTCGGTTGCCCGTGGCCGGATCGCAAAACAAAACCGCCGGCGCGGAAGGCTTTGATGCCATCCGCGCCGGCGGCGGGAAAAACCAAGCCCGGCAAAATCCCTCGGCAGCCGGTAAGGGCTGCCGTTCCGCCCTACTCCGCTAGCGGCTCCTCGGCGACGGTATCCTCGGGCAAGCCCCCGGCGTATTGCAAGCGGGTTTCTTCGTCGTAACCGGGGATCGCGTCGATGGCCGGTTCGGCCACCGGCTCCTCCACCACGTCTTCGCCGGCGATCTTCACGCGGCGGTAATACTCCATGCCCGTGCCGGCCGGAACCAGCCGGCCCATGATCACGTTCTCCTTCAGACCCCGCAGGTAGTCCACCTTGCCGTTGATGGCGGCTTCGGTGAGCACGCGCGTAGTCTCCTGGAAGGAGGCCGCCGAGATGAACGAATCGGTCGAAAGAGAAGCTTTGGTGATGCCCAGCAGCATGGCCTTGCCCTGCGCCGGACGCCCGCCCGCTTCGCTCACCTTCAAATTCTCCGACCGGAACTTGAATTTATCCACAATCTCTTCCGGCAGGAATTCCGTGTCGCCGATATCCTCCACCTTCACCCACCGCATCATCTGGCGCGAAATGGTTTCCAGGTGCTTGTCGTTGATGTTGACGCCCTGCAGGCGGTAGACTTCCTGGATCTCGTTCACCAGGTACTTCTGCAGCTCCTTTTCGCCCAGCACGGCCAGAATGTCGTGCGGGTCGCGGGGGCCGTCCATGAGCGGTTCGCCGGCCTTCACCCGCTCACCCTCCTGGACGTTGATGTGTACGCCGCGCGGCAGCGAGTACTCGCGCTGTTCGCCGTCGTCGCCCATGACGTAGATCTTGCGCTGGCCCTTGGCCACTTCGCCGTATTTCACCACGCCGTTGATCTCCGCGATGATGGCCGTCTCGCGCGG
>PLGA01000206.1:0-143 GCA_003139735.1 Bryobacterales bacterium | reverse complement strand
TGACCTGCGGCTGGCGCTTCTCTTCGAGCGAATCCATCACCACGAGCTGCGACATGCCCGTGACTTCGTCCACCTGCTCGTGCAGCGTGAGACCGTCGATGAGGTCCTTGAAGTGCACCACGCCGCTGACTTCGGTCAGGATG
>PLGA01000423.1 GCA_003139735.1 Bryobacterales bacterium | reverse complement strand
TATGCCGGCGTGCGCCGTTTCATCGACGAAACCATCGCCAAGGTGCGCGAGACGGGCGTGACGCGGACCCTATTCGGGCGGGAGCGGCCCATTCCCGAGATGGACAGCCGCAACCCCAGCCTGCGCGGCTTCGCCGAGCGCACCGCCGTCAATTCGCCCTTGCAAGGGACGGCGGCGGACCTCATCAAGCTGGCCATGGTGCGCATCGACGCGGCGCTCGCAGCGGGCGGGTATCGCAGCGCCATGCTCTTGCAGGTCCACGACGAGCTGGTCTTCGAGTGCCCGCCGGAGGAACTGGAGGCAGTATCGGACCTTGTCAAGCGCGAGATGGAAGGCGCTTGCGAGCTGTCGGTGCCCCTGCTGGTGGACATCGGCGTGGGCGATAACTGGCGCGACGCGAAGTAGGGAGTGGCCAGCCCAGTGGCGCGGGCCATCGTTTTTTGTGGCCTGCGAATCCGGCAGACGACAAAAACCGATCGTCTGCCCCACCCGGGCCCACTCAATCTTCGCGCAGAGCCGCGTTCGGATCGACGGTAATCGCCCTGCGAACCGGTCCCACGGGCAGCGCTCAGGCCGGTCAGGATCATCACCAGCGCCACGGCGCCGAAACTCAGCGGGTCGGCGGGCTTGAGACCCGGCGCCAGGAACATCGCAAGCGGCTTGGTCACGAACAGCGCAATCGCCAATCCGGCGGCCGAACCCCCAACGGTCAACCCGGCGGACTCGCGCAGCACCATCCGCAAGATGTCGCCGCGTGTGGCGCCCAGAGCGATCCGAACGCCGATTTCCCGCGTGCGGCGCGCCTCGACACGGTGGTTTACAAACTGTAAACTGGAATCGTGCGCGTGATTAGCAGGAAGGCGATCCGCGAATACGGCAAGCTCCACGCCGACTCCGTGCCTTCATTGTCAAACTGGTTCCGGATCGCCCGGAAAGCGGGGTGGCGCACTTTCGCGGAACTTCGGGCCGATTTTGGGAGCGCAGACCAGGTGGGCCGCCGGACGGTTTTCAATATCGCCGGCAACAAGTATCGCCTGATCGCGCGAGTGAACTACCGAAGCCAGAGGGTCTTTGTCCTGAGCATCATGAAGCACGCGGAATATGTGAAAGGGGAATGGAAATAATGCCTGTAAGCGCGCGACGCAAGCCGATTGACCCGGGAAAATATGCGCGCCTCGTTGCCATATCGCTACCGATTCCACCGCGGAGCGCAGCCGACAACGATCGCCTTATCGGACTCCTGTCGAGCATGGATGAACGGGGCGACCTCACTCCCGAAGAGGAGGCTTTCGCCGAACTGCTGGCCATCGTCATCGAGGATTTCGAAGACAAGCACTACGCCCTGCCCGCCGTGCCGCCGAACGAAGCGTTGAAAGCTTTCATGAAGGATCGGGGACTGCGCCACAAGGACGTGTGGCCCATTGTGGGGAACAAGGGTCTCACCACGGAAATTCTGAGCGGCCGGCGCAAGATCAGTTCCGCCCTGGCGAAGCGGCTTGCCACCCATTTCCGCGTTCCAGTGGAACTCTTCATATAAGGCGGCGTGGATCATATCCCCTTGCATTCTGCCCGATTCTGCCCAATAATCGAACCAGAGCTTGGAGGTTGCCATGGACCCGGCAGCGGAACCCGAAAAGGCCCCGAAAACGCCCGAACAGAAGCTCTCCGGAATCGGAGCCACCGAAGATCAAATGAACGCCCGCGCCACCGTTCCACAGCGGGTCGATAGCCACGGAACCAAGGTGGAGGACTTGGCCGGAACCGGCGAGCAAGATTCACCGGGAGGCTGAGTTCACTTGTATAGCAGATACTGTTCGCGCAGCTTGACGAACGCGGCTACGGCGTCACTGTAAGTCTCCAGGATCGACCGCGGATCCTCACCCGCCGTCAAGCGCCCGATCACATCGTCGCTGCCCATCAGGGGCTTGGTTTTTGACAGGTCGATCTTGTCCGGGTAGAGCTTCAGGAGCGCCGCCGCCAGTTCCATCCCCAATCGCGTGGAGTCGAATAATTCGCGGTTCACAATTTCAAATCGCACGCCTTCGACGCGCTCGCCCGCGGAGACCGATTCCGAGGGCGTGAAGCTGGTCGGGTAGGCGCGCACGCCGGGAATCAACCGGCCGTTCAGATAGCCGGCCAGCCCGCGGCCATCCATGAAACTGGCCCCGATCTGCTCAAACGGCGCGTCGGTGCCCCGGCCCATCGAGAGGTCTGCCAACGGTTCCAACAGGCACAGGCCCGGGTACAGTATCGCCGCATTCAGGCTGCGCATGTTGGGCGACGTGTTCACCCACGGCAGGTCGGTCGAATCGAACCAGTCGCCGCGCCGCCAGTCCTCCATGGCCACCACCGTCAGGTTGGCGCCGATCTTGTTCTCCCCATTGAACAGCCGCGCCAGTTCTCCCATGGTCATCCCGTGCCGCACGGGCATGCCCGCCAGGTACCCCACGAACGACGTGTTGGCGGCATCGAGCAGCGGGCCTTCCACGCGGTTTCCCGTGATGGGGTTGGGCCGGTCCAGCACGTAGAACGGCAGGCCGGCCTTGGCCGCGGCTTCCAGGCAGTAGGCCATGGTGGTTTCGTACGTGTAGAACCGGACGCCGATGTCCTGAATGTCGTACACCAGCGCGTCCAGGCCTTCGAGCATCTCCGGAGTCGGCCGCAGCGTGTTTCCGTAGAGGCTGTAAATCTTGATGCCCGTCGCCGCGTCGGTGTCATCCTGGATGCCTTGGCGTTCTTCCGCTGCTCCGAAGCCGTGTTCCGGCGAGAACAGCGCGGCCACCTCAATGCCGGCCGCCTTCATGAGGTCCACGTTGCGCCGGCCCAGGCGATCCACGCCGCTCTGGTTCGTCACCAGCCCGATCCGCTTGCCGCGGAACGAATCGAACTTCCGGTCCACCAGCGTATCGAGGCCGGTCTTCGTAGCAGCGTTGCGCGCCACCTCGCGGCGTTCTCCGGTGGGGAGCACTTCGCTGTATCCCGTGAGCGTCACGTCCCGCAAGGCGATGCCGAGTTTCGCCGCCACTATGGTCGCGATCTCCGAGCGCAGCGGCGTGATCGCGGGCCGCTGCTCCGGATGAATGCTGTTCGCGAGGATGATTACGTACGTCTTCGTGGAGGGGTCGATCCACAGCGAAGTGCCCGTGAATCCCGTGTGGCCGTAGGAGCCGATGGGAAACAACTCGCCGCGGCTGCCCGAGTAGGGCGAATCGATATCCCAGCCGAACCCGCGCAGCACCGGCTGGTCGGGCGGCGTCTGCGGCTCCGTGAACTTCTCCACGGTGAGCGGGCTGAACACGCGCACGCCATCCAGCTCGCCGCCGTTGAGCATCATTTGCGCGTAGCGGGCCAGGTCGTCGGCCGTGGAAAACAGGCCCGCATGACCCGCCACGCCGCCCATGTAACGCGCCGTGGTATCGTCCACCACCCCGCGCAACGGACGGCCGTGCCTGGGGGGAACGCGCTCGGTGGGCGCGATGCGCGGAATCCATTCCGCCGGAGGCAGAAACCTGGTCTCCTTCATGCCCAGCGGCACGTAGATATTCTGTAGCGCATAATCGGAAACCAGCTTGCCGCTGAGGCGGTGCACCAACTCGCCCAGCAACTCGAAATTGATGTCGCTATAGACCTGGCGCACGCCCGGCGGACCCGTGGGCGGCGTGCTGCACGCCAGCGCGATCCCGGTTTCGTAGCCGCTCCACGGCGGATCGAGCTTGAGATCCGGCGCAAGCCCCGAGAAATGCGTGAACAGGTTCCTTATGGTGATGTCGCTCGCGCCACCCTGGAACTCCGGGATGTACTGGGTGATCTTGTCGTTGAGCCGGAACTTGCCCTGCTCGAAGAGCTTCATCAGCGACGGCGTCGTGGCTACTACTTTGGTGAGCGACGCCAGGTCGAAGATGGTGTCGAGCGTCATGTCCTCCAACTTCGGGAACAGCGCCCGCTTGCCATAGGCCTTGCGATGGACAATCTGCCCATCGTGGCCCACAATCACCACCGCGCCCGGCAGTCGGTTTTCGCCGATCGCCTTGTACACGGCCGCGTCGATAGCCTGGGAACCGGGGAATGTCTGCGCCATGGCGCTCACGGCAAAAGCGAAGCACAGCAGGGGCAGGGAACACCGCGCCCGCCCGATCATCGCCCCCGCCGGTGGTATTCGCCGCTGCCCAGTCCGCCTGCGTCGATCAGCACCGCCACAATCAGGATCACAAGGTTGACGCCCTCGATGTGCTGGTGCGAATTCACCAGCCACGCATACACGATGGTGGTCAGCGGCAGAAATACGAACCCGAGCGCCAAGATCAGCAGGCTGTGATAGGCGCGTTGTAAGTAGGTGGAGAACAGGAACATCAGGACCATGGCGACCCGAGGGAACGCCAGGAAGAGAATCAGGAATAGGCAAGGCATAAGGCTCCGTCGCTCCCTGCCATTGTCGCAAAATCGCGGCGTGCGCGGCGCGGCGGTATCATGCGGACATGCGCCGTACCGCCGCAGGACTATTGCTATTCTCCTTATTCTCGCGCGCCCAATCGGGCCAGGTTCCGGAGGCGAAGCCCTTGCGGCTCGCCATCGCCGGGCTTGTCCACGGGCACGTCTCCACATTTCTGCGGACCGCCAGGACACGCAAGGATGTCGAGATTGTCGGGGTGTTCGATCCGGACCCGGCCCTGACCGCGTCCTATGCCAAGAGCAACGGCCTCGCGCCCGAGGTTCTGTTCAACGATTTGGCCGCCATGCTGGACCGCGCCAAACCCGAAGCCGTCGCCACCTTCACCGCCACCTTCGATCACGCCATGGTGGTGGAAGCCTGCGCCCGCCGCCATATCCCTGTGATGATGGAGAAGCCGCTCGCCGTCGATATGACCCAGGCGCGCGCCATTGAGAAGGCCGCGCTGTCGTCCGGCATTCCGGTGATGATGAACTACGAGACCACCTGGTACAAGAGCCACGCCGAAATCTGGCGGCTGGTCAAGGACCAGAAGGGCATCGGCGAGATTCGCAAGATGGTCGCCATGGACGGCCACCAGGGACCCAAGGAGATCAACGTGCAGCCGGAGTTCTTCGCGTGGCTCTCCGACCCGGTGAAGAACGGCGCCGGCGCGCTCTTCGATTTCGGCTGCTACGGCGCCAATCTCATGACTTGGCTGATGGACAACCAGCGCCCTCTGGCCGTCACCGCCATTGCACAGACCGAGAAGCCGGCCATCTACCCCCACGTGGACGACGAAGCGACGGTCCTGCTTCAGTATCCCCAGGCGCAGG
Source organism: Bryobacterales bacterium (assembly GCA_003139735.1). GTDB lineage: Bacteria > Acidobacteriota > Terriglobia > Bryobacterales > Bryobacteraceae > BOG-224. The sequence continues at coordinate 1,852 of PLGA01000423.1, read as the reverse complement.
GCATCATCCAGGCCTCCTGGAACTGGCCGGCCAGCCGTAAGGATTTGGAAGTCTACGGCCAAACCGGCTACGCCATCGCCACCGGCGGCGACAGCCTGCGTGTCCGCCTGCCCGGCCGCAACGCCGAGGTGGCGCGTCCCCTGGCCGATCTGCCGCCCGAAGGCCGCGATTCCATCTCCTATTTCGCCGGCGTGGCCCGCGGCCAATTCAAGCCCACCGGCCTGAATTCGCTTGAAAACAACGTCATTGTGGTGGAGATCCTGGACGCCGCACGACAAAGTGTACGGACGGGGAGGAAGATCACGTTGGCGAAGTGAGCGTGGCGCAGGGCCTATGCGTCGGCGATCCTAAGCCCCGTAGGGTCCCCAGAGGATGGAGGCCGGGGGCGTAAGCCCAACAGGCCTTAGCCCAAGGCAAAACGGCAAGCTCCCAGGCGCAGGGGGACCGCAATCCCGACGGGATGCGCGCCTACCAGGATCTATCCCGCGACAAGGGGCGGTTCCGCCCAATGACCACGTTAGATGGTGCGGGCCAGGGGCCCGCTGCCCCGATCTCAGCCTAAACCGGGCCGAGCGCACTCTCATTTCTTGAGCGCGAGGGTAATCAGCGAGCCGACTAGGCCACCAAGGATTGCTGACGCCAACACGACAAAATTTTGTAGTACATTCTGTCGCCTTTTCTCCATGAACGTTAAGAGCTGCATCCGCTGCTGGACGGGCCTTTTGTACAGCTCCTTTTCTTGTAGCGCAACCCGCTCCCGAAGGTAGTATTCGCCGCCCAGCGCGTACTGTTCGCTGAAACGGCGCTGCCACTCATCGATGTTCTCGATGGAGAATGCTTCGTAATCGAGAATTGCGCTGTACGTCTTCGCAAGGAGACGACCGAAACTGAAGCCACGAATTACCCGGCCCCTGACGCCGGGTGCCTGTTCCGTGCCAAGGAGCTCTGCGATCGTTGCCTCGACCTTTTCCCACTCTCTCATTTCGCTGGCACGGATCTGGCACGACAAGTAGAAAAGATCCAGCTCTGGGCCAATTCGTGACAGGAGCGCGTACTTGGCATCCCGTAGCGTGGCGAAGGAATCTGGATCCGCGTAAAAGGTGATCTCGCTGTATCCTNNGCCCGGGTCCCTCGGCCTCCTCGCTCCGGAACCCGCCCGTTTCGAAGTCCTCATCCGGGTCAGCGAACTCGATACGGAAGTTCGCGTGGAACGGACTAGGCCCCAGGCAGCTGAACCGTATCTCCGCTGTTGGCATCCGATCAAACGCGGACCTGAGGAGTTCGCGGACGATTTGTACGGCACTTGAAGGCTCGCATTCCTCAGCCGGGTCGATTGGTTCCACGATGGCAACCGGGGAGTGATAGACCTGCCTAATCTCAACGTCGAACCTTTCAGTAAAGGTCTCCAGTGACGACTCGTCAACACCAATCAATTCGGCTTGGACCCTAAATGGCACCCGCAGCCTGAGCCGGACCAGCATGCTGTCCCAGCCCGGACACCAGTTGAGCCCTTCACCGATGGGCTGGGTTTCTACCGCGACCTTTTCATCCCGCGCCTTCAGTTCACCCGAGTTCTCCATTTCGAGAGACTCGATGTTCGTTATCGACCGCAACGACTCCTCGAGCCTCGCAATGTATTCTGCGCCCTTGAATTCAAACGGCGCTGTACGCGTATAGCCAAAGTGAAAGCAACCCACGCCGAAGGAGATTGAGGGCGGCGGTGTCCCGTATCGGACGGCATTAGAACCCACCCTTGTGTTATAGCGCGTATGAAGCGCCGGCGCTATAGCTTCGGAACATGGGGCACGAAAGACAGGAGCGCTGCCGGCGAACTGTTTCGCGTGGACGACGA
>PLGA01000445.1 GCA_003139735.1 Bryobacterales bacterium | reverse complement strand
CCGAAGTTCTTCGGTGCCAAAAGGGTAAATTGCTGGGAATCAGATACTTACGGAATTTTGCGGAGTGGTTTACTGCCTACGGATGCAATGTCAGTTGAGCCGAAGGGTGACGCCGAGCAGATCGAATGCGCGTTGCTGAATCGCGGTTGGCTGGGTGAGCATGTGGAAAGCGGCGATGCTTTTGTCGGTTGGCTGAATCCTGTTTTTGGCGATCGTGGCCAAGTCGCCGAGAAGAGTTTGAAAGCTGTGCACCGGGGCTCCCTCGCTGGTGTGCTTGGTGAGGGCCTTGAGCTTGGCGGATGCGGAACGTTGCGCCGGCGCGACGACGGACTTGCGCGCGGCCTGTGCTTGAAGCTTTTCGTCATCGTCGAAGAGAATGGGCAGCAGGCGTTGGCGCATGTGCCACTCCACGTAATAGGCCAACATGCAAAGCAGAATGTGAGCGCGGACGCGATCGGGCAAGCGGTGATGGATCGGTCGCACATGCAGATCGACAGTCTTCAAACTGCGGAAGGCTCGCTCCACGCCGGATAGACTTTTGTAGCTGGCCACGACTTGCTCGCCCGACAGCGCTTCCTTCCGGACGCTGGTGCGGATGACGTAGATTCCATCCAGACTTTCTTCGCGTTCGATGTTGGCCGTTTTGCGTTCGTAGTGAAAACTGTCGTCTTCGATGCGCAACTGAAAGTGCTTGCCCATTTTGTAGCGGTTGAGAATCTTGCCTGCGCGCACCCCGATATTCTGCTTGCCGCGAAGCGGGCGCTTGCCACGCCGGGTGGCCGCGGCGATTTTCTCCAGTTGCTTCTCGGTGGCGGCCAGCAGTTCGGGCCGTTTGCGCGCGCGCTCTTCAGCCAGCAGCGGATTGAAGCAAGCAACCAGACGCTCGCCGGGAAAGTCCGGATGGGCGATCTCGACCAGATCGGTCTTGTCGAAGAGGGACATCTGCAACTGGCCACCGGTGGCCAGTTTCTGAATCTGGCTGGCGCGCAGAGCCGAGATCCATTGGATGCCGCAGGCGGCCGGCAAATCCTGGCGAATGCGTGCGCTGGTGATCATGCCGCGGTCGCCGACCAGCACGACATTGGAAAGGCCGAAGCGTTCGCGCAGCTTTTTGACTTGCGAGGCGACCGTTTTGGGATCGCCCGTGTTGCCCTCGAAGATCTCCACTGCCACAGGACAGCCCGAGGCATTCGTGAGCAAGCCAAAAACGACCTGCGGTTTGCCGGACTTATCGTCGCGGGAATGACCGAGTTTGGCCAGCGGGCAGTGGCGCCCTTCGAAGTACGTGGAGGTCAGATCGTAAAGCACCAGGCCGCCGTCGGAGAGTTGGCGCTGGGCCAGTTGCTGTTCGATGCGCGCCTGCCGTGGGAGCAGCCAGTCCATGGCTTGGTAGAGTTCGGTCTCGTCAGCCGAATCCAACTGCAGCACGTCGCCAAGACTGTGGTGCAAAGTGTCGGGGTGGAGACCGCGAGCGGTTGCCAGTTTGGAGGCCGGCTCGATGATGCGAGCCACGATCATGGCGATGACCAGTTCGCGCTGACGGCTGGGGGCCGGATCGAGAATCGAATCGAGGTGCAGGTTGCGCAAGCAGCCGAGGACGGCAGCGACGTGGCCGTGCGGCAGAGAGCGGGCGATGCGAAAGGAATCCGGCAAAGGCGAGCCGACGGCAGGGAGAGAGCCGGAAAGAGCACGGCGCAAGGCTTCGATCTTCTGGGGGCCGAGGTGGGTAATGTTGGCGACGGTGCGGGACTTGACCTTGCCCTTTTCACGGTAGGATTCGCGGAGGAGGATGGCGGGTGGGGAGTTGCGATTGGGGACGGTGGCCACATACATGCTTACATACTAACGCAACAACACAATAATTACAAGTGCAATCCTCAACGTATACATGCCTACTAATCCGGCCGCAAAAACGCCTTCCTCACTGAATACAAAGGGCTTCCCTTAATCAGGAGTCAGAACTTCGGCCTAGACGGCGGATGAGGCGGAGCCGGTCGACCGTGCGGATTTGGTCCAGACGGATGGACGAGCGAACATCGAGCCCGTTTGTACCGGTCGGGTCTACAACCACTTCCACAGGGTATGGCACTGGCGAGACCGTCGAGGTAATCGCCGCAACGATGGTCCCCGGGCTGTAGCGGTTGCCGATATCGTTCTGTATGACCAGAGCCGGGCGGGTTTTCTTGATGAGGTAGATTTGGCCTCGGCGGACAACGCTCATTTCGAAGTCTTACCTCGATGGCCGCCGCGGCGCGGTTGCGACGCCTCTTCCTCAAGAGGAAACCACTCGGCGGCGATCTTCAGGGACTCGTCCGCATTGGCTTGGTAACCCAGCTTGAGCTGCTCGCCCAAGTTCCGCCTGCCATTGGTTGCGACGAAGTGAAGGACCGCTTCCGACACGAAACGGCTACGGCCGCCACGCGGAGCCACCCGATTCAGCACGGCGAGAGTACGATCCGGCAACATGACGTTGATGCGTTTGCTCACTGGAGCCTCCCCACTACCGATTGCGCACCTACATAGTTACACACTTTTAGTGTGGATAACAATCGCGGCCTGAGCAACAACTGCACCCCACCAAACATGTTTTCTTCTAGCGCCCCAGAGGATACCGGTATCCTCCGCGCATCAAATGCGTCCGACACCCTTTCCCCGCGTCCGTTTATCCACTAAATGCAGCCGGCGAGTCCTAGCAAAACGAAATCTCTCACGATGCTGTATATCCTCTCGATGCCCGTGACCTGGAGGGCGTTCCCGCGATCTCCGAAGACTACAAACGGAGAAACCGGGGAGAAACCGGGGAGAAACCGGGGGAGAAACCGGGGACAGACGGGACGTTTTCCAGTCTGTGCCGCGCTCCTCAACTCAGCCATTTCCATACACCGGCACCGCCGCCCCATGAATGGGGGGGGGGGCGGGGACGGGCTACGAAATCCCTGAGAGCTTTGGGGCAAGAGACTCTCCGCGTCTTGCCCGCGCCGCTCTTGTCACTGCACGAATCTTACACTGCTCAGCCACTTCCATACACTGGTACCGCGGCGCCATGAATGAGCCGCGCATCGTCGCTGCACAGGAACAGGATCACGCGCGCAATCTCTTCCGGCTTCGGCCATTTGGCAAAATCGGCGCCGGGCATCGCTCGTCGATTTGCTTCGGTGTCGATGATGTTCGGCAGGATCGAATTCGCCCGCACTCCGGAGCCCTTAAGATCCGCCGCCAGCGAATCGATCATCGCCACTGCGGCCGCTTTTGTCGCGGCGTACGCGGCGGCGCCGGCTGCGTGATCGAACGCCGCGCTCGATGCGACATTGACGATCGCGCCGTGCCCTTGCTTGAGCATGATCGGAACCACTGCCCGCAGGAGCGTCCAGCCCGACCGCAGATTCAGCGCCAGCATCAGGTCGAATACCTTCGGGTCGGTCTCCCACATCTTCACGCCTCCGGCATACCCGCCGACCGCATTCACCAGCGCGTCCACACGGCCATACTCCGCCGCGACTTCTTGTGCGAATGGGCCCACCGCGGCTTCATCGGTGACATCGATAAAGCGCCCAGAAAGGTTCGCGCCGCCGGTGTCCTTGAGGCTGTCCCATTCGCTCTGCACGCGATAAGTAACAACCACCTTGGCGCCTTCCTCCAGGAACGCCAGGCTCACCGCGCGCCCCAGTCCTCCCGTCCCACCAGCGACAATCGCTACCTTGCCCGAGAATCTCTGGTTCATGCCCTTCTCTACCGCGCCGGCGCGATGGTCTCCGTTACCGACGCGCCGCGCTCGTAAGCCTGCCGGTAAATCTCCCGCCGCTCCGCCTTCGTCAGAGGCGCGCCCGCGTGGTACAACCGCTCCAGTCCCTTTCCGATGCCGTAGGTCACGGCATAAGCGATAGCGCCCTTGGGAATCAGCCCGCCGCCAAATGGGATCTTGCCGGCCAATTCCCGGGCGATGGCACGCCATCCGAATGCTCCCGCGGCGATGCCCAGGACCTCCGCCTTCTGATGCGCAAAACCCACTGGCCTGCCGCACGCCGCCGCGATCTGAAACGCCATCCGTATCTGGTTGGCCGTCAGGAACGCGGTATCGGACGCGAACTCGCCCAACGCCCATGGCAGTTCGATGAGGCTCGGGATCAAGTCCGGCAGCGCCGTGGCGATTGCGAACAACGCGTTCTCGCGCGCAATGGAATGGATGACGCGCTCCACCACCGGCACGCGGAACGCCGGATACGCACGCGCCATGGCCGGCGCGATGTCGTCGTTCGCCCGCACAATCTCCGCCGCCGTCCGCCCCGGCTCGTCCCGATGAAACGTGTATGTGCCTTTCGGTCCCTCCGCGCCGTCCTGGTACAACACCAGATCGACCTTTTCCGGGGCGTCGGGATCCCCGGCCCGGTATACCAGCCCCCTTAGCCCGGCGCGCACGGCCGGAGACGCGCCCGCAGGGATCAGGAAGTCCTCCATCTCGGCGAACGCCTGCTCGCTGTCCGCTACCAGGCCGAAGCTGACCGGCCGGATGGCCCGGTTGTGGATTTCGTCGGGGCTCAGCATCGCGAATGCGGCCCGTGCCTGTTGGATCGCTTTGACCATAATTTCAGCGGGGCCGCTCGGCGCCTGTAAGGCGGAACATTACGCGCAGTCCCTTTCGCCATTCTACCGCCAACCCGATTCGCTCCACCTCGATGGCTGGTGGAAAATAGCTCAAAATGGCCTCCGTGGTGGAGTGGAACTCGAGCGACGGGGAGACCAGCATCAGCCGTGGCGGCTCGCTCCGCAGCTCGATTCCGGGGAAGTAACCGGCGGGCGTGAATTCGCCCCGGTCGAGGTGCCATTTCACGTGGATCCAGTAGTCCAGCGCCTGCAGGGGCAGGTGCAGGTCGGCCGAGGCCTTCAGTTCCACCACGGTCAGCCGGCCGGAGTGGTCCGCCGCCAGCAGGTCGATGATTCCGCGCTCACCCCCGGCGATCACCGGCGTCTGGCCGTAGACGGGGTCGCCGAGCAGGGAAGCGTCCAGCGTCTCGATACCGGCGCGAACCTGGGATTCGAGCCATGCCTCCGGCGCCTGGCGGTACAACGGATGCTCGCGGTCCGCAGCGTCGGGCGTGCGCGCGCGATCCAGTTCTTCCACCAGGCGCTCGATCTCGGCGGCGTGATGCCGGCCCGCCGGGCGGCGCTCGCTCATGCCGAAGGACAAATCGCCGCCGGAACCTTCGGCGAATTCGATGCCGCGCACGCGCCAGCTTTCGCGGCCGTCATGCTTGGGAACCCGTTCCACCCCCGGCAGGGATGCGATGCGCCCGTAGGGGTCGGGCATGCCCGACCCTCCCGCGGGACGCCGCCACGGCTCCAGACGCGTATCGAGGTTGCCGTAATCCCGCGGATCGGCCAGCGCCACGGAATCCTGTTCCGTGTAGGTGAAGAGTTCGAAGCGCGCCGCGGCGGGGTCCAGGCAGAGCAACCGCGGAGCCACCGCGCGCTCCCGGCCCGCCGGAACATAGAATGCCAGGCCCTCCACCGCGACGCGCTTTTCCCGGGCGCGCAGGTGCGTCAGCCAGATCAAGCCGAAAGAGAGCGCCGCCGCGGCATCGCCGTCCGGTGGACAGGCGATGGCCGCCCAACCATGCTGACCGTGCCGCAGAAAGGCGCGCGGAAAGGCCGGTGACAGGCTGCACGCCAGGTTCGCTTCCGCGCTCAGTTCGGCCAGGTTCCATTCCGGGAACTGGCGCCGCAGAAACAGGCGGAAGCGCTCGCGGAAGACCAGGCGGGCGCTGCGGCGGCCGGCATCGGCGCCGGCCGGGCGGCCCAGATCCACCAGAAACAGCCGTCCCTCGCGGCGGGCGAACCGTTCCACCACGATCTCGATGCGCGCGCTGTCGGAACGCTCGATGGTCAGAATGCGGCGGGAGAAGTTGCGCGTGCGGTCCCAGGCCTCCAGCGTGAGACGGGAGCCGCGCATTTCGAGCGAGAAGTTGCCGGCCGCCAGCGGGAACAGGTCTTCGCCCGCTTCGTATAGCGCCGGCTGCCGCGCGTTCTTCAGGAACGCCTCGATCGTCGTCCGGATTTCCTCGACGTCCTGAACGTCGCCCCTCTGGGCGGTTGGCATGGAAACCGATTGTAGCGCCCGGCGCCGCCGATGTGCCATGCTAAACGGTCGGAATGGATATCATCAACGGCAACATCGGATGGATCGAAGTGATCTGCGGGCCCATGTTCTCCGGCAAGAGCGAGGAACTGATCCGGCGCCTGCGCAGGGCCATGATCGCGCGCAAGCGGGTCGAGGTTTTCAAACCCGCCATCGACGATCGCTACTCCGCCGACGAGATCGTCTCCCACGGCGATCTCCGCATGACTTCGCAGGTGGTCGCGAACGCCGGCGATATCGTCGAACGCATCGATTGGCGCTCCGAAGTGGTGGGCATCGACGAAGCCAACTTCATGGGCCCGCGCCTGGTGGAAGTGGCGCAGCGCCTGGCCGACAGCGGCAAGCAGGTGATTATCGCCGGGCTGGACACGGACTACCTGGGCCGCCCGTTCGCGCCCATCCCGGACCTGCTGGCGCAGGCGGAATCGATTACCAAGACGCTAGCCATCTGCGTGCGCTGCGGCAATCCCGCCAAGCACACCCAACGACTGCGAGGCTCGGACGACCTGATCGTGGTCGGCTCAAGCGACCTCTACGAAGCCCGTTGCCGCCGTTGTTTCGAGCCCGGCATCCCCAAGCAGACGGAAATGGAGTTTGTGAAGGCGAAGAGGGTGGAGAAGAGCTAGGGCGTGCTATTCGCCTACGCCGGATTGGCTCGCGCCGACCACAGCGTCCGCCGAGAAGCCCATCCGCTTGGTCCTGCCGGCGAAATACTCCTGCCGCGCTTCTTCTTCCAGCGCCTCAAGGCTCAGCGGCAGAGCGGCCGGAACCTGCCCGTAGTCGATGTCTTCAGGCATTCCGGACACCTTACGCGCGCTTGCGAGCTTCGGTTCGCGCAGCAATAGCCACCAGCGCCCGAAGCGCATCGTTCACCGACTTTGAATCCGGAAAAGCCTCGGCCAACTCCGGGTCAAGCAGTACCACATTGGTTCCGCGGCGGTATCTATCCACGTACTTGCCCCGAACGCCACCGGAAAAGTCATACTCGGCTCGCATCTCGTCGGTACGGCGCTTAGTCGGAGTCTTCATATTTGCGTTTCTCATGCTTCGTCGCCGGGCGAGCGCTGATCAGGCGAATCCGCTCTCCTCTAATAGTATGAACCACAATCAGCAGACTCCGCTTGTCGGACATTCCGACGATTACGAACCGGTCTTCATCGCTGCCATGGTCCGGATCCGGGATCGTGATCGAAAGGGGGTCGTCGAAGACGGTGCTGGCTTCCCCAAAACCCACGCCGTGCTTCCGCAGGTTCGCGACGTCCTTTCGGCGGTCCCACTCAAAAGCGATTCCGGGCATTTCCACTATCCCGCCCGCCGCGCCCTCGCCCCGCAAATCAGCTTCCCGGCGATCACCACGCTGGCGGCCGCTATTGCATCCACGCCGTAGCGCTGCCAGGTGGAGGGGTGCGCCATGCGGGCCACCCATGCATCCGTCAGAATCAGGTCGGCGCCCACTTTGCCGAGAATCGCGGAGCCCACATAGATCAGCGCCGGGTAGCGGTCCATCAGCATGGCCAGCAGGTTGGCCGCAAAGATCACCAGCGGAATGCTGAGGCTCAGACCGAAAACGATGAGGTAGATGTTGCCCCTGGACGCCCCCGCGATTGCCAGGACGTTATCGGTGGACATGGTGATATCCGCCACCACGATATACCAGATGGCCTGGACCAGGCGGCCGGCCACGGCCGGCGCGGCCTCGGGTTGGTCGCTTGCGTCGAGCAGCACCTTCAGGCCAATCCAAAGGATGAGCAGCCCTCCCGCCATTTGCAGGTAAGGGACGCTCAACAGGCGCGCGGCCACCGCAGTCAGCGCCACGCGCAACACCACCGCTGCCGCCGCGCCGCAAGCGCTGGCGGCCCGCCGTTGCCGCCTGGGCAGCGAGCGCACCGCCACCGCGATCACCAGCGCGTTATCGCCGGCCAGGAGCAGGTCGATCACGATGATCGTGAGCACACCGGCCAGAAAGTGCCAGACGCTCATAGATCCCCGCGCCGGCGGAAGTAGTTCCGCACAACCCGCACGTCCGCCAGTATCCGCGCCTTCAGCGCCTCCGCATTGTCGAACTTGCGCTCCTCGCGAAGGCGGTGCAGGAACGCCACGCGAATGCGGCGCGGCGATTCACCTTCCAAAGGGTCCAGCAGAAACGTTTCGATGGTCCGCTCGCCGCTCTCCCCGAAAGTCGGGCGGTAGCCAATGTTGGTGATGGAGTTCCATTGGCGGCCGTCGTCCAGGTCGCTGGTGCGGGTCGCATATACGCCACTCGCCGGGATCACCTCGGCATCCGTGGCCAGGTTCAGCGTCGGCACGGTGTGTTTCGATCCCACGCCGCGCCCGCCCGTGACCGCCCCGTCAATCGTGTAAGGACGTTCGAGGAACCGCGCCGCCAGGGAAACCCGCCCCGCTCCAAGCAGTTCGCGAATCGCGCTGCTGCTCACCGTGCGCCCGCGGCAAGTGACGGGGTCCACGATTTCCGTCTGGTATCCGTATTTGCGCCCCAATTCCTTGAGCGTGTGGAAGTCGCCCGCGTGGCGATGGCCGAAACGGAAGTTGGCGCCCACCAGCGCCGCCCGCGCTCCGAGGCGCCCCACCACAATCTCCCGCACGAATTCCTCGGGCGTCAGGCGCGCCACCTCGGGGACAAAGGGCAGAATTAATACCTGCTCCACGCCTTCCTCGCGCATCGATTCGGCGCGGCGGAGCGGCGAAGTGAGCAGCGTCGGCGTACGCTCCGGCGCCACCACGCGCGTGGGATGCGGATCGAACGTGAGGACCGAAGGCTTCCACCCGCGCTCTTTTGCAAGCGCCACCAGGCGCCGCAGAATCCTCCGATGGCCCCTGTGCACGCCATCGAAATTGCCGATGGTCAACGCACTCGGGCCGAAATCCGCGGGGACCTCGGCGAGGCTGCGATAGATCCTCATGGGCCAGGCACGCCTTCCACCAGCAACTCCAGGCCGTCATAGGCCAGCCGGATGTGCGGCGGGAGCAGGCTCTCCGCGCGCTGGTGGCCCAGGTCGTGGCTGATGTGCGTGAAGAAGGCGCGCCGCGGAGCGAGCTTCTCCACGGTTCGGATGGACCGTTCGACGGTGGAGTGCGTGGGATGCGGCTTGTAGCGGAGCGCGTCCAGAAAAAGCACGTCCAGGCCCCTCAGCAGTTCCATGGAAGATTCCGGAATGTCGCTGTGGTCCGTTAAATACGCCGCCTGTCCGAAACGGAACCCGAAGATGGTCAGGCTGCCATGCAGGACCGGCACCGGCGTGAACTCCAGGCCGAACAGGTCTACAGCGGCGCCGTCGAGCAGCCGCGCATCGAGCTGCGGGATGTTGGTTTCCCTCTGCTTTTGGTCGAAAATATACGAGAAGATGCGCTCGATGCTGGCCATGGTTTCGGCCGACGCGTAGATCGGGATGCGCCCCTTCTGCCGGAAGTTGAACGGCCGCACGTCGTCCAGGCCCATGACATGGTCCGCGTGCGCGTGCGTAAACAGCACGGCGTCCAGGTGGTCCAGCCCCGTCCGCAGCGCCTGCGTGCGGAAATCCGGAGTGGTGTCGATCAAAATATTGCGGCCTTCGTAAACCACCAGGATGGAGGGCCGCAACCGGGCGTCGCGCGGGTCCGCGGAAGTACACACGCCGCAATGGCATCCAATCGTGGGCACCCCCACGCTGGTGCCGGACCCCAGCACGACAATCTTGATCGCAGGCGCCGCCATTCAGGCTTTCTGAGCGCCCGCCTTGGCGACTTCCTCCGACACCTGGACGAAGCGGAACCGCAGTTCGGTCAGAGAATTCTCCAGCAGCCGCCGTTCGTCGAGTTCCAGATTGCCTCTGGTCTTATCGAGCAGCATGCCCATCAGGTCGATGGAGTGGCGCGCCAATGGGAGGTTCGGATCCTCCTTGTCCTCCTCGCTGAAACGCATCAAGCCAAGCTGCATTTCGGCCTGTGCGCGCAAGGAGAGCACCAGGAAAGCGAATGAAGCGGGCGGCAGCGGTCCGCGCATATCTTCCTGGGCGGCTTCGTGAGCGGCTTCGTTGGTGGCTTCGGCGGTGGCTTCGTGAGTAGCTTCTTGGTCGTTCATCAGCCCCCATTTTACAACGGGGTTCGTGCGGGCCACGCGGCAAGCTCAACGTTCCTCGTATCGCGTCCAGGCCTCCACCAGATCCTTTCCCTGGATGCGGATGGTGCGGTCGTCCACCACTTCCCGTCCCGGCAGGGCGCCGGCGCCCACGGGCAGCGAGGTTCGCGTGGTGTATTCGATTTGCAGGGTGACCGGTCCGTCAATGCGGTAGGGCCGGATGGAGCCGATCTTGCGAGCCGCCTCGGCCGCCCGTTCGCGGATCAGGTCGCGCGCGGCCGCGGCGGAAAGCGTGATGCATGCGTAGCGGGCAAGCCCTTCCTTGACCTCGGCGGTGACCGCGTCCGGGACAATGTCGTGCATCTCTGTCACCGCCGCCCGGTCGCCGCTCAGAAAAATCACGGGGATCCCGAAATGCCCGGCCATGGCCGCCCTTACCTCAATCTCGCCGACGGGCTTTCCGTTCAAAAGCATGTTCTGAATTCCGAGCGAGTCATAGCTGTGAGCCATGATTGCGGCGCCGGTCCCGGCCTTGCTGTGCTGGCCCACGAACGCCACGGCCGCGTAGCCGCGATCGAGCGTCATGAGGGGGCCGATATAGCCGATTACCAGCTTCGCCCGCGGGTGTATCGTGGTGGCCGAAAGCGTCCGGCTGCCATCGTGGCCATCCCAAACGACCACTTCGTCGGCGCCTCCGGCGAGGAAGCCATCCACCGCCGCGTTGACCTCGCCAGTCAGCAACTGGCGCAACTCGGGGTCCGTGGGATCGGTCTGCTCCTGGCGGCAGATTCCGGCTACGCCCTCGCCATCCGTAATCACGAAGACGGATTTCCTGGGCTGGCCCGCGCAGGGCAGCGCCGAAAGCATCAAGAGGACGAGCGAAATCGCGTTGGACTTCACACTGTGCCTCATCGGGTTGCACATGATATCCAATCATAGACCGCAGCGGGGGTGACGGTGGGGCGGACCTCCTGGTCTGCCTTCTTGCTAATTCCCCTAGCGGGGAGCAGCGCTTGTAAGAGTCTCGCGAATCTCGACCACCCGATCCGCGGCCACATCCTGGACCACCTGCGTGCGGCCGCCGGGCCACGTGATTCGAAGCTCACGAAGCCTGGTTTGCTTTCCAAGGCCAAACCGTACCAGCGGTTCGCTTGACGATGCGTAGCCGACGCTGGTTGTCGCGTGGTTATACAGCACGGTTCCATCCGGCAGTATCGCTTGCAACTCCGCGCCAATGCCATCCCGGTTGCTTCGCGCGCCCACCAGTTTGACGGCCAGCCAGTGTCCGGAATTGGGAGTGACGTTCCGGAAAAGGCGCGCCGGTTCATTCAAGACGCTCACCACGACGTCCACCTTGCCATCGCCATCGAAATCCGCGAACGCAGCCCCGCGATTGTATCCGGCGACGTGAAAAGACTCTCCGGCCTCCGCGGAAACGTCCTCGAAGCGGCCGGTCACATTTCGGAAAACGCTGCACGCGAGACGGGTCGGAACGCCCAACAGCTTGTCCATATAGGGAAAGTGCGCATTGGCGGAAAAGAGATCTTTCCAGCCATCGTTGTCGAAATCGAAGAGCCCCATGCCCCAGCCGGTAAGTTGCCGGGTGGCGACCACCAGCCTGGACGGAATGCTGTAGTCCTCAAAAAAGAAAGGCTTCCCGCGGTTGCGGAAAACCAGGTAGGAATCGTTGACCATCCCGGTAAGCACGATGTCGGGCAAGCCATCGTTGTCGTAGTCGCGGAAATCGGCCCCCATCCCGGCCACCGGCCGTCCGCTCTCGCCGTACGCGACGCCCATTTCCAAGCCGACCTCGCGGAAGTGGAAGTTGCCCTCGTTCTGAAAAAGGAAATTCCGGGTGGAATCGTTGGCGACGAAGATGTCCATCAGGCCATCGCGATTGAAATCGCCGAACGCCACTCCCATGCCCTTGCCGATGCTTTGGGCGATGCCGGAACTCTGGGAGACGTCGGTGAAAGTTCCGTTGTGGTTGTTGCGGAATAACTGGCTGGGCCGGCCCTGGTAGTTATCCGGATGGCAATAGATTCGCATCGACGCCGTTCCGCACGACGGCTCGGTATTCGGGTCCCACGCTACGTAACTGGAGACGAATAAATCGAGGAAACCGTCGTTATCGGCATCGAACCATCCCGCCGAAATCGACCACATTTTCCCGTATTTCGGATCGATGCCCTCCAGTCCGGCCTTTCGCGTAACATCTTCGAACGTCCCATTCCCCAGGTTGTGGTAGAGAATATTGTGGTCCACGCCGGCCACGAAAATATCTTCGAAGCCGTCATTATCGTAGTCCGCGACGGCGACTGCCATCGAGTAGCCATAACCGGCCACGCCCGCGCGGTCCGTAACGTCCGTAAACGTGCCGTCGCAATTGTTCTTGAACAGGCGATTGTGGAATTCAGGCCGGCTCTTGTCGAGAGACGGAGACGTGGCGCCATTCGTGAAGAAAATGTCCATGCAGCCGTCGTTGTTGTAGTCCACCTGCACCATGTTCAGGCCGCCCAACTGATCCTGCAGGCCGGCTTCTTTGGTGCGGTCCGTGAAGGTCCCGTCACCGTTGTTGTGGAAGAAATGCAGCGGCTCGCACACATTCATGCTGGAGATCACCACATCCAGCAGCCCGTCGTTGTCGAAGTCGTCCACAATGATGCCCCCGGCTTCACCAAAGACGTTAAGTCCAGCGGCGGGCGCGCGGTCCACAAAGCGTCCAATGTTCTCCTTTGATTGGAAGTTGCTCTCTGGAATCAGGTAAGCTGCGGGCACGCCGGAGGGGTATTCGCCCAGCGTTGCATAAGCCAGGTTGAGCAGCCATTTCACCTCCAGAATGTCGGGCCGCAGCTCCAGAAACTTCAGCAAGTACTCGATAGCCTGCTTCGATTCCTCTTTTTTTTCAAAGCTCGCATGGGGGTCCAGAGGCGGAAAGATATCCAGATCGCGCGAGCCGTTGTACATCCCGTTCTCCATCTCCGACCAATGCAGATACGTCGCGCCAATGCTCTCATACAGATTGGGTAAGTGCCCTGGATCTACCGTCTCTGAGAGCTTGATCGCTGCCTTCCAAGCCTCGATGGACTCAGGCATCTCGCCGCTGTAGGCATAGAGCTGCGCAAGTGCGGATTCTCCCTGGATGAGCATCTGTAACTGCTCCGGGGTAGCTTGAGCATCAAGAGTCGATTGGAGCGCGCCTCGCAACCCCTGCTTCGCGTTCTTGACCGCTTCGGTGCGGATCTCGCAAACCTGGCGCAGATTCCTGGGCCATCCATCCGGCTTGGGGGCGTCCCGGAGCGCCGCAAGGGCTTCGGGATATCCGCCGACCACAGCACCTTGAGTGATTACGCCTGTCGAAACCAGCGACGCTACCCGCATCGGATTCACATCTTCCAGCGCGGGCGGAGACGCAAGCACTTTAAGAATCGCGTAGCCAGAGGGAAGATGCACCACATCGGTAAGCTGGCCGACAGAGCGTCCTTTCAAAGCCTCCCGCAGTTCCAAGCGCAGGGCTTGCGGGTCCAGCTTACCCATATAACCGCCATCCACTGATGTCGCGTCAGTGGATTTTTCCTTTGC
>PLGA01000393.1 GCA_003139735.1 Bryobacterales bacterium | reverse complement strand
CTGGACGAGGTAGCCCGCGCCATGGCGCTCTCGGAGGCGCGCCTCCGCGCGAATCCCAACGACGTTGGCGCGCTCTACGCCGAGGGAATTTCCTATGGTCTTCGCTCCGATTATTACTGGGTCGTCAAGAAGGCCTGGCACGATTCGCTGAAGGATGCCACCAGCGCGCGCCGCTTGCACAATCGCGTTTCGGAGCTGCAACCCGGCAACGTGGATGCGCGCCTGGTGCANNGGGAGCCTGCCGCTGGCGTTGCGCATGCTGGGCTTTCTGGCTGGAATACGCGGCGACAAGGAGAAGGGCATTCGCGAGGTTCAGGACGTGGCGCAAAACGGCGCGGACGACCGCGTCGACGCCCAGATTTTCCTGTGCGCGCTTTACCGCCGGGAGAACCAGCCCCGCAAGGCGGTCCCGCTGATCCAGGACCTGATTCGCCGCTACCCCCGGAATTTCCTGCTGCGGCTGGAGTTGGCGCAGATGTACAGTCTGGCGGGCGATGGAACCAGCGCCCTAAACGTCCTGCGCGAGGTCGCCGCGCTCAAAACGAGTCACGCTCCCGGCTATGACCGGGTTCCCTGGGAGAAGATCTACCTGCAGCAAGGCACCATCCAGTTCTGGTATCGGGATCTGGACGCCGCGCTGGAGAATATGAAGAAGGTAACGGCCGCCGCCGACGAACTGGACCTCAACGACGGCGCATCCGCCTATTTACGCATGGGGCAGATCTACGACCTCACCAACCGCCGATCTCTCGCCGTGGCGGCNNCACGCCCTACCGCCGCATGTAAGCGCCGGACAATCAATTGTCGACCGAAACTTTGACCGGCAATTCCATCAGCTTCGGATCTTTGTCCGCGGTAAGAATCATCAGCGACATGCGGCCCGCGGCCTTATCGGGAATCGTGAACTTGATCGAGGTGCTGGTCTGTTCCGTGACAGCCACCTGAATGTCGTTCTTGCCGTCGGTCAGATACAGTTTGGCGACTACATCCTTCTGGAGATTCTGGCCGGTGGCGGTGATCACGGCGCCAACCTTGCCGTTCGGCGGATTGACCGTGTCGATTGACGGCGCCGCCGCTTGTTGAGCGTAGCCCGCCAGGCAACCGGCCGCGACAACCAACGCTATAAGAGATATTTTCATCGGAATGGCCCTTCGATTTAATGTATGTCCATTAGCGGCCAATTTCAAGCTGGCCGCGCCGAAAATCTCAACGGAGCGCGAGTCATGGCGCGTCACATGCCAGTTTGCGGACGTGATAAGATTGCAATCGGAGCGTATTTGCAAAGCTTCGCCGGTCCGCCTATTTTGATCCAACATTATCAAAATAGGGAGTCCGACTCGACTATCGTGCGCTGGTGAGCAAGCTCCTGGCGGAGGACCAGAGGGTTCTCGGCAAGGGAGAAGCCTGAAGGCGCTCGGCGGACAACCCGCCCCGTTTACAAACGTGGGTCAATAACGGGGGCCGGCGGAGCCGAGCGGTGCGCTCCAAAACTCCTAAAGCACGTCCGCGAAGCCCCGCTTCATGTGCCGGAAAAAGAGCCCGCCGGCGACGAACGCCGCCGCTCCGAAAGCCAGCGCGACTCCCAGATCCTCGGCCCTTGGCGGGGCGGAAGTGATCAGCATGGCCCGATATCCGCGCACCACGTACGCCATTGGGTTGGCCGCCAGCAGATAACCGGTCCATTTGTGCTTGTAGTAATAATCCTCGGTCAGGAAAATGGGAGTGATCCAGAACCAGAACGTCAGGATCACGCTCAGGACTTGCGCCGTATCCCGCAGGAAAACGTGGAGGCTGGCGACGATCCAACCCAAGCCAACCGCCATTAACCCGGTGGCGAACACGTAAACCGGCAGCAGCAGCAGGAAAACGCTGATCTGGCTTTGCGAGACTCCCGCGACTACGACCAGCAATAACAGCGCCAGCGCGTGCCCGACCAGTACGGACAAGAAGACCGAAACCGGCACGATTTCGGCGGGGAAAACGGTCTTCGTGATGAGATTCGCCTGCTCCAGAAGGCACGATGCCGAGCGTTGCAGGGTCTCGCTGAACAGCATCCACGGCAACATGCCGGCGAAGAGGAACAGCGCGTAACTCTTGACGCCGGGCGGAGGCTTTTGCTTCAGGAAAAATCCAAAAACCAGGGTCCAGCTCAGAAGCAGCACCAGCGGCTGAATGAGTCCCCAGATCCACCCGATCGCGGAGCCGACGTAGCGCTGCTCGAAATCCCGCCGCACGAGCTGGAAGAGCAGGCTTCGCCGCTCCACCAAATTCCGCAAAAATAGAGTTCCAGGGATTCGTTTCCTCACGCTTTATTTGAAAGTACCAATTCTATCAATAACTTGCAATGAAAAATGAAGCTTGACACGTTGGTTACATACTGGTACAGTTCTAGTTTCGCCAATTGATGTTGTCAAGTAGCCCCGCCGGGCCCCAGGGAACGAGCGACCGGTTTTACCGGCAGTTCGTCCCGATTTCAAGAGGTTCCGGCCGGAGAAACTATGAATCAAGGGTACTTCGTCGTAGTGCTGGCCCATTCCATAAAGGGCCGTCTCCGCCGTATTCACATTCCGCATCAGGCCGTCTACGTCATCCTGTTCCTGGCGCTGTTTGGCTGCGTCTCGGTTTTCGGGTTTGTCACGAGCTACGCCCGCATGGTATGGAAAGTCGCCAATTACAACTCCTTGCGGCAGGAAGCCGATAACATCCGGACGCGATATCAGGATCTTCAGAAAAAAGTATCCGAAAAAGACACCCAGCTCGCCACGCTGGAGATGTACGCCCAGGAAGTTTCGGTGGCATACGGCATCAAGCAGAAGCTGGAAGGTCCGGCGGATATTTCGGCCGAAGGGGCGCTGGTTCCGAGCTTCCCGGAGAGCATTCAGGATTACAGCTTCCTGCGCAGCGCCGATCAGATTTCCTTGAAACACCGCGCCGCGCGGCGATTGCAGCCGGCCATTTCCCGTCCTTCCGTCTGGCCTGTCTTGGGGCGTCTCATGGATGGGTTCGGAAGACGGCTGGACCCGTTCGGGGGTGAAGGCGAGCGGGAGTTCCACACGGGCGTGGACATCAGCGCTTCCACCGGCACGGCCGTGAAAGTGACCGCCGATGGCATTGTCACGCTGGCCCAGTTCACCGCCGGAGGCTACGGGCGCATGGTGGTGGTGGACCATGGCGGCGGCGTGGAAACCTGCTACGCGCACCTCTCGCACATCTTCGTCCAGGTGGGACAGGGAGTGCGCCGCGGAGAGACGGTTGGCGCCGTGGGCAGTACCGGCCGCGTCACCGCCCCGCACCTGCACTACGAAGTCCGCATCGGGGGCAACCCGGTGAATCCTTACAACTACATGCGGACCGCGATTTTCGAGACGGCATCCAAGGCCGATTTCCCGTTCTGAATAAGACAGTTCACCGCCGAGACGCCGAGACGCCGAGGAAACCAGGCCTAGAACTCTGTGCTGTCGGCCCGTCCATTGCTCCCCCCGGCTCGGGCGTAGAGCAAGCCGAGGGCGCGGAGACGGATTCCGTTTCAAGCTCGGCGTCTCGGCGCCTCCGCGGTGAACCGCCTTGCCTGTCTGATAACCTGTAGCTTGATCAAACGAATTCTGGTTGTGGCCGCGGCGCTGGCGGCGTTTGCTTGCGGACCCGCTTCGCAAGCGGGCGAGGCGCCGGAGTACGGGTATGAAGTAGTGCATGTCTACCCGCACGACCCTTTGGCTTTTACGCAGGGCCTGTTCTATCTGAATGGCTTTCTCTACGAGAGCACCGGCCTGAACAACCAGTCTTCCATCCGCAAGGTGCGTCTGGAAACAGGAGAAGTGCTCCAGAAACACGACATTCCCGAGGCTTATTTCGGCGAAGGAATCGTGAACTGGAACGACAGTCTTCTGGAGTTGACGTGGACCACTCAGGTGGGCTTCGTTTACGGCCTGGCCTCCTTCGACCTGCGGCGCGATTTCCACTATCCCGGCGAGGGCTGGGGCCTGACTCAGGACGGAAAACGCATCGTCATGAGCGACGGCACCGCGCAACTGCGTTTCTGGGACCCGCGGACCCTGGCGGAGACCGGCCGGATCACGGTGACCGCGGATGGCGAGCCGGTGGATCGGCTGAATGAGTTGGAGTGGGTCCACGGCGAGATCTACGCCAACGTATGGCAGACCGACCGGATCGCCCGCATCGATCCCTCGAGCGGCAAGGTCACCGGATGGATCGATTGCAAGGGACTGCTGAGCGCCGCGGATCGCACCGGACAGGAAGACGTGTTGAACGGCATCGCCTACGACGCCAAAGGCGGCCGGCTTTTCGTGACCGGCAAGAAATGGCCCAAGCTGTTTGAGATCCGGCTGGTGAAGCGGTAAGGGCCGATCAGGCGATATCCGGAAGCAGGAAACGTTCCGCCCTTCCGGCGGCTTTGGCGACCGCTTCGGCGGCGATGTAGCCGCTGCGGACGGCGCCTTCCATAGTGGCGGGCCAGCCGGTGCGCGTCCAATCGCCAGCGAGAAAAACGTTGGGCGTTGCGGATTGCGCGGGGGGACGCAACGCCTCCGTGTCCGGGGCGGCTGAAAACGTGGCGCGCATTTCCTTGATGACGTGCGCTTTCACCAGGTTGGCTTCCAGGACGCGTGGGAAGAACAAGCGCAAGTCGCCGATGGCGAGATCGACGATCTCGGCGCGCGACAGGTTGGTCAGGTCGCGGGAAGCGCTCACCACCAGTTGCAAGTAGCGCCCGCGGTCCTTGTTGAACATCCACTGCATGGTGCGGTCGAGCAGGGTGGCGTGCGGCAGAGTGGTGATTTCGCGATCGAACCACAGGTGAACGCCGGTGATGGGAGAATGCTCGAATCGGGGCGCAGGCAAGCCCACGGCTTCCAGGCGCTCGAAAGGCAGCGCGCAGATATAACGTTCGGCCGTGCGCCGCTCGCCGGCTACCACGAAGCCTTCCGCATCGATGCGCTCGACGGCGGCGCGCAAATGGATGCGCACATTGGGGAGACGCCGCCAGGCTTCAGTGGAGTAAAGATCGCCTAGCGGCACGGCGGGTATCCCCATCTCATAGGAATCGGACCGGGCCACGAAACCCAGCCAGAGGACCTTAAAGCCGTGTACGGCGGCCATGCGGTCCAGGTCCTCGTTGACGGCGCTCACCAGCACCTGACGCCAGAAGCGGTCGATGGCGCGCGGCGTCTGCCGCTTCTGGAGGAGCCAATCGAGCATGCTGATGCGGTCCAGGTCGTTGCGGTGCAGGCGCTCGCGGCGCAGGGCGGCCAGGGCGCGCGCGATGCCCAGCTTGTCGGCGCGGGCAAGGCACTTCAGCCCCAGAAACGATCCCGTGAAATGGAATGGCGCCGGCAGCCTGCCGCGGCGCAGCACGGAGATGCGGCCACCGGGTTCGATGAAATAAAACTCGCGGTAAAAGCGGATGCGGCCGCCGACTCCCATGCGCCGGTAAAAGTCCAGCAGGTTGACGCAACAGCGCAGCAGGATGTGCTGGCAGTTATCGATGTTCTCATCCCCCAGGGGGTAAGAGGTGGCGCGTCCGCCAAGAAAAGGCCGCGACTCGAAGAGATCCACCTCGAACCCGGCGCCGCCCAGCGCAGCCGCCGCGGCCATTCCGGCGAGGCCGCCGCCGGCGATCAGAACCGTGGACATCAGTTGCCAGTATGGCAGGCTTGCGGGAGTCAAAGAAAGAGGAATGGCCACCGATGAACACGGATAAACACGGATAAGAAAAATCAAGAAAGGGACATAGGTGTTCTGTTGTTTTTGTCTTATCTGTGTTCATCTGCGTTNNCGTGCTAGGCCCGATGGTCACGGCCGCGGAGAAGGAGAAGGTCTATCTTCTGATCGAGAACGAGGGATCGCAGAACGTCGGCACTTCCGCGGAGCTGGCCGACATCATGAAATTCATCCCTTCCAAGTGGCTCGGGATGAATTGGGACCCGCATAACGCTTACGGGAAAGAGACCTCCTATCCCGACGGATACAAGCTGCTGCCGCAGAAGCGCCTGTTGAACATCCAGGTGAAGGCCAAGGGAGTCATGCCCGCCAGCCCCGAGAAGGAGGACTGGAAGGCCATCATGACCGCGTTGGACCACGACGGCTACGCCGGCAAGCTGGCTTTGGAGACGCACATCTTCGACGGCACTCTCATCGCCGCCGCGCACGCTTCCATGGAAGAGATCCTGCGGATCGTGAACGAGCTAGGCTGAGCGCATTCCGCTACAATTGCTGTCGGATCGTTGAGGAGCGACATGCTCACGACAGCCCTTTACCGCGCCACGGTGGTTGCCCGCTGGATAGCGCGGGTCGCGGGCACGCTGGTGGCCCTGATCTTTCTCGCATCTCGGGAAGGCGGGGCCCGGATGAACCTGAACACGGCATCTTCCTTGTCAGCATGGCGATGCTGCTTCTTGGTCTGCTGTTGGCGTGGAAATGGCAACTGCTGGGAGGATTGGTTCCGCTCGGTGGTTTCGTCCTTCTAGTTTCGATCGAAGGCCGGCGTCCGCCGGGCGTGAGTGGGCTGTACCTATGGCCGGTAGCGGTCGGCGTCCTAAACCTGCTCTGTTGGTGGATCCTGCGCGCACGGGTTCCGGCGGACGTCGTAGCGTGGGCGGAGGCGTGGCAGAGCAGGCTCACGACTGCCCTTTACGGAAACAGCGCCCTTTACCGCGCCGCGGTGGTAGGCCGCTGGGTTGGGCGCATCGCAGGCACGCTGGTGGCCCTGTTCTATCTCTCGTTTGTGGTAGGGGAAGGGCCGCCGCCGCTCTTCCGGCTGGGCCTGCAACAGGACCTCGTTTTTTTCGCGACGGCCACGCTGTTTGTCGGCCTCATTCTCGCATGGAAATGGGAACTGTTGGGCGGATTGATTCCGCTCGCCGGTTTCGTTCTTCTGTTCCTGGTTGGATACGCCCGATTGGTCATGAACCGTCCCTACGTTCTGCCAGCGGCGATTGCGGGTCTGAACGTGCTTTGCTGGTGGAGGCTCAAAGCGGGCCCGCCGGCCGGCGGCGCGGAATGGCGAGTGCCAAAGCAGGTTCTAGCCGTCGTCGGAGTGTGCGTCACTGCGTTTGCGGCGCTTTGCGCGAATGAGATATTCGGCAACCCTCCGCTCATGACGCCGTCATTCCGGCCGCCGGCCGCGATGGCGGGCGAGTGGCGCAAAGTACCGATGGGCGCACCCGTCGCGCGTGTGCCGGCCGACCCGGATTGGAGGGCGCTCAATGTGGCCTTCACGATTCATCCGGACGGTTCCGTAACAGGTCAGGTTGGCGATGCGGCCGTGTTGAGCGGACGCATGGCGTACAACCGAAGCTGGTTTGGAAAGCTCATGAACTGGCGGCTCAAGTACGCGGTTCACGGCAAACTGGATCACGCCGTCCGGGGGTCCGGGGGTTTCATCTTAGCCGACCAGTTTACGGCGCCGCTCACGATGCAAGGGCGGTATCTTAGCGGGGCGCTGTATTTCAAACGCCGAGTTTTGCACGTGGCGCTCGTGAAGGAATTGGCCACAGATGAACGCCGATAAACGCTGATAAAACACAACCCCCTAGTTCCTGTTTCTCTTATCTGTGTTCATCTGCGTTCATCGGCGGCCATTATGCTTTCGGATTAAGACACCTGTTATTGCCGGTTACGCCACCCATGTCTTTTCTTTGGTATAGTTTACTCTGTTCGATTGCCGGACAATTCGCGGAATCTCCGCGACGAACGAGAGGGAGGATTCTGGTGAGTTCAAGAAAAGAACCGAAGTTGCCCGCCAAACCCAACGGCGTCTCGCGCCGCGGCTTCTTAGGCGGCGTGGGCATCGGCGGCGGCGCGTTGGGGACGGGGTTACTGGCGAACGAAGGCGCCAGCGCCGCGCCTCCGGCCGCCAACCTGGTTGGACCGGGGCCGGCGGACATCACGCTGACCATCAATGGAAAACCGGTCAACCTGAAAGTGGAGCCGCGCGTTACCCTGCTGGACGCCCTGCGCAACTACATCGGAATAACCGGGGCCAAGCGCGTGTGCGACCGCGGCGCCTGCGGGGCCTGCACCGTCATCCTGGCGGGCAAGACCGTCTACAGTTGCACCGTGCTGGCCATCGACGCGCAGGGCAAGAACATCGAGACCATCGAAGGCCTGGCAACCGGGAACAGCCTGCATCCGGTGTCCGCCGCCTTCGTCGCCCACGACGGCCAGCAGTGCGGATACTGCACCTCGGGATTCGTCATGGCGGCCAAGGGCTTCCTGGACGAACATCCCAATCCGACCATGGACGACGTGAAGCATGGGCTGGGTGGCAATCTCTGCCGCTGCGGGACGTACATGGGCATCCGCCAGGCGGTCCTTGAGGCCGCCACCAAAATGAAGGGAGCGAAAAATGGCTAGCACGCCGGATTATAGCTGGCCGCCGATGGACCAGCGCAAAGTCATCGGCAAGCCTATCAAGCGCTTGGACGGGCCGCAGAAAGCCAGCGGCCGCGCCAAGTACCCGTCGGATCTGAAGCCGCAGGGTCTGCTGTTCGCGGCCTACATGGGAAGCCCGCACGCGCACGCCCGCATCACCAAAATCGACACCAGCGACGCCGAGAAGACGCCGGGCGTCAAGGCGGTACACATCATCAACCCGGAAGGGACCGAGATCCAGTGGGAGGGCATGGAAGTGGCGGCCGTGGCAGCCACCACCGAAGAGATTGCCAACGACGCTCTGCGCAAGATCAAGGTGGATTACGAAGTGCTTCCCCACTTCGTCCAGGAAGCCGACTTGAGCAAGGCAGGGACGCGCGCCAAGGCCGGCGGCGAGAAAGTCACGGGCGATCCGGATCAGGCGTTCAAAGACGCCGATGTTACTTCCGAAGGGCAGTACGGCATTCCCGTGATTAACCACTGCTGCCTGGAGCCGCACGGCGCGGTGGTCCAGTGGCAGGGCGACCAGGTGCACGTGTTTCCTTCCACCCAGTACATCTCCGGCACGGCGCCGCAGCTTGCGCCGAACATCAAGGTCCCGGTCACCAACATTCACGCCCACATGGACTACATCGGCGGCGGCTTCGGCAGCAAGTTTTCACCGGGAAAATGGACCGAAGTATGCGCCTTCCTTTCGCAAAAGGCCGGCGGCGCTCCGGTCAAGGTGTTCCTGGACCGCAAGCTGGAACAGTTGATCCCGGGCAACAGGCCCTCCGCGTTCGCCAAGATCAAGCTGGGCGGCAAGAAAGACGGCACGATCACCGCGTGGCAATCCGACGCCTGGGGCACCGGCGGGTTCGCCGGCGGCAACTCGCCACCGCTGCCCTACGTGGTCGACCGGATTCCCAACACGCGCCTCACCTACACCGGGGTTTCGGTGAATGCCGGACCGAACCAGGCCTGGCGCGCGCCCAACAACCAGCAGGCGTGCTACCTGACGTGTTCGGCGTTGGAAGACTTCGCAGCCAAGGCGGGGATGGACCCCATCGACGTCTTCGACAAGAACTTTTCCTACGCTCCCGATGCGCGCGTGGACACGTACCGCTTCCAATTGCACAAAGCCGCCGAACTGGCGGAATGGAGCAAGCTATGGCACCCGCGCGGCAAAGGCGCTGCCGGTACGGTGAAGCGCGGCCTGGGGCTGGGCTTTTCGGCCTGGGCAGGCGGCGGCCATGCGAGCCAGTGCCTCACCACCATCAACTTGGATGGCTCGGTGACGGTGGAGCTTGGCTCGCAGGATCTGGGTACCGGGACCCGCACCATCATCACGCAGGTGGCGGCCGAGACGCTGGGCCTCCCCATGAGCGCCATCAAGCTGAATATCGGCGACAATTCGTATCCTAATTCCGGCGCTTCGGGCGGTTCTTCGACGGTGGGAGGCGTATCCTCTTCCACGCGCAAATCCACCATGAACGCGCTGGCGAAGCTGTACGACGTGGTGGCGCCTTCGCTGGGCGTGGATGCGGACCATTTGGAAGCGGTGAACGGCCGCATCCAGGTGAAGGGCACGCCGGCCAAGAGCCTGACGTGGGCGGCGGCGTGCAAGAAGATCGCGGGCGGCGGCAAGATCTCGGAAATGGGCGAGAACGTCCAGCGCAATCCCGGCGGCTTGAATTCGCAGGGTGCGGCGGGCGTGCAGATCGCCGACGTCTCGGTGGATACCGAAACCGGGGTGGTGCGCGTCAACCGCTACGTGGCCGTGCAGGATTGCGGCCTGGTGGTGAACCCGTGGCTGGCGCAGAGCCAGATCCACGGCGGCATCATCATGGGGATCAGCACCGCGCTGTTCGAGGAGCGCATCATGGACGCTCAGACCGGCCGCATGCTGAANNGCCGACATGGAGTTCTATAAGCTGGCCGGAATCGACGACATTGGGGACATCGTCGTACACCTGGACATCCGGGAGGAGAACGACAAGCGCGGCATCATCGGTTTGGGTGAGCCGTGCGCCATCGCCATCTGCGCGGCGATGGGGAACGCGGTAGCCAACGCNNGAAGGGAGGAACGCATAATGCAGGCCTTCGAATACGCCAATCCCGCAACGCTTCAGGAGGCCCTCGGGCTGCTGTCGCCGCAGTGGGGACATACCGATGTCCTGGCGGGCGGCACGGACCTCCTGGCCCTCATGAAGGAGTACATCCACACGCCCAAACGGGTGGTGAACATCAAGGGCATCAAGGAACTCGAAGGAATTCAGAAGACTGCGGCCGGGCTGCGGATTGGGGCGCTGGTCACCATGGACGAGCTGGCGAAGAACGCCGATGTCCGCAGCGATTACAAGGCGCTGGCGGATGCGGCGGCCGGCATTCCGAGCCCGCAGATCCGCCACATGGGNNCAGCGCCCGCGCTGCTGGTACTACCGGCAGGGCTTCGGCCTGCTCGCGATGAACGACGGCAAGCCGCTGGTTCCGGACGGCGAGAACAAGTACCACGCAATTTTCGGAGGCGGTCCCGCTTACTTCGTCAGCGCGTCGAGTCTGGGGCCGGCGCTGGTGGCTTTGGGCGCGACGGTCAAGCTGGTTTCCGCGAGGGCCAGCCGCGAAGTTCCGGCAGCCAAGTTTTTCGTGACGCCCAAGGACGCCAACACGCGGGAGATTGCGCTCCATCCGGACGAAATCCTCACGGAGATCGTCATTCCGGCCGGGGCGGTGAAGACGGCGACCTACGAGGTCCGGCAAAAAGAGGCGCTCGACTGGCCGCTGGCCGCCGCCGCCGTGGCCTTGAAGATGAACGGCAATACGGTGACCGCGGCCCGAGTGGTATTGGGACACGTGGCCCCGATTCCGTGGGAGGCCGTCGGAGCAGGGAAGGCGCTGGCGGGCAAGACCATCACGGCCGCGACCGCCGAGGCGGCCGGAAAAGCCGCGGTGGAGGGCGCCCAGCCGCTCAGCCAGAACGCCTACAAGGTGCAACTGGCCAGGGTGGCGGTGAAGCGCGCGCTCCTGGACGCGGTCAAAGCGAGGGCATAGCGAATGAGGTTACTAGCATGGACCTGAGCAAAGCCGGCGCGAGCCGCTGCGAAAAGCTGCGCTGGAAAGGCATGTTTACCGACAGCCTGCCGGACCCCACCATTCAGCCGTGCAACGACCGAGCCTTCTGGTGCCAGCACACCTATACGTGCCTGGGACCGGACGGCAAGGTGGTGGACGACTTTGAGTGCAGTCCGGCGCGCAAGTGCTACGAAGAGCTGTAGGGGGAGTGGCGCAGACACTCCGTGTCCCTGCGCCAAGACTATTCTTAGATTCGTCTCGGCGCTTGGCGGGTTTGCGCGAAGAGGACGACGGGGAACGTTCCGTCTGTCCCCNNTTATCATGGATGTCCCCGGTTTTAAGTACCACGGGGAACGTCCGGTCTGTCCCCGGTTTTGCAACGTGCCCTACTCAGTGCGGATCGCCCCGGCCGCCGACCGGAGATCCGCAAGTTAGACCGTCCCGTCCAAAGACGCATCCTCAAGAAGTTGGACGGCCTGATGACGACCAGGTACTGACGGTGCTGGTGCTAAACGTTGGCGACCGCAAGGAAATTTACCGGAAGCTGTAGCGGGACAAGAGGGGTCGGATCAATCGGCCAGCAGGTTGATGGAGCCGATGCCGCCTTGAATGTCCAGGTGGATGCTGGCTTTGGAATGGTCGTAGGCGTCGTTGACCAGATGGTCGCCCTCCTGGCGCAGGCCGGTGGAATGGACGGAGCCGATGCCTCCCTCAGCTTTGGCATAGACGCCAGTCTCGCGCGGAAGGCGGATGGTGGCCTCGCCGATGCCGCCGCGAATGCGCACCTCGTAATCGCGCCGGGGAGAGCCGCGCAGATCCATGTCCAAACGTCCGACGCCCATTTCGACATCCACGCTTCGAAGGGAAAGATTTCCCAAGTCCAAATGCGCGTCGCCGGCACCGAAATGTACAGCCAAGTCCAAGGGGATATTGTCGGCCAGGCGCAGGTCCCATTCGTACTTCACGTTGCCCGTCTGGCCACGGTGCAGGCCCGGCTGGCTGATATCGAGGTTGCCGTGACCGGCGGCGCTCGTGTATTTCACAACGGGCTTCCACGACTCGACGTTGTAAGTCACGTCGCCATCCAGGAAATGGGCTGCCCCAGGGGATACCCTGAGGTTACCAGCGCCCATGGTGAGGTTCACGCGGAGAAACTCGGAAGCGTCCCGCGCGACGGAGACGGAATCGTGCTGCAAAGCGCCGGTGCGAGTCTCGATCACGCAACCCGCCAGAGCAAGCGCCAGCGGAATCGATAGAAGCGATCTGGAAGTCATCTGGAACCTCAGGATCTCATACGCTTGGGCTCGGTGGGTTGTTCCGTGGGCGTGGACCGCTCTCTGACGTTCGCGGCTCGGAAGCGGGGTTTGTGGGAAGCGGGATTAGTTCCACACGATGCCGCGCGCTAAATTAGAGTGGTCCATGCTGCGGCGACTGGTGGAATGCGTCCCCAATTTCTCGGAAGGGCGGGATGCCGCCAAGATCGATGCCTTGGCCGCGAGCATCGAGAGCGTTCCCGACGTGGTTTTGTTGGACCGCCAGTCGGATGCCGACCATAACCGCTCGGTACTGACCTTCGCGGGTCCGCCCGAGGCAGTCGCGGAGGCTGCGTTCCGGTCGGTGGAAAGAGCGGCCACGCTGATCGACCTCACGAAGCACCGGGGCGCGCACCCGCGCATCGGGGCCGCGGACGTGGTTCCGTTCATTCCCCTGGAGGGCATGACGCTCGAGGACTGCGCCGAAATCGCGGTGCGCGTGGGCAATGAAATATGGAACCAGCTCCGCATTCCGGTCTTCCTTTACGAAGCGGCGGCCCGGCGCCCGGAACGGGTCAACCTGGAACACATCCGGCGGGGCCAGTTTGAAGCGTTGCTCGCGGAGATGGGGACGGTCCCGGAGCGCGACCCGGACATCGGCCTGCCGGTCTGTCATCCGACCGCCGGCGCCGTGGCGGTTGGGGCGCGCAAGTTTCTGATCGCCTGCAATGTCAATCTGGGGACTGCGGACGTGGCCATTGCCAAACGGATCGCCAGGACCATTCGTTTCTCTTCGGGCGGGTTCCGCGGCGTCAAGGCGATGGGCGTGGCGCTGGCCTCGCGAAACCTGGCCCAGGTTTCCATCAACCTCACGGATTTCGAGGAGACGCCCCTGCACGCGGTATTCGAAGCCGTGCGCCGGGAGGCGGAGCGCTATGGCGCGCCGGTGGTGGAGACGGAGATCGTGGGCCTGATTCCCAGAAAGGCGTTCGAAATGTCGGAGGTTTACTTCCGGCGCTACGGAGAGCCGCCCGCGAGCCAGATCCTGGAGGATCGGATCGTTGAGGCTATGGCGCGGCGGCAGCGCTAGAATCGCGCGTTCCGCAGGCAGAGTTGGCGGGCGAATCGCCTGCCCCACCAATGCCTACTTCAGAGCGGCGCGCTGGGTGGCGCCGCGGCGCGCCAGCAGCGCTTGCGCCTTGGGAAGGCTTTCGATGGCCTTGCGGACCTCCGGATCGTCGTGCATGATGGCGCGCATGGCGGTGTTCTTGTCGTAGGCTCGCTCGATTAGCTCCACGCGAAGCTGATCGCTGATCCATTGGCGGTTGGCGGCGAATTCCTCGTCGGTGAAGGAGATCTGCTGGGATTTCAGGTACGCCTTGAACCGGTCCAGGGTGTCCGCATCCGGCGCCCATGTCGGCGAGGGGAGGGCCGGCTGAGCCGCGCCGAAATAGAGCGAGCCGAAATGGAAGACTTTCTCGTTGCTCAGCCCGAATACGCGGGCCTCAAAGCGATTGGAGAGCGGCGGAGTGTACTTCTCGTCGGGAGTGATGCCTCCACCGCCGTAGACCTTGCGCCCGCTATCGGTCGCCTTGACGTCGGTTTCGCTGGGCGTCTCGTTCTTGCGGGGGGAGTAGTAGTAATCGAAGAAGGACCGGTTATTGTAATCGCGCTGGATCAAGCGTCCGCTGGGCGTGTAGTAGTGCGCGATGGTCAGCAGCAGGGCGGCCCCCTCCGAAAGCGGGAACTGGGCCTGCACGAGTCCTTTTCCGAACGTGCCCTCGCCGATCAGCCAAGCCCGATCATGGTCCTGCAAAGCGCCCGAGACGATCTCAGAGGCGGAGGCCGAACCGCGGTTCACCATCGTCACGATGGGGTAATCCTGAGCCAAAGGCTGAGCCTTGGCACGGTAAGTCCGTTCCGGGGCGGCCCTTCCGTGGTCGGAAACGACCACCTGGCCGTCGCGCAAGAATCGGCCCACCACAGCTACCGCTTCGTTGACCAACCCACCGGGATTGCCGCGAAGGTCGAACACCATGCCGGTGACCTTCGATTCACCCAATTTTGCCAGCGCGGCTTCGACGTCCTTGCTCACGTTCTGGGCCTCGAAGGTGGTGATCCCCAGGTAAACCACGCCCGGTTGCAGCCAGTAGGCGTCCACCTTGCTGGTCTGGATTTCTCCCCGCGTCACCGCGAAAGTGAGGGGATCGGGCACGCCCGGCCGCTGGACGGTGACGCGCACTTCGGTGCCTCGCGGCCCCCTCAGCATCTCCGCCACTTTCTTGGAATCCATGCCCAGGGTCTTAGCGCCGTCCACAGCGGCGATGATGTCGCCGCGGCGCAGCCCGGCCAATTGCGCGGGCGAACCGGGGAACGGCTCATAGGCCACCGTGTTGCCGCCTACCGATGGCGGATCGACGGTGATGAGCATGCCCACGCCAAAATACTGCGCCCTCTGGTTCCGCTGCATCTCGGCGTACTCGGAGGGATCGAGGAAGCTGGAATGCGGGTCCAGGGTGCCCAACATGCCTGGTATGGCCCCCTGGTAAAACGCCTTGTCGGCCGGCACGTCCTCGGCGAAGTTCTTCTCGATGAGCGCATAGGCGTCGGTCACCTGGCGCATTCCGGCATCGAGCTGGCCGGAACTGGACGCGGATTGGGCCGGCCGCCGCACGATCGCTTCAGGGTCGGGCACGCCTTGGGCGCGAACCTGTAAGCCGTGCGACGCCAGGAGGGCCAAGCCCGCGGCGAGCGTGATAGCGAGGACTATGCGTATGGTTTTCATGGTTCGACGACGCCGCGGCGGCTGGGCCAGCCGCAGTCACCCCTAGCTTTAGACTAGCACTCCGCGACCCACCGCGCGACCCGGTCTTTATCAGACGGCGCGGGCTTTGCGCGGCGCCGCGCCGGTTTCGGACTTCGCCGGCTTGCGTTCGGTCACCGCGGTCAGCCGCTTCATCTGGTCGGTCACGCACACCAGGAACATAGGCTGCCGGGCGTTCTTCAGGATGTCGATCACGCGGCCGGGCGCATCCTCCATATAGACGGTCTTTCCGTCCGTGAGC
The DNA here is from genome assembly GCA_003139735.1 of Bryobacterales bacterium. Lineage (GTDB taxonomy): Bacteria > Acidobacteriota > Terriglobia > Bryobacterales > Bryobacteraceae > BOG-224. Next base: position 2,214 of record PLGA01000393.1, on the reverse strand, counting down.
AGATGCACCTCGGAGGATGTCGCGAGGGCGTCATGCAGCCGCTTTCCCATGTCCTTTTGCAGGAAGCGCAGGACGCGGCGGATCTTTTGCAGCGAAAACCCCTTCCGCCGCAGCTCGGCGATTACCGAAATCTCGACGACCTCGTCGAGCATGTAAATGCGCTTGTGCCCATCCTGGCGCGGGGAGACGACGTGGCGTTCGTCCCACCACTGCAGTTGTCGAAGGCTGACGCTGCAGAGCCGGGCAACTTCGGCGCTGTTGAAAGCTTGCGCCTCTGGAGATAAGGGCGGACGGCTTTTCCTGACTTTAAACATCTTGAGCGGCTTCCGTTTGTGAAAAATAGGGCTACTCTGGATTGTACCTGGGTGGCGGGCCGTGTCAATAGGGATTGCGGATTCGTTTTCATTCATCGACAAGGCAGAAAACGCATCTCCGCGTAATTTTTGCACGCACGCGAACCGGGGGGAGGCCGAATACCCGCAAAATCGGGGTACTTGCGGAACGGCGCACGAATTGCCTGATGAGCGGCGGAGGTTCGATTAAATGAAAACCATTCTTGCTACCACGTTCATCGTGGCGGGGGTCTTAATCACCGGCGGTTGCGCCACGAAGCAGTACGTGCGCAACACCGCGGCGCCTATCCAGGCAAAAGTCGACCAGGTAGGCGATCAGACGAACAAGAATTCCCAGCAGATCGAAGAAACCAACACCAAGGTCCAATCGGTTGATGAAAATGCCCAACGCGGCATCAGCGCGGCGCATGAACAGGCCATGACAGCCCAACAAGACGCGGCCAACGCCGACAAGCACGCGGGGGATGCCATGAATCGAGCCGAGCAGGCAGCCCAGGCCGGCGATCAGAACAAGCGGGACCTGAACAGTTTGAGGGAGGTGGTCGCCAATATCGACGACTACAAGCTGCAGACTTCGGTCAGCGCGCTATTCAAGTTCAACCAGGCCACGCTCAGTCCGGACGCGCGTGAGACCCTCGATACCCTGGCCGCCCAGGTTCAATCCGATAAGCGGTTCCTGATTGCGGTGGAAGGCTACACCGACAGCGTCGGCAACCGCGCGTACAATGAGGCGCTCAGCCGGCGCCGCGCCGAAGCCGTCGTGGAGTATCTGGTCGCCAAGCACGATATACCGATCTACAAAATCCACATGGTGGGTCTCGGTGAAGAGAAGCCCGTGGACGAAGCCAAGACCCGCGATGCGAGAGCCAAGAACCGCCGCGTCGAAGTGAAGGTCTTCAGCGTGGACAAAGTGATGGGATCTGTGGCGTCATCCCGAGAATAAGCGCCGTTATCGGCGCGCGCGCGGAAACCGCGGCGACTGGCAGGTTCCGCGCGCAGTCCTTCAGGATTGTCGGCTGGCGGCTTGACGAACCCGAAGCGCCTGCCACCAGATGTAGAGGAACGCGAGGTTCGACAGCATGTTCACCACGCCGCCCGTGAGTGTGAGCGCCCTCGACCGTCTGGCCACCGCGAGATCTGAAATCGATCCGCTGATCGCCGCGCCGGTGAACAGAATCCCCAGTGCGCCGCTGAACAGGAGCAGGCGGGAATCTCTGGCTCTCGATCCAATCAGCATGGCCCACAATCCGACATCGAGAATCGCATAGTAGAAGTTCAAGTCCCTAGTCCACGCGTTCATCCATAGCCCGGTGGCAGCCATGGGATCGTAGTGCGCCCGGAACGTGATGGCGTAGACCAGAACGGCGCTGCACACCACCAAGGCCCGCATCATGCGGCGCGAGCTGGCGCCTTCGGTGGCCTGGCGGATCAGGCTAAAGCTGACGACGAACTCCAGCGCCAGCATGATGCCCTCATCGATCCAATAACACTTGAGGTACTGCGTCCAGACGCGACGGTCCCTGTACCACGTGGCGTCGAGATATCCGGTGATGTACAGGGAAGTTTCGACGAGCGAAGCCACGAAAACCGCGGCCATGTAAACGAACAGCGCCGGATAGCGCCGGTAGGAGCCGCGCAGCATCGCGGCTAGGATCAGGACTTCGAGCGGGATACCTACGAGGTATGCGCAGATATCCAGCGCGAACCGCATGTCACTTCAATTCCGGGCCGTGTGCGACCCTATGATGACATCCGGGTACTATGCTACCAGAATTTGGTCCCAGGGATCGGGCGGCATGCCCGGCCCGTGCGCTACCCGAGCTTGGTCCCAGGGATCCGGCGGGATGCCCGGCCCGTGCGC
>PLGA01000056.1 GCA_003139735.1 Bryobacterales bacterium | reverse complement strand
GCTTCCCCGCCAATCGCGACCCCGTGGGCGTGCTGGCGTGGTGCACCGTGCCCAAGGTCTTCATCCAGAGCGCCCACGACGAGTACGGCTCACCGCCGGAGATGGAAGCGTTGTATGTGCAGGTGGCCGGACCCAAACGGCTGATTTGGGTGGAGGCGGAGGATCACTTTTTCGCAGGAGGTTTGGATGAGTTAGAGAGGCAAGTTGCCGGGCTGGCATGAAGCTACCGCAACCTTCACACCTAGGAAGGTGCTATTTGTAAAGGGAGGGGTTCGCCATGCTCGATATCACCAAGGACATTCAATCGCTGACGACGTTTCGCCGCCGATCGGGGGATTTCATGAAGCACCTCAAAAAGAGCAAGCGGCCGGTGGTGCTCACGGTGAAAGGTAAGGCCGAGGCCATCGTCCAGGATGCCGGCGCGTATCAACGGCTCCTCGATATCGCGGCCCGCGCCGACGCTGACGAAGGCATCCGACAGGGCTTGGAGCAGTCCAAGCAAGGACAAGGCCGCGACGCCGAGGAGTTCTTCGCGGATTTCGAAGCCGCGCATGGCATATCGAATGAAGATCATGCCCCGCGCACAGCGGGATCTTTCCAGCCTCTATGACTGGATTGATGCAAGTTCTTCGGACGCGGCTCTTACCTGGTACCGCGGCCTCAGGGACGCCATTCGCACCCTGCGAAACAGCCCCAACCGCTGCCCGGCGGCACCAGAGAATCGTGATTTCAGGCACTTGCTTTATGGCAGCAAGCCGGACGTCTACCGCGTAATCTACCGGGTTGTGGAGAAGCAGAAGCAGGTCGACGTGCTCCATATCCGCCACGGTGCCAGGCAACAATTCAGAACCGAAGAACTGACATAACCATCGATTCTGAGCGGAGTGCCAGCTCTAAGCTAAGGGGCGGGAGTCGCGATAAAGCCGACATACATGGTGCCTGGCGTAGTGTATGCGCCTGCGACTTGCCCCTTGTTGTTGATTGAGCTGATAGAGCCGTCGTTGGCACCCGGCGGAAGCACGATCTGGAATTTGCCCTTCTGGTATACGAATCCCCGGTTGGTCACACCGTTGAAGTAGCCTCCCACCATCACGCCGCTGGAGTTGATGTCGGTAATCATCGCACCTGGTACACCGGGTATCGCGACGGTCTTATAACCCGAATTGGCGTTCCACACGAACGTGTGAACGTTTCCGGATGCGTCCTCGTAGGTACCGATGACATCGCCGCTGTTTTTGACCCAAACTGGTCCCGAGTTGAGGGCGCCCGGGTACTGGATTGTCGTGATTTGACCACTTGGCGAGGCCAGAAAGCCAATGAAACTCCCTGAGTTGAGGTAACTTCCGACGTAGTAACCGTAGTCGTTGATATCGGCTACTGGTGCCGGCTGGCCGTCGACCACGACATTCGTGTAAACCCCTTTATGATAGAAGAAGCCCCCCTGCCCGGTTCCGATCAAGTAGCCGCCCGCTATCACGCCGAACTTGTTCATGCCACCGGCGTTCGTGCTGGTGGCTCCGGGAGGGTACGAAACAGTAATCACCTTCCCGGAGCTAGTCCGTAGGAAGCCTGTCTGCGCGCCCGTTACCGGCGCACCGTAAAAGCCCGTTACGTCGCCGCTTTCGTCGATAGCCGTGGCGCCTGTGTAAGTGGAATTCGGAACAGCGAACGTAGTGAACGTGTACTTGGGTTGTCCGCTGGCCTGAGCGGCGAGTAGCGCAGCCACCAACGCCGGCAGGAATCCCGACAGTCGCGCATTGAAGTTCATCGTGAAAGTTCCTCCATGGCCACCCACCTTACGTGCAAGGAGGCACCGTGCACGTCGTCTGGCCGAGGTAGCTGAAGTAGGCGGGCCGCACGCATCTCAGACTACTGGGCTGCCGCGCGATTGGCGCGCCGCTGCGCGCGCATGCCGATCAGGTCGGCCACCTGGCCGAGCAAGGCGGAAACGTTCTCCGCGTTGATGGAAACCTGCTGTTCATCGCCTACGGGATAGCGGGAGGCCTTGGTTTCCCTATAGGCCGTCACCAAGGCGGTGGCGGGCTTATAGGGTTTCACCCGGGCATACGAAAGCACGCGCAGCCCGGCTTGCGGCGAATCCACCTCGGCCTCGCTCAGGACCAGTTCGTATTGGCCCTGGTCCAGCTTCGAGAAGGCCTCCGCGGCCGACCCCGCAACGTCCACGCTGTAGCCGCCGGCTTCGAGGAGGGTCTGCAAGGTCAGGCGGGAGGACAACTCGTCATCCACCACCAACACCCGCGCCAGTTCCAGGCTCCTCGGCATTTTGCTGTACAGATATACTTTACCCGAAAAGCCAAAACATTACACGCAAAAAATGATAGCGCTTGCAGGGCTGCCGGATTCTGCGCTAATCAGTTGAAAACACGATGGAAAATGGCATCCACGTTGCGCAACTGCCGCTCCAGCGAGAAGCTTTCGGCGATTTGGCCGGGGTCTAGGACCGCCCGGATCTCGGGATCGGCCTCGATGGCAGCCCGGAAGTCCGATTCCTGCTCCCAGGCGCGCATGGCATGGTCCTGTACGATCCGGTACGCCGTCTCCCGCAACATCCCGGCGGCCGCCAGATCCAGCAGCAATTGCCCGGAGAAGACCAGCCCGCGGGTCAAATCCAGGTTGCGCCGCATGCGCTCGGGGTAGACCAGGAGTTGATCCACCAATTGCGTGGTCTTGTCCAACAGATAGTCGGTGAGGATGGTGGAGTCGGGCAGGATGACCCGCTCGACGGAGGAGTGGGAGATATCCCGCTCGTGCCACAGGGCTATGTCTTCAAAGCCGGCTTGGGCGTTGGCGCGCACCACCCGGGCCAAGCCGCAGATCTGTTCGCAGGTCACCGGGTTACGCTTGTGCGGCATAGCCGAACTGCCCTTCTGCCCGCGCGCGAAGTACTCTTGAGCCTCGCGCACCTCGGTACGCTGCAGGTGCCGCACCTCAAGGGCGATCTTCTCGCACAGGGCGGTCACCAGCGCCAACGTGGCGATCAGCGCGGCGTGCCGGTCGCGCTGGATCACCTGCGAAGCGGCCGGCGCGGGTTTCAGACGAAGCCGCGCGCAGATGCGTTCCTCGGCTTCCGGGCCGATATGGGCGAATGTGCCCACGGCGCCCGAGATCTTGCCCACGCGCAGGTCTTCGGCGGCGGCCCGCAGCCGCGCCAGATTGCGCCCCGCTTCGCCGTACCAGATGGCCAGCTTCAGCCCGAAAGTGACCGGCTCGGCATGCACGCCGTGGGTGCGGCCGATCTGCACTGTGTCTTTGAACTCCAGGGCTCGCCGCTTCAGCACTGCCTGGAGACGCTCCAGTCCGGCCAGCAGAATCCCGCAAGCCTGGCGGATCTGCAAGGCCTGCGCCGTATCGACGACGTCGTTGGAGGTGAGACCGTAATGCAGCCAGCGCGACGACTCGGCGTGACCGGCGGCCTGCATGCTCTCGGCCACCGCCGTAGTAAAGGCGATCACGTCGTGCTTGACTTGCTTCTCGATTTCGAGAATGCGGGCGGTATCGAAGCTGGCATGCGCCCGCAGCGCCTGCGCCGCTTCCGGCGGCACGACGCCCATTTCCGCTAGCGCCTCGGAGGCCGCCAGCTCCACTTCCAGCCACTGCCGGAACTTGTTTTCATCCGTCCAGATGCGGCCCATTTCCGGCCGCGTATACCGTGCGATCAAAGCGATAAACCTCCGTAGGGCGCGACTGGCTGGCGATTTCGAGCGGCGTCTGAAGGCCGCGCCGCTCCAGCGCTTGCGTGGCCACCAGCCGTACGATCTCGGGATGGTTGTTGTGCTCGCTGAGGTGCCCGAGCACCAGCCGCGCCGGGGAACCGTCGAAATC
>PLGA01000181.1:19221-19346 GCA_003139735.1 Bryobacterales bacterium | reverse complement strand
GTGCGGCCCTCCAGCACCGCGCGGGCCCGCAGCGATCTATACGCTTGCTCATCGAGATTACGCACGGTGGTATCCATCTAGTACTACTTGTAACACAAAGCATCCCGGTCCAGGGCGCCCCGGCC
>PLGA01000181.1:0-19176 GCA_003139735.1 Bryobacterales bacterium | reverse complement strand
ATGGCCGGCACCATCGGCGGCGGGTGCGTGGAGGCGGATGTATGGAGCGCCGCGCGTGAAGTTATGGAAACCGAAAAATCCAAGCGCCTGACGTTCAATCTGGGCCAGGACGCGGCTTACGACAATGGGCTGATCTGCGGCGGCCAACTGGACGTGTTCATCGAGCCGGTACTGCCCGTGCCGCGCGCTTATATTTTCGGCGCGGGTCACATCTCGAAGAGCCTGTCGAAAATCGTTACCTTGGCGGGTTTCGCTTCCGTGGTGATCGACGACCGCGAGGCCTTCGCCAGCCGCGAGCGCTTCCCCGAGGCGGAGGAAGTTCATGCGGCCGAGTACGAGGAACTTTTCCCCAAGCTCGCCATCAACGAGACCAGCNNTACATCGCCATGATCGGCAGCAAACGCAAGGTGATCGGCGTGATTCGGGAACTGGAGAAGGAAGGCGTTCCGAGGGCGGCTTTCGAGCGCCTGCACGCGCCCATGGGCCTCGATATCGGGGCCGTCTCTCCCGAGGAGATCGCCATCTCGGTGACCGCGGAAATGATCGCCGTGCGGCGCAACGCGGAATCCAACTGGCGCGCGCTCTCCATGTCGGTATGCGCCGCCGAGGCGCGGCGGGCGGCCGTGCTGGCGAAGTGAGCTGCGCCGGCCTGATTCTCGCGGCGGGNNCTGGGCGCCGGCGCGGAAGAGATTCGCGCACGCACGGCCCGTCCGGCGCAGTTCGTTCTGAATCCGGATTACACGCGCGGGCAGATCACCTCGATGCAGTGCGGCCTGCGCGCCGCGCCGCCCGACGCGGAGGGCGTGCTGTTCACGCTGGTGGACCATCCGGCGGTTTCCCGGAACACCATCGCCGCGCTGCTTGATCCCGCGCCGGGCGCCCTGCTGCGCGTGCCGCGCTACCGGGGGCGCCGCGGGCATCCCATCTGGTTCGCGCGCGAGTTGGTGGCCGATTTCCTGGCCTTGCCGGAGAGCGGCGCGGCGCGCGACGTGGTGCGGCGCTACGGCGGCCGGACCGCGTTTCTCGATCTCGACGACCCCGGAATCGTGGCCGATATCGACGATCCGGCGGCCTACCGGGATCTGGCCGGAGCCACGCCGTGACCATCCGCCCTCGGCTGGTCTTCAAGCTCGCGGGCGGCGCCCTCGGCTTGCTGCTGGCGGTTGGGCTAGCCGCGCCCTATCTGAGCGCGGACCGTTTCGGCGAACGGCTGCGAACCTCGCTCGAGCGGGCCCTGGGCGGGAACCGGCGCGTCGAAATCGGCAAGGTCCATTTCAGCCTGTTCAAGGGACCGGGCTTTTCGGTGGATAGCGTGGTGATTCACGAAGATCCGGCCATCGGCATGGAACCGATTGCGTATATCGAGGAATCTTCCGGCGGCGGCCTGGAAGTGGCGCCGCGGCTGTGGCCGCTGCTGGGCGGGCGCTTCGTGATCGCCTCGGTCAGTCTGGACGGAGCCAGCATCAACCTCAGCAAGTCCGGGCCGGTCTCCGAGGGGGGCCGCTGGAACTTTGCCTCATTCGTGGACCGCTCCGTGATGAGCGCGGCGCCCACGATCCACGTGCGCGACAGCCGCGTCAATTTCAAGTTCGGCGATACGAAATCGGTTTTCTACCTGATGGAGACGGACCTGGACATCTCGCCGCCCCCGGCCCCCGGCGGGGGATGGCGGGTCTCCTGTGCGGCCAAACCCGCGCGCACGGACCGGCCGGCGCAGGGCCTGGGATCGTTCACCGTGAACGGGCGATGGTACGTGGCGCCGGAGCGCGTGGACCTCAATCTGGAGCTGAACCGCTCGGGGCTGGGCGAAATCACGGCGCTGGTGCGGGGGCAGGCGGGCGGGGTCCACGGCGAGCTTTCGGCGCGCCTGCACATGGCGGGACCCATCGACAACATTGGCGTCTCGGGACGGCTGCACGTGGAGGACGTGCATCGCTGGGACCTGCTGCCCGGGCAGGGCAACGACTGGCCGCTCGACATCGGCGGCCGGCTGGACCTCATGGGGCAGCAGCTCGAATTGCAGTCGCATTCCACGAGCGACGTTCCGCTGCCGCTTTCGCTGAGCTTGCGGGCATCCAACTATCTTTCGCAGCCGCATTGGAACCTGGCCGTGGACTGGAACCGGTTCCCGGTGGCGCCCTTGATGGACCTGGCGACTCACATGGGGGCCCAGTTTCCGCCGGGGCTGACGCTGAGCGGAACCATAGACGGCTCCTTGAACGATTCGGATCAATCGGCTTTCGAGGGCCAACTGGCGTTCCACGACGCTGCGCTCACCATTCCCGGCTCGCCGCCCGTCCGTTCCGAGAACGCCTATCTGATTGTGGGCCACGGCCTGGCGCGCCTTTCGCCGGCGGTGGTGCGCACGGCCGGCGGCGAAGAAGCCACGATTGAAGCCGCTTACGACATGAACGCGGGAGCGCTCGACCTCACCATCTCCGCCGACGCCATGCAAGTGGCCTCGCTGCGGGCGCAAGTAGCGCTGGCGGCCGTGCCGTGGCTGGAGCAGGTGCGAGCCGGGCAGTGGAGCGGGCTGCTGCGCTATCACCGCGATTCGGAAACAGCTGGATGGACCGGCCGCCTGCAACTGACCGATGCCGAAGTGGATGTGCCGGGCCTGGCCGATCCGGTGAAACTGGACGCCGCCCGAGCACGGATTGACGGCGACCGTGTAGCGCTCGACCGGGTGCAGGCGAGCGCGGGGAAGATCGCATTCACGGGCGAGTACAGCTACGAGCCCGGCGCCGCGCACCCGCACCGGCTGCGCCTGAACTCCGCGCTGGTGGACGCGGCGGATCTGGAAACCGAGATGGGGCCGACGCTGCGGCGCGCGGGACTGCTGGCGAGGGCCCTCGGCCGCGCCTCGGTTCCGGACTGGCTTAAGGAGCGCTCCGTGGAGGGCACGGTGCGGATTGACGACCTGGCCATTGCCGGCGTGCACTGGGAAAACGTTCAGACGCAAATGCTGTGGGACGTCACGCGCGTGGCATTCGGAAACATCCAGGCGACCCTGGATGGCGCGCTCCTCACGGGCAAGCTGTCCGTCAACCTGCGCGGAGCCCGGCCTTCCTACAGCCTGGCCGCCAAGGTGAGCGGCATGGTCTGGCAGGCCGGAAGAGTGGAGGTGCAAGGGAAGCTGGAGACATCCGGCACGGGATCGCAGTTGCTGGCGAACCTGACCTCGCAAGGGACCTTCGCCGGCGCCGGCGTGGATTTTGGCGCCGATCCGCCGTTTCGCTCGGTCACTGGCGCCTACAGCCTGGAGTGGTGGCAATCCGCGCCGCGTCTGCGGTTAACGGATCTGAACCTGCGCGCGGAGGGTGAAACTTACACCGGCCGCGGGGCGACGCAAGACGACGGCCGGCTTAACATTCTGGTGGCCAACGGCGAGAGGGAAATCCGCATGACGGGGACTCTGGCGAATCTGAAAGTGGAAGAGCTTCCCGTGGCGCGCCCGTAAGGGCGGGTTGTTGGCGAGGCTGAGGGTGGGGTCGATGGGGCCGGCTTCTTACGCCCTTACAGGGCTGGCATGTTTCCAGACCGTTTTCACAGGGCTTGCGCCCTGGGCTATTGGGTGTGCGACGCAGAAGTGAGAGATTCATGGAAACATCGGAAAACTGAGAGAATCCTAGCGTAGGGGTACGCTAGGCCGAGCCGCGAACGTAAGAGAGCGGTTGGTGGTCCGCGACCTTCGAGCACGCTGCGGCAACCGCTCCCTAACGGTCGCGGCTCCGATTGGGGTCCGCGCTGATCCACTTCTGTGTCGCACACCCCTGGGCTATTTTCTGGCGCCCCTGACGGGGCTTAACAGGCTGCTGAAAAACGCTCCCTTCGGACGATTTGGGCAAATGCCCAAATCCGAACCCGTAACACGCTGATTCTCAATGGCGCGCCCCTTTGATTTTTGGGCAAATGCCCAAAATCCGCCGGCTCATGGGCCTTTTTCAGCAGCCTGTTAAGGCCGTGGGCTATTCTCTTACAGCGGAAGCGCGATCTGCGGTTGGGAAACCTCATCCGGCTTCACGATGACGGCGGCGGTGGTGGAGGACGGTTTGCCGCCGATGGACGCGCTCACGGTCAGGCGGTAGTGACCGGGAGTCAGGCTGAGCCGCACCCAGGACTTCGAGCCTGTCACGGCTTCGTCGGCGATGGCGCTGGCCGCGTCCTCCAGCTTGATCCGAATGGCGGCGTTATCCGCTTTGTCGGCATTGGGCACGGTCAACTGAATGGAGCCGGGCCGGCTCACGGCGTCGCGGGCCTGGGCGGCCTTCTCGTTTTGGGCTTTCAGAGCGGCGAGCTGGGCAGTCACGTCTTTTTCGAGCTGCGCCACGTTGTTCTGAAACTCCGTGACCCAATCCTTGGTTTCCTGCAACACCAGTCCTTCCACGGCGATGCGGAACTCCTTGGCGCGCGCAATGAGCGCCTCGATCTGGTCCGGAGAGGGGTTGGCGCCCGCCTTCGCGATCAGCGCGGCCCAGTCCATTCGGAACTCCTCCAACGCCTTCCGAATGTTGGTGGCCGTCATCACGTACCGCGTCCATCCGCTGGAGAAGCCGAAAGCTTTGTCCAAGGCCAGCATGGCGGCCGCGAGACCCACCAGAAGAGAAGCCCACAGAGAGTTCTTTAGCAAGTCGTAATGCCAGATCTGACCGACGATCGGGACGATGGCCGCTCCGGAGGTAAGCGCCACGGCAAGAAACACAATCCACTGAGAGAAGAAAGACTTCGACCGTTTGTTTTTCCAGTACCAGGCGACGGATTCTTGCGCCTGCGTTTCGACATACTTCACGAGCGCCTGAAGCGAGGCGGCGGCGTCGGAAGAATTCCAGGTGAAGGACTCGGCCGCGGCGGCTTGGATGTCGTTAGCCATGGCAAAACATTATACACCCTGGCCGTTTTCGAAGATCAGACTCATGCAGGTGACGCCGCCTTCGGCTTTCATGATCTCCGAGACGTCCACGGGGAGGGTGTGCCAGCCGGCGCGCTCCAGGATTTGGCGGGTGGCGGGAAAGCACGATGGAATTATGGCCGATTCCCCAACGGCCAGAACATTGGCGGCCCACGGCTCTTCGGGGGCCACATCGAGGATGCGCAAATGCGAGAAAGGCGCCGGGTCGATCCATGGGCGGTTCGCCAGGACGGTTTGCCTGCCCAGATAACAGCAGGCGGATTTCATGTGCAGGCAGCCGCGGATTTCGACCGGCGCTACGGAGTAGCCAAACGGCTCCAGCTCAGCCGCCAATTGCCGGATGCCCTCGGCGTTGGTCCGCTGCGAGGCGCCCACATAGAGGGTAGATCCGGCGTGCATGACGTCGCCGCCATCGAGGGTGGCCGGTTCCCGCAGCCAGCGCAGCGGCCGGTAGCGCGCCAGTTCCCGCGCCACGCTTTCGGATTCCGGACGCCTGGAAACGGCGCCCATGCGCGCCATGATGGCAACTTCAGCGACCACTACGGCCGGGTCCTCCACGAAGACCGCGTCGGGGAGATCCGGCTCCGGCTCGAGCGAGACCACCCGCAAGCCGAGGCCCGCCAGCAGAGCTTCGTACTCGTCGTGCTGCGCGGCGGCCTTTTGAACATCGATTTCCCGGCGCGGCAGATAGCCCAGTTCGCAGCGGTTCATGGAGGAGCTGACCGGACGCGTGATGGCGGTAAGCATGGTTGGATTCAATGCCCCGCCGGTTCCTGGTAGCGCCGGTTCTGCAGCACATCGACCGCCGGGACCAGCGATCCGGTGACTTTCACGGTGAAGGTCTGGTGCGCGGCGATGCGGTCGAGTCCCTCGGCGGTCAACTGCACGGTGAAATCCGCGTTCCGCGTGTAGGTGTGGCTGGCGCGCGGGCCAGCGGCCGTGGTTCCGTCTCCGAAATCCCAGCGCCAGGCGAGCGCGGGTGCGCCATCCTCGCGCGCCTGGGCGGAGAACGCCAGCGCCTCGCTCACTTGGGCTTCGGTTGGAACTTGCGCGGTAATGGTTGGAGCCGCCGCCGGCAACGACGAATCGATCAGCTTGACGACCCGCACCGAATGGCGGGGCATGTTGTCCAGACGTAGCGTCCCTGCGTTCACGGCCACCGCCTCAGCCTGGTTCAGTACGTCGGAGGCCTGAAAGGCGCGATTCGCCGGGAGTCCCAGATCCGCCAACTGGAGCGTATGGGAGCGCGGCTGGTCGGTCCAATTGAAGACGACCAGCATGGACTGGCGCGGATCTTCGCGAAGAAAGAAGACGCTGGGCTGTTGATCCTCCGCGTCGTAGGAGAGCAAATCGACGGGCGTCGCCGCGCGGCTGATCTTCGCCATGGCGAGGAGGTCGGGGTTTTTCACCAGGTCGAGCCGGTCCTTCTCGGCGCCCAGAATCGGAAGATCGTCCCCGATTTCGTACATGCCGCCCGAAACCGCGGAGAGGGCGATGGACGCCTGCGCCTCGGAAAGGGAAGGCCCGGTCTGTCCCGCGCCTTGCCGGCCGCGCGCGATGGGACTCTCCGACGTCACATTGTAGGCGTCCGGATCGTTCAAGAAATAATTGCGGTTCATGTAGAAGCGGGCCGCGACCCCGGAAGCCAGGGCTTTGGTGGTCTGAAAGGTGTGCGCCGAGTCTGAGGAAATTCGTCCTTCATCCACCAGTCCCACCGGCGGCAGCATGGGGCTGCCATCCTTATCGAGCAGCACATCCTCGCCCACGGCCTTGCGAATGGTTTCGAGTCCGATCCGCTGGGCTTCGAGAGCGGTGGTGGCGGGCTTGTAGCGGTAACCCTCGATGGAGGTGGTGTCCATGAAATCGAGCTTGATATAGCGGATGCCCCATTCGCGAGTCAGGGTCGTGTAAGTCTGGCGTAAGTAATCCTGCGCACCGGGATGGGTGGCATCCAAGGCGTACAACGTGTCTCCGTAAGCCGTGCCGATGGAGATAGGCTCGCCGTCAGCCGTATGCACCAACCAGTCTTTGTGATTTTCGTAAACCCAGGCGCGATTGGTCACTTCGAAGGGGGCCGTCCATATCCCGAAGGTCAGGCCGAGGCCGCGGACTTGATCGCCGATGGGCGCGATGCCGTGCGGAAACAGCCGGGCGTTGGGTGTGGCAAACTCTCCACGCGCGTATTGATAACCTTCATCGATGTGGAAGTAACTATAGCCGAGTGACTTCAAGTTTTCGGCCATCCACCGGGCGTTCGTGAGAGCGGCGCCTTCGTTAATGGCCATGTAATAAGATGTCCAACTCCACCATCCCAGCAGGTTCGGCCCAGTCACTCGCGCATGATGCAAAATCCGGATGGCGTCGCCGTATGCCAGCAGTTGACTGTGGTAGTCCGTTCCGGTTGCCATCATGACGCGCTCGGAAGCCATGTTCTGGCCCGCGGCGAGAGGGAGACTCAGATCGACCACCTCATCCGCCGGGGAACGCCGCAGCGAATTCTCCTTGTGAAGCTCTGTGGTCCCGGTGGAATCGGCGGTGTAGGAGGAGATTTTTGCGTCGGCTCCGGCGCCTTGATACACGAGGTGCAAGAGAGTCAGGAAGCGATCCGCGGAAAGGGCCCCCAGGAAGAGACTCTGCTTACTCTCTCGGTTATAGATCACCTGACTCCAGGCGGCCCGATGCATTTGGCGCGGTCCGCTACCTAGATCGTAAATCACCAGCCGGGGCCAGTCTTCACTGTAACTGTCCGAAAGGATGCGGTCGGCGGACTCCGGCCCATCAATGCCAATAACCGGCTGGCCAATCGCCTCCACGGCGCGGATGGCTTGCACCGTCACCGCTTTCCCGGTATGGTTCTGCACTTCCACTTGTACCGCGGCGTAGGGGCGCTCATCGTAAAGCTGGACGGTGTAAACCAGGTCGGGCTTGCCCTCCAGCCCGGAGCAGGTAACGGCGATCTGATGGCCGGCGCCGAGAGAGTCGGTGAAGGTCGATGCGGCGGCGCGATGCTGGGGGTACTCGTTCGAGCGTACCCACTGCTGGTCGATCTCGGCGCCGGCGCGGGCGCTCAACACCGGACGGTTGGTCGCCGTGCGCGTGGCCACTTGAAAGGACCCGTCCCGCGCCTGTACGGTCACGGCCAGGCTGGCGTTGGTAAGTTGCTGGCCTCGGCACGGCGGCGCGAGCCACAAAGCGGCCGCGACTCCCAGCCCCAGCGTGACTGTGTGTCTGATTCTCAGTTTCGGCATTTTGATTCTCCCCGTGCGGGATTCAGTCTACCACCGAGATTTCGCCCAGATCGTACCAGCCATCGGGCGTTCGGCCCGCGATCCCCAGGGCGATGGCGGGCTTGTGCGTACGCGGGTCGAGAAGCGCCGTGCGCAGGCGGTACTTGCCCGCCGCAAGCTGGGGAACGGCCACGCGCTCCTCGACCAGCGCGTCTCCTGGAAGCCACTTGCGAATGTCGACGGGCAGCTCCACGACGCCCCCGGCGGTGTCTCCAAAGCGCAACGCCAACGTGCAAGGGCGGTATGCCGGCGCCACGCCCGCATTCACCCACCACATTCGGACCAGGGCGTCGGAACCCGCGCGAACCGTGGCCGGATACTCCACGCGGCGCGCTTCGAAGCGGTATCCCATGCGCTTCTGAAAACCGTCGAAGGCCGCCTTCCAGTCGGACGGAATGGCGCTCGATTTCACGTTCAACGAACTGACGTGCCACCGCAGCGCCTCACTCAGAATGTAATTCACGTCGAAGCCCTGCCGCTGCCAGCTTCCCGGCGTGCCGCAGGTTTCGAAGGAGACGGGACTGCGCTGCCATACGTCGCCGATGCCGGCGCGGACAATCTGCTCGGGGTAGGAATCGAGCATCGCGCCCCAGTTATTGCGCATGTCGCCGAGGCAATCGAAGCGCCACCCGGCGCCCTTGGCGGTTCCATAATGCAGCGCCTCCGGTTCGTCGAAATTCATCAAGAGCTGAGTGGAAGGGAACGCCTCAAACCAGATATCGATGAGGGCTTTCTGATACCGAAAGGCGGGCATGTAATTGCTCCATCCCTCGCCCCAGTAGCCCACCGACGAAATGTCCACCGCCTCCAGGCGCGGATCGCCGTCGTAGCGTTTTCCGGCGGCGCGCACCAGGTCGCTCCAATGTTTCAGATACAGGTGGTCGGCGAAGTCGGGCTCCCAGACGGGCTGGCCTTCGGCGTTGGCTCGCTTCGCGCCGCTCTTCCGGTACCATTCGGGCAGCGGGCGCCGCTGGTCGTACGGCATGAGCCGGATCAACAGCGTCTGACCGTGCGCGGCGGCCTCTTCGAGGGCGCGGTCGACGATAGTCCAGCGCACGTCTCCCTTGGCCGGCTCAAGGGTCTCCCAGAACCAGCGGCAGTAGGCGATGGTCGCTTTCGGAAAGTCAGGCGCGGGGCCTTGCGCGATGTTCCCGGTGGGACCCTCCTCGGACCAGGTGGTTCCCGGATTCAGCGGGTCGCCGTTGTAGCGCTGAAACGTCTGGATGCCCATGCCGGGATTGACGAGTATGCCGTCGATCGACGCCGGGTGCACCACCACCGTTTGAGCGAGAGCCGCCGAAGCGAGGATCAAGGCCGCGATGGCGAGCCGGAGTCGCATCTGTGGCATTGTACCTCCGATACGGAGCTGCATCCATGGCTGAGATTTCAAAGCGATTTCCGTACGCTATAATCCCTTTTTGAGGAGGCTTCCGCGATGAGACTACCGGAGATCCCGCTGCAGGACCCGTACGTGCTGGTTGACCAGGCCACGCAGACCTATTTCCTATACGCCGAGGCCTCCTCGGCCGCCGAGAGCGGCGTGGCCGTCTATCGCAGCAAGAATCTGCGCGACTGGACCGGTCCTACAAAGGTGTACACAGTCCCGAACGGCGGGTGGGCGGACCCGAGCGGCGGCGCAACCGCACCCGAGGTGCATCTCCACTCCGGACGTTACTTTCTGCTCGCCACGCTCAGGAACAGGAAGACCGTCATCGCCGCGGCCCAGCAGACCTCCGCGCGGGCGACCGGCGATTCCGTATGGCAGAACCAGACCGCGCGCGCGACGGTAATCGCCGTGGCGGATTCGCCACTGGGGCCGTTCGTCGCCGCCGAGGCGAGCTCGCGCATTACCGATGCGCGGTTAATGACGCTCGATGGGACGCTGCACACCGATCCCGATGGGACGCCGTGGATGGTTTTCGCGCAGGACTGGGTGCAAAAAATCGACGCGGTAATAGCCGCCGTCAAACTAAAGCCCGACCTGAGTGCGCCCGCTGCGGCCCCGATATGGCTATTCAACGGGGCGCAGGCGCCCTGGTATCTCGATCCGCAAGCGGGGGCGCCTCCGGGGAAGCCGCCGGCCAACGACCTTCAGTGCATACCATACGCCGTCTTCGCTCCGCAATTGTACTTGACGCCAGGCCGGCGGCTGGCGATGCTGTGGTCCGGCTACCAGAAGCACTTCACGGAATTCGTGCAGACGCAGGCCATCTCGAAGACCGGCAACATCGCCGGCCCGTGGGAGCAGCTTCCGCCTGTCCTCACGGGCAACCGGGGTCATGGCATGATCTTCGAGGCCTTCGATGGTCGCACCACGATGATCCTCCACAACAACCATGGCCAGCCGTCCGCCTCGCGCGCGGAACTGCACGAGGTTGCGATTACAGATGACGGCATCAAGGTGCAGCGCCACCGCGGCGATCTTGACGGGGTGGCTGGGTGATTCGTGCCCGCTAGAGAAGCTAGGGAGCAGAAAATGGATAATCGGAAATTGTCCTTGGATTTCGAAGGGCCGCGGCCATCGCGGCGGGATCTCATGCGGCAGGCCGGCAAAGTCGCATTGGGCGTGGCCGGGACGGAACTGCTCGCGTCCGCGCAGCAGGCGGCCCAGGAGGTCACCTATCCTTTCAAGACCTGGCAGCTTAGCGGACAGGATGCATACATCTTCGCCGACCAGGCGACCAAGACGTACTATCGGACTACCACGGGCGCGCCGCAAGTCCGGATGAGCAAGAACCTGGTGGACTGGACCGGGCCGATCACCATGTTCACCAATCCGCCGCAGGAGCAGCGATGGTACTCGAACGAAATGCCGTGGGCCTGTGAGATGCACTCTTACAAAGGTAAGTACTATATCTTTCTAACCCGGCACAACAGTGCGACTATATTGGCCAAGAGTGAACTAGCCGCGGAGACCAACCCTAACTCCGTCTGGCAAACACAGAATGCGCGCTCCACGGTAATTGCCGTGGCGGATTCGCCGCTGGGTCCGTTCACTGGGCTTGATAACAGCCGGCCGGCTCAGAATCCCCGCTTTATGACGCTCGACGGCACGTTCATCGTCGATGAGGAGGGCCCCTGGTTGGTGTACTGCCATGAATGGGTTCAGAAGATCGATGGGACCGTGGAGGCGCTACCGCTGACGCCCGATCTGCGCGCGGCGGCGGGCGACTCCATCCTGCTGTTCCGCGGCTCCGACGCTTCGTGGCGCAGGCGCGCGAAGGAATACAACCATGGGACGGCGCCCGCGATCGACGCCACTCAATCGTCGCCGTATGTCACCGATGGATGTGAGGTTTGCCGGACGCCCAACGGTTCTTTGCTGATCATTTGGACGGGTCCGGGCGGGCGCTACAGCTATGACGAGGTGCAGGCGATCTCGCGGTCGGGCCGTGTGCGCGGTCCGTGGGAGCAGGTGTACCGCGAGCCGTTCATGTATGGGAATCGCGGCCATGGCAACCTTTTCCGGACCTTTGAAGGGAAGGACATGTTGGTGGTGATGAATCGCTCCGCCCAGGGCGGCCTCGGCAACGGGACTCGTTCGGAGTACTACGATGTCGAGATCACCGATGAAGGCGTGAAGGTGCTGAAGCATCGTCAGGACCTGGATGGACAGGTGGGCCTGTCACTCGAGAACAAGACGCCGCCCGATCTCTATCTGCCGCCCAACCAGGTTGTCGACGCCACCTCGCCCGCCGGCGCGGCAGTCGGTTACACGGCCATGGCGCATGCCTGGAGGCAGGGACCCCTGCCGCTGAAGGCCTCGCACAATACCGGCGCCACGTTTCCCATCGGGACCACTACGGTCGCCTGCAGCGCGGAGGACAACGCCGGCAACGCCGCCGAGGAAAGCTTCACGGTCCGCGTCAAGGGGGCGGGCGAACAGATCGCCGACCAACTCGCGCTCATTCAACTGGCGAAGCCCAAGAGCGGGACGTTCAAGGATGCTTTGACCGCCGCGCAATCCCGCCTGGAGGCGGGCGATAAGGCGGGAGTCCGTAAACAGCTCGATACCTTCAAGCGGCTGGTGCGGGCGGAGTCCGGAAAGGCGCTGAGCGTTGCGCTCGCGAACAAACTCCTCGCGAATGCGGACCGCATTGCCGCGGTGATCGGCGCCTGAGGGCGGCCTGAGGACAAGCAGCTCTTGAAAGAGAATGGCAAGTGGAGCTGCAGCATGAAGTTGCCGAATGGCCCAAACCGCAGATGTGACTGCGTCATTACCGTGAGCGGCGTCTTACGGTTACACTGAATAGGAATCTGGAGTCCAAAATCGAAGTTCCGGATCACGGAATACGGCCATGAATAAACCCATGCGATTGATCGCGCTTCCCATCCTTTTCCTATATGCCGCGGCGGCGGGCATGGCGGCGGGTCCGGTGTACGTTCGTACCACCGCGTCGGCCATTGTGCTGGGCAACGACTTCCTGGAGCGGACCATCTCCATGGCCGATGGCGACGCCGGCACGCGCCAGCTCGTGAACAAGATCACGGGCAGCGCCTACGCCCTGCGCGGCGCCGAGTTCGAATTGAAACTCACCACCGAGCGCGTGGGCTACAGCTTCGGCGGCGAGAATCCGCGCGTGGTTACGGCGGCCGGAATGCGTGTGGCCAGCCATCAGGCCGAGGATACGGCGGGCGGCGGCAAACGCGTGACGCTGCACCTGGCGCAGGCGCGCGGCATGGCGGTCGATGTGGTCTACGAACTCAAGCCCGACGATTTCTATACGCGCCAGTGGATCCACATCGCCAAGCCGGGGCAGGGCACGTATTTCATCGACTGGGTGGCGCCGGCCAAGAACGAGTGGGGCGTGCCGCGCTTTTCGCTCGGCGGTTACGGACAGCCGTTGTTCGCCGACGATCTCTTCCTGGGCCTCGAATACCCTACCGGCATCAATTCCGTTTCCGGCGCCGAGGTCACGCTCGGCGGCTACGTGGGCATTGACATCCCCACCGAAGGCTTCACGAGCGAGGCGGCCGTGATGGGCGTTGCGCCGGCGGGCCTGGTGCACCGCCAGTTTCTGGATTACGTCGCCCGCATGCGCGTGGCGCCGGTGCGGCCGTTCCTGCTGTACAACTCCTGGTACGACTTGCAGCGGCTGGCCATGAACCACGACAACACGCTGGCGCGCGTTCCCGATTTTCAGAAGATGCTGCTCTCGAAGTACGGCCTGCATCTCGATTCCTTCGTGCTGGACGATGGCTGGGACGACATGCACAAGCTCTGGCAGATCGACCCGCAGCGCTTCCCCAGCGGCTTCACGGACCTGGCCGCGGCATTGAAGGGCATCGACAGCCGCCTGGGCCTGTGGTTCGGACCCATCGGCGGGTACGATCAGCGGCCCGTGCGCATCGCCACCGGCAAGGCCGAGGGCATGGAGATCACTTCCAACGGCCAGTACTTGTGCATCGCCGGCAAGAATTACAGCCGGCTGCTTTCCGACGCCATGCTGAAATACCAAAAGGAATACGGCGTCAACTATTTCAAGCTGGATGGCACGTCGTTCGGATGCAACCAGCCGGACCACGGCCACCCGGTGGGGATTTATTCCGACGAGGCCGTGGCGCGCTCGCTGATTGGCATGATGGACAAGGTGCGGGCGCAGGATCCTAAGGTTTTCCTCAACATCACCACCAGCATCTGGCTGAGCCCCTGGTGGCTGCGCTATGCCGACACGGTGTGGATGGGCGGCTCCGATTCGGGGTACCTTCCGTCTGTCCCCACATTAGCGCAGCGGCAGAGCGCGGTGAGCTATAAGGATTCGGTGCTGTACGACGATTTTGTGGCGCACCAGGCGCAGTTCCCCATTTCTTCGCTGATGACTCACGGGATCATCAAGGGCAAGTACAACATGCTCGGCGGGAACAAGGAGTTCATCGAGGATTTCCGCGACGAGGTGGTCCACTATTACAGCGTGGGCAACATGATGTACGAACTCTACATCTCTCCCGACATCCTTTCCGCCGAAGAGATGGACACGCTGGGCAACACCACTAAGTGGGCCATCGCCAACGCCCATCCGCTGCTCGATAACTCCACCATGGTTCTGGGCGACCCGGCCAAGCGGGAGCCGTACGGATACGTGCACTCGTCGGCGGAGAAGTCCATCGTGACGCTGCGCAACCCGTTTGTCGAGCCGCGCACGGTGCGTCTGAAGATCGACGAAGGGAACGGCTTCCGGAAGATCGAAGGGACGCAGGCGCTGGAGATCCAGTATCCCTACCGCAAGGTTATGGCGGCGGTGAAATTCGGCGACACCGTGACTTTGGACCTGGGCGCGTACGAACAGTTACTGTTTGAATTGCGTCCTGACGACCAGGTTCCCATCGATGGCCGTTACAGCGTGGATGGATCGACCATTCGCACCTGGGCCCCCAAGAGCGCGGACGCGCTGAGTTTCTCCGCCGGCCGTTTGCGGACCGAGGGCGCCGCCGGAGCGGTGCGCACCGTGCACGTCACAACCACCGCCGATATCGCTGCCGACTACCGCGAGGCCAAGCTGGCATTCCTGCTGGAGCCGGACCAGGAGATCCGCGGCGTCACCGCGACCGCCGTGGACGGAGGCCAACCCTTGACGCTGGCCGCGGAGACCGGGCAGCGCAACAGCGGTGTGTGGCATTGGTTCTATGCCAACCTGCGGCCCGGCCGCCATTCCATCGAGGTGACCCTGCACATCCCGGCGGCGCCGGGCGGGGCGCGGCTTACCGGCTGGCTGCTGACGCGGCGCGAACTGGCGTCCCAGGAAGTTCACGTCACGCCGCAAGCCGGCAAGAAACTTCCGCCGCCCAGCCTGCTGCCGGTGCATTCGGACATCGAGCGCGGCACGTATTCGCTGATCGAGGAAACGATTCACTGAGACTGAAAGAGGCAGACCACGAAAGGCGATGGTCTGCCCCACTATGGCGCTGCGGGGGATGGCGTCAATACACGAATGCGGTCGTTGCCCGTGTCGGCAATGTAGACGCGGCGGGCTCGATCCACGGCGACGCCTTCGGGAATCGTCAACTGGGCGGCGCCGGCCGGTCCCTTATCGCCGCCAAAACCTCCCGTGCCGTTTCCGGCGATGGTGGTGATCACCCCATTCGCGATTCTGCGAATGCGCGCGTTGCAGAAGTCCGCGATGTACAGGGCCCCGGCGGCATCCAGGGCGACGCCGTAGGGGTTGCACAATTGGGCGGCGGTGGCTGGACCGTTGTCGCCGGCGAAGCCTTCCGTCCCGTTCCCCGCGACGGTGGAGATGACGCCGCCCGCGATCTTGCGGACCCGGTCGCCGCCCAGTTCCGTGATGTACAGGCTGCCGGCCGCGTCCACGGTGATTCCGTAAGGATTGTTCAAGTCCGCCTTGGTGGCGGGGCCATTATCCCCGGTCACGCTGGGCGTGGGCGACCCGGTGCCCGCCACGGTGGTGATGACTCCCTTGGCGACCCTGCGTATGCGGTTGTCGTGCGTGTCGGCGATGTACAGGTTGCCGTCCGGGTCCACGGCCACGCCCGTGGGATTGCCCAACCGGGCCTTGGTGGCCGGGCCGCCATCGCCCAGCACGGTACCGCCGCCGGCCACGGTGGTGATCACTCCGCCAGAGACCTTGCGGACGCGGCCGTTATCGGTGTCGGCGATGTAGATGTTGCCGCCCGCATCTACGGCCACGCCGCTGGGATTGCGCAACTGGGCCTTGGCGGCCGGGCCGTTGTCGCCGCCGTAGCCGGCCGTCCCGTTCCCCGCCACCGTGACCAAGGCGCCCGTCGCCGCGTCGCGCCGCAGCAGCAGGTTGTCCTGGGTCGTCAGAAACAGGCTGCCGTCCGTGTCCATGGCAACCGATTGCGGCCCGTGCAGGGTTCCCGAAGCATTTCCGCCGGCCAACGTGTCGATGGCGTAAGTCTGGCCCCACGCGCAACAGGAAAGGGCCAGGCAGAGGACCGTAGCAGAGGGCAGCGTCACGGCACATCCTCCTATATTCTCGATCCTCAGTATAATCCGTTTTGGACTTGCAGGTCTTATATGGCTCAGGCCGGCTGCTCCGGCCCACACCTGGCGCGGGTTTGATATGCTGTCGTGACGGCGGGCGGCGCGATCAGTACGCCTGCGGATGGGGCGCGAAGGCCACGCCGGGCTGATTGCCGCGGTCGCTCGGCACAATGATCCAAGCCCCCACATAGGCGATGATGCCGATGCCGCCGGTGAGCGCCACCGCCAGCCAGAGCACGCGCATGAGGCTGGTATCCACTTCAAAGTAGCGGGCGAAGCCGGCGCAGACTCCGGCGATCTTCTTGTGTTGCTTATCGAGCAAGAGCGGTCTGGACGCAGTGGGCGTGGCCATCTCCGTCCGTTTGCCGCAGCGCGAGCAGAACCGGTCGTCGGCTCGCAGTTCGAGGCCGCATTGGGTGCAGTACATGGGACACTCTCCAGGAATGAGTACGCAAGGGAGCGGCGTCGTGTTCCGCGGAAGGTGGGGCAGACCCCCCGGTCTGCGGCCGACGCCCCCGTCGGCCTCCGGCCGCGGACCAGGGGGTCCGCCCCACAACAAGCGGCGCTCTACGATCCCAGGGTCTCCACGGCCTTCTGAATCACGGGGTCGCGGCGGGCTTCCACTTCGTCGCCCTTTGCCACTCCAAAGGCCTGGTTGAAGATCTCGGTGAGCAGGCGGCCGGAAATGAAATCGTTCTCCGCGGACCATTGGGCTTCGCCGGGTTGAATGCGGCGATCCGACAGGAAGACCCGGAACCGGTCGAGGAGCGCCGGCGTGATTTCGAAATCCTCGGTAACCTTGTTGTCGTGAAGGTACAGAGTGGCGAAATCGGGGAAGGAGCCGCTGGCTTCGAGCACCGCTCGCAGGCGGTTCATGGGCGCAGGATACACGGTAATATCCGGCTGAATGCCGCCGCCGCCGGCCACCGTCCGGCCTTTATCCGTGCGGAACGACGACTCAGCGTTGGGATGGGCGGTGGCCCCGCCGAGTTCGAACTTGGAGACATCGAGCGGCTTCTGGATGGAGCGGCCGCTGGGCGTGTAGTAGAGCGCCGTGGTGAGCGCCAGGCCGGTGTTTTCGCTCATCGGGTAAACGCTCTGCACCAGCCCCTTGCCGAAGCTGACCTCGCCGAGAATGGTGGCGCGGTCGTGATCCTGCATGGCCCCGGAGACGATCTCCGAGGCGCTGGCCGACTTGGCATTCAGCAGGATGGCCAGCTTGAAATCGTACGGCTCGGCGATGGTGGGGACCACCTCGGTCTTTTCGGGCACGTTGCGGCCGCGCAGCGTGACCACCTTCGACCCCGGCTTGAGAAACAGGGAACTGGTCTCGATGGCCGCCGTCAGCAATCCGCCGGGATTGTCCCGCAGGTCCAAGACCAGGCCGGCCAGCCTGCGTCCGCCCAGCCTTTCGATGGCCTCCTTGAGCAACTGCGCGGTGTTCTCTTCGAAACTGGTGACGCGAATGTAACCGATGCCGGCGCCGGCGAAGAAGGCTCGGTCCACGCTGGGAGCCGCCACTTCCTCGGGCGTGAGGGTGAGCTGCATCATGCGGGACCCGCCCGGCCGCATCACCACCAGCCGCGCAGGGCCCCGTCGCGACTCGCTCAACAGTTCGGCGATTTGATCTTGATCGAAACGGGCGACTTCGTAGCCGTTCACGCCGAGGATATCGTCTCCCGGCGTCAGTCCGGCTTTAGCCGACGGCGTGCCGTCCAGCACCTGGAGCACGATCACGCGCCCGGGCAAGATCGAGACCACGGCGCCGAAACCCTTTTGCGTGGACCGCTCCATCCGCTTGACCTGTTGGAATTGATCGGGGTCGAAGAACACCGAATGCGGATCGAGATTGCGCAACAGGCCGGGAATGGCGCCCTGGTAAAGTGCCTGATCGGCGGTGATGGGGTCGGCCGCGTTCGCCTCAACAATCGCATACGCGTCGATCACGGTCTTCATCCGCGTCTCGAGGTCGTCGGCCGCGCTCAAGGCGGCGGCCGAAAGAAGCAGGGCGGACGCGGCTGCTAAGGGACGGAACATCAAAGTGGGACCGGATTCCGGCTAACTCGATTCTATCGAAAACGCGAGGGCTAATCGCGCGGCTTATCCTACTTTCGCGGTGTGCAGGCCGCTCCAATCTTCGGCGATGACGATGGAATTGGCGGGAATCTTGGCGTCGAATTTCACCGAGACGGAGCCAACGCCCAGGCCGAGCTCGCTGGGCATGTGCGCTCTCAGCCCGGAGATGTCCTGCGAGGCGGTGTACTCCACGCCGCGCACCACGTAGGAATAGAACAGAACGTTCTGGTTGATTTCGACCAGGGTGGCGTCGGTGAGCTTGCCGTGCCCCACCAGCGCCGCGCGGCGCCGGCGTTCGCGTTCCTCGGGCGTGACGCGCGACCGCCGCCACGCGCGGTAACCCAGCGCCCCGGCCAGCGCGACAGCCACTCCAACCGCCGTCAGCGCGCCGGCTTGCAGCGCCCATAACGGCACGGCCAGAGCGGGCATTGTGAGTCCGATCACCGTCCGGCGGGGGCCTCGTGAAACGCTTTGCCCCAGTCCTTCAGGAACTGCTCCAACCCCTTATCCGTGAGCGGATGGTTGAAAAGCATATCCATCACCTTGAAAGGCATGGTGGCGATTTGCGCCCCGGCCAGCGCGGAATCGATGACGTGGAGCGGCGACCGCAACGAGGCCGCCAGAACGTTGGTCTTGTACCCGTAATTTCCGTAGATCTTCACGATGTCGCGGACCAGGTCCATGCCCACCGCGCCCACGTCGTCCAAACGGCCCACGAACGGGCTCACGATGTAAGCGCCCGCCTTAGCCGCCAGCAGCGCCTGGCCCGCGCTGAAGCAGAGCGTGACGTTGACGCGGATGCCCTGTTTGCTCAGCTCCGAAGTGGCTTCGATGCCGTCGCGCGTGAGCGGGCACTTCACCACCACATTCTTGTGTATGGCGGCCAGCTTGAGGCCTTCCTTCACCATGAGAGCGGCTTCGGTGGACACCACTTCGGCGCT
>PLGA01000591.1 GCA_003139735.1 Bryobacterales bacterium | reverse complement strand
GTGGTTTCGCCCGAAACCTGCCGCCCCTTTTCCAAGGACCGCCGAGGCATGATCCTGGGCGAAGGCGCGGCCATGTTCGTGCTGGAGCCTCTCGATGCCGCGCTGGCCCGCGGAGCGCGGATCCACGCGGAAATCGTGGGCATCGGCATGTCGGCCGATGCCTGCCACATCACCCAACCCTCGGTGGACGGCGCGGCGCGAGCCATGCGCGCGGCATTGCGCGACGCGGGCCTCGCGCCCGAGCAAATCGGCTACATCAATGCCCACGGCACCGCCACGCAGGCCAACGATATCGCCGAAACAGCCGCCATCCGGGCGGTATTCGGACCACATGCCGACAGACTGGCGGTGAGCTCGACGAAATCGATGCACGGCCACGCGCTGGGCGCCGCCGCCGCGCTGGAATGCCTGGCCACCGTGACTGCCCTGCGCGACGGCATTCTCCCGCCCACCGCCAATTTCAGCCAGCCCGACCCGGAGTGCGATCTGGACGTTGTGCCCAACGTTGCGCGCGAGGCTCAGGTGGAGTACGCCCTGTCCAACTCTTTCGCCTTCGGGGGCTTGAACGCGGTGCTGGCGCTGCGGAAAGGGTGATTGTGCGTTTTTGACGCGGAGACGCGGAGACGCAGAGAAGATCCCCTATAGAGTTGCGCCACAGGATTCGCATTCGCGAACTTTACGCACGAGCACAACGCTCAATTTGCTGGACGAACACGTATGGATGGTTTTCTCTGCGTCTCTGCGTCTCCGCGTCAAAGCACTAAATCACCGGTCCTAATCGCCCGGCACGCGGTCCGGTTTCGGCCCGAAGGTCCAGCCCAGATCGGCCAGCACGGCTTGTATGCGGAGGCGGTAGGTCTTCGCGGTGGCGATCCCGAGCATCAGCAGGATTACTAGGACGGCGGCGATTGCGGTCTGAGCCTCCGTCAGGTTCCCTTTGAGGAACCACAACGAACGGCCGTAAACCAACTCGATGTGCACCCAGTAGACCAGCAGCGAAGTCGTGCCGAACTGCCGCACCCAACTCCAGCCCTCCCTTGCGCCATAGCGCGTCCAGAGGAACGCCAGCGCCAGCAGCAGTAAAACGACGCCCACCTTGGTGAGCACCTGCGCCGGACTATTCAGCCAGAAGTCCGATTTCGCGTAGATGGAATTAGGCTGGTTGGCGAAATACTGGCACGCTACGATCATGCCGCCGCCTAGTAGCGCCGCCCACTGCATCGCGCGGTCGGTGGCTTCCGGCGGAATCGCGCGGATCGCGCTGCCGGCGCTCATGCCGAACGCCAGGTACGCTCCCCACGGGAAAAAACCGAATGCGTGAAGGTCCGGGACAATGTAGCTTCGCAGCATCCACGGCACGCCCGACCAGTTCATCTGCGTCACCAGCGGCGAGGCGAAGGCGATCGCCATGCCCAGCACGGCGCAGAACCGTATGCGTTCCGTGGTCCGAAACGCCGCCATCGCCGCCAAAGCGGCCATGGCAAACCCCATGCAGTTCAGGATGTCGACGCGGAACAGGTCGGTCCACGGCGCCGGCAGACCGAAAACCCAGAGTTGCAGACGGAAGGCGAACGCCAGGAAAAACAGGTAGCCCGAACGGCGGAACGCGGTGGTGACGCGCTCGAGCGGACGCATTCCTTTCCGTTCCGTGCTGTCCATGAGGAACGCCAGCGTGACGCCCGTCAGGAACAGGAATATGGCCGGCGGCATGCCGCCCGCGAACTGCGACAAAATGTACGGCCCGCCACCCTTCAGATCGTTCTTCAGGAACGAATCGAAGACGTGTCCCTGCAGCATGATCGCGGCGCCCAGGCCGCGGACCCAGTCGAGGTACTGAAGGCGATGTGGGCTGGTTTTGGTTTTCATGGGGCCGGCCGGTTTGCCTTACTTCAAGGGGTACTCCCGCTTGACGTTCTCCGGCATGTTCAACTTGACCGCGGATTCGGGAATATTGGGGTCGATTCTGATGTTCGAATACGTCGCCAGATCGTAGTCTCCCCCTGCGAAATGAAGCTGCTGCTGGATGGCGATGCCGGTTTGGTCGGAAATCCAAAGGTCCGCTTTGATAAGGTGTAAAGCCGTATCCGGCTTTCTAGGGGTCAGCTCGATCTTCGTGGCTTTCTGGCCCTCCAAGGTTTCCGTCCCGCCAAAGGCAATCGTGTAAACCTGCTGCAAGTCCTTGGGACTCGATCCGAAGCCGAGCAGCATATACTCGTTCACCGCCGCGCCGTATTTCTTGTCTACGTCGATAATCGAGTCGATATTGGTCTTCGGATTGTACTGTTGCGCGGTATGCCCCACGTATGAGATCTGCTGCGGTTCCGGCTCCTTGATCGCCATCAGCACCTGCATTTCCTTCGGCTTGGGGCGACGCACGACGATAGTTCCGGACTGCTTGTCCTCTTCCTGGATCACGAAGGTGTAGTGCAATTTCTTCATGTCCGCCGTCAGCCCTTTGAACGGAGCGGCCGCTTCCTCCATCTTCGCCAGGATCTGTTGGAGTTGGTCCGCCGCCGAGCACGTGGTCAGGAACAGGATGAGAAGCGAACAGTGGCGCGCAAATCGCATCGAGTACGGCTCATTGATTAGACGCGAACCTTGCGGCCCTTGGTTACCGGCGCGTCTGTTAGGGCCTGGCAAACGCCATAAACCCGAGCAATTCATCTTCCGAACTGCGGACCTCTTCGACGCGGGTCACCAGAAGACGGTGATTGCCCGTCTGTGCGCGCAGCACTTCGGTGAGCTTGATTACGCGCTGGTTCTCGGGCGTGTTCCCAAGGAGATCCTTATCGATCCAGAACGGGGAACTTCCATTTTCGGGGGGCAGCATCGCGATGCCCTTCGGGACTCTGGGTTGGTCTCGAAACCAGCCGCGCGGCGTAACGAACAGGAACGCAAGGATGATGGCGACCATGATGTCGTACTGCCAGCTCCCGCGTTGGTAATCCCACAGAATAAACCGCTTCAACATGGCTGGACCCTATCTTATCAGGTAGCGGCGCGGAAAACCTCCTGTAGCATTCCGAACCTGCGGTGAGATAATAGATATAGATAAGAAAAAGCAAAATGTTCGAAACGGAGTTGCCGGAACTACCGAAGCCGTTTGAGCCGGGAACGTTTGGCATAGCGTTTTTTTCGCGCGGCCGTGGCCGGGGCCATGCCATGCCCGACATGGCGATTGCCCGGGAACTGCTGCAGTCGGTTCCGCGGTTGGACATCCGATTCGTGTCCTATTCGGGAGGAGCGGAGACGTTCCGGTCGTGCGGATACGACGTGGTCGATCTCGATATGCCGGATGAGCCGCCGATCCTGCCGGCGATTGTCGCGGAGAGCCGCATCCTCTGGCGCCTCCAGCCGCGGTTGGTGATTTCACACGAAGAACTGGCCGCCTTGCCGGCATCCCAGGTATTCGATATTCCCTGTTTGTTTATTACCGATTTCTTTCAGGACCCCAATCCTTTCCTGACAAGCGCCATGAAGTGCGCGCAAGAGATCATATTCACGGGGGAACGCGGCATTTTCACCGAGCCTCCGTTCCAGGGGGATACGATACGGTACGTCGGGCCCGCGATCCGGCGCTTCGATTACGGCCGGTCTGACCGCGTGCGCGCACGCCAGGAATTGGGACTCCCGGCCGAGGCCGCCGTGGTTCTGTGCCAGCCGGGGAATCACCCGGAAGCGCGTGTTCCCATGGCGGATTTGCTGGTCTCGGCGTGGGACGCCTTGCCGCACCCGTCCAAGCGGCTCATCTGGTTGGCCTGGCGGGATTACGACTCGCTCCGGGCCCGAATCGGCGACCGGCCGGATATCCGGGTGCTAAAGGAAGATTGGGCGATCGACCGCCTGATGGTTGCGAGCGATCTGGTGATCACAAAGGCCAATCGCATGACGGTTTGCGAGGCCGCTTTTTTGGGCGTTCCCTCCATTTCCATTTCAGCGGGCGCTAATTGGCCCGATGACGTGGCGATCGCGCGCATCCCTTCCAATTCCGCGTTGCGCGCCGGCGGCGTGAACGCCTCAGCGTTGGCGCAGTTGATGTCCGAGCGAATCGCCGGCGGTTGGACCCCGGAAGGGGAATTGCCCAGGTGGGACGGCGTGCGCGGCGCCGCGCAGGCGATCGCCGGACACGTGAAACGCATAGCCGCCTCGAGCGCCGCCAAATGACCGGGGCCAGTCCAATCACGGTCTTGATTGTGGACGATCATCCCGTGGTTCGCGACGGGCTCACCGCCATGCTCTCCGCCGAACCCGATATTCGCCTGGTTGGCGAAGCGGGGACCGGCGCGGAGGCGATTGCGATGATCGAGGCATTGCGGCCCTCGACCGTAGTGGTGGACCTCTTATTGCCCGATATGGGCGGCGCCGAAATAATCCGGCGCGTCTGCAGCCAGTCTTCCGACACGGGTTTTGTCGTACTCACCAGCGTGGCCGGCGACGAAGAGATCTATCGCGCGCTCGAGGCGGGCGCCAGGGGCTACCTGTTCAAGGATATGGCGCGCAAAGAGCTGATCCAGGCCATACGGGCAGTTCATAGGGGGCAACGCTACATCCCCGCGCAGGTTGGCAGCAAGATCGCCGAGAACCTCCCTCGAACGGATCTAAGCTCGCGTGAACTCGAAGTGCTTCAGCTCGTCGCCGTGGGAATGCGCAACAAGGAAATCGCCTACGAGCTTGGAATCACCGAGGCCACGGTGAACACCCACATGAAGCATATCTTGGAAAAACTGCACGCCTCGGACCGCACCCAGGCCGTAACCACGGCTCTGCATCGCGGAGTCATCAGGCTATGAACCGCGGAAGTCGCGGGACCGGCCCCGCCCGGCGCGGGCCCGCGATCCTGTCCTGTCATTCTAACGAACGGCGGGGGGCTGGCCGGGATCGTCTTCGTCCGCAAACTCCATGCATGCAAAGACCCAGTTGCCGTCAAAGTCGTAGCCGCCGCTAACGATCCCCAGGATGACTTCTTCAGCCTTGCCGACGCGGTTCAGTTTCGGTTGTTCGTACATAGCTTGATCTCCTCTGTTTGACAAAAGTTTGAATTCGTTTTCTCAAATGCGGGTCAGCGGACACAGCTTCCGCTGGTAGGCCGGCGAACCACCCACGACTCGGCCCTCTATCTCTACCCACGCGTGACTGAAAAGCGGCGCGGGCCTGTATCCAATTACCACCGATGCATCGATGCCATAAATCCTGAGTACGCTGGCCATGACCGCGGACCGCTGCAGGCAACGGACCGGTTTCCAGTAGAAGGAACTGACTTGGGTCACCGCCCGGCAGATGACGGTCTCCATCTCCATCTGTCGGAACTTGGCCGGAAGATTGTGACGGCTAAGATCGCGGTAAACGCTCCGAAAGCCGCGCAAGGCCAGGAGAGCGTCAAACAGCAACAGCCGCCACATCACCCTTGCCGCCAGAAGCGTACGATTGTAGGGCGGCATATTCAGAGACCCCCGCCGCGCGTCAGGAAGCCCCGCGCTTCCAAATCCGTCAGAAATTCCGCGGCGTCCTGCTCAACCTGTTCCGGTTGGACGCCGTATTCGCGAGCGATCGCCGCGGTTACGGCGCCGAGAGGCTCCCGGTCGGTGAGACCGCGCCAGATGCGCGCCCCGATCCGGTTCGAATTGAAGACGGCGCCCTTGCCGATATGCAGAAAGACCACACCGTCCGGGTGCGCCGATGCGATCACATCCGGTGAAATCCCGATTGGCCCGCCCTCGGAGCGCTCACGGCGCTTCCGGAGTAACCGCGACGCGATTTCTGTTAGCCTATGCATTTCCGGATTCCATCCCGTTCCGATGTTGCTTGCATCCTTAACGTACATTAGGATCCACTGTTCCGAAAGCCGACTTATGGGGAGCATTTGGTAGTTCTTAACATCGAGCACGGCGTGCATAAAGTAGATGGCGCGCAAAGTAATAAAGGTAATAGGAGTACTAGAACTATACTGTGTAAGCCGCTGTTAATTAAGCTACTCACAGAACCAAGGAGTGTGTGAGTGACTCAAGCGATCTCCGGCAGAAGGTACGCTCTGCGCCGCGGCTTCCTCCTGTTTCTGGCCTGCCTTGAGCCAGCCTTCGCCCTGGACCCAACGGTCTCCACGTTGCGGTATTTACACACGAGTTGGACCCAGGAAGAAGGCACCTCGCTGCCCGCCATCCAGGCGCTGGCGCAGACTTCGGATGGCTACCTATGGCTGGGAACCCCACAGGGCCTGATCCGCTTCGACGGAATGCGCTTTGCGCCGTGGGAAGCCAAACCCGGCGAGAAATTGCCCGGCAACAATATTCGGTCTTTGCGGGCATCCTCCCAAGGGGGCCTCTGGATCTCCACGGACCGCGGCATTGCCCGGATGGCACGTGGTCATATCATCCGTTATCCGGCCCTGGACCGGTGGCTGGGCGGCTTCGCTACCGTCATGTTGGAGGACCATGCCGGCAACCTCTGGATTGCCGGCGGTCCCACCACGGGCAACACGCTTGCCATGCTCCGGCAAGACGGTTCGATCCGGACTTACGGCCCTTCGGATGGACTGCCCGATCGAAAGGCGCTGGCGCTTTTCGAAGACAGCCGCACGAACCTCTGGCTGGGGACCCATGACGGCTTTTGCCGCTGGTCTCCCGGCGTCCCGGCGGAGTGCTCGGTCGTCCCGAATCTGACAATCTCGGTCATTGCGGAGGACTCCGAAGGCGATCTGATTATTGCCGATGCCGGCAGCAAGCGCATTCTTCGGGTTTCCGATGGGAAACTGCGCCCCATCCTTGGCCGGTTGGGAGACGAATCGCTCGATCCGCGCCTTATGATGCGCGACCGGGATGGCAACGTCTGGGTGGGCACTTTGGGGCAAGGCTTGGTGCGGCTCCGCGGCAACGGCTATGAACGTCTCACGCGGCATGACGGCCTTTCGAGCGATTTCATTAACGCTCTCATTGAGGACCACGAAGGAAACCTCTGGGTCGGAACAGCCAGGGGAATCGATCAACTCCGCGACCCAAAGGTCCTCAACGTTTCCACCAGCAACGGCCTTTCCAGCGATGCGGTACTCGCCGTCTCGGCTGCGCGAAACGGCGGGACCTGGGTAGGAACCATTGGCGGCGGCTTGGACCTGGTCGAAGGCGGTCGAATCCGCCATTACCTGATGAACTCCGGATTGCCCAGTACCACGATATTGTCCCTCTACGAAGATGCCGGACGGCTTTGGGTTGGCACTACCGGCGGTTTCGCCTATCAATCCGGCGATCGATTCGTCGAGGTGCGCGCCCCGGATGGCCAACACATGAACCTCGTGTTCGTGATCGCCAAAGGCCCGACCGGGGATCTCATCCTGGCGGCGGGCACGAGGGGCCTGTTCTCCCTGCACGAAAACGTTGTCAGGAGACTGTCCATTCCCGGCTCGGAGAAGAAGAACGTCTATCAACTTTTGGCTGCCCGCAGCGGCGTTCTATGGGTGGGATATTACGAGGGCGGCGTCACCGCCGTGGCGGGGGATTCGTCCCAGTTCTACGCCGCGGCTCAAGGTTTGGCGCCGGGGCCCGTGGAAGCAATCTACGAAGACCGCGGCGGAAGCGTTTGGGTGGGCACGGGAGCAGGTCTGAGCCGATTTCGGCGCGGCCGCTGGACCACCTGGACCGCCAAACAAGGCTTGCCCGATGGCGGCGTACAGGGCATCGTCGAAGACGATCGCAACGGGTTGTGGCTGATGACCGGCAGTGGCATCCTGTGCCTGCCGCTTGCGGCCCTGAACGGCTTTTCGGATGGCGCGCCCGGAAACCTCGCATTTAAGCTGTACGGCCTCACCGAAGGCTTGCGTCTGGCGGGTTCCGCCAACTTGGCGAATCCTCGCATTGCCAAATCCAACGACGGCCGGCTATGGGTTTGTACGCAGGATGGCGTGGCCGTCATTGATCCGAGCCGCATCCGCGGCAATCCAGTTCGTCCGCCGGTCGCGATCGAACAGTTGGTGGTAGACGGGAGGCCGATGGACACGACCTCGCCTTCGGGGATCGAGTTTCGCGGGCGTGAGGTGCAGATTAACTATACCGGACTCAGCCTGACGGTTCCGGAGCGCGTCCGGTTTCGCTACAGACTGGAAGGTCTGGACCAGAACTGGACGGAAGCGGGGGCGCGCCGGTATGTGGCCTATGTCAATCTGCCGCCGGCGAAGTATGCCTTCCACGTGCTCGCCTGCAATAACGAAGGGGTTTGGAACACCACCGGCGCCAGCCTGGCATTTGAAATCGCGCCTGAGTTTTACCAGACCCGGTGGTTCGTCCCGGCGTGCGTCGCCGCCGCGGCGTTGCTTGTCTGGGGTGCGTACTGGATGCGGGTGCGCCGGCTGCTTTCCCGGTTCCAGTTGGTGGCTCAAGAGCGGGCCCGAATGATGCGCGAACTCCACGATTCGCTGCTGCAGGGTTTTTCCGGGGTTGTGTACCAACTGGAGGCCGCCTCGCGCCTTTACGAGAGCAATCCGGAGGTCAGCAAGCGGGGCCTCGATCACGCCATCGACCAGGCAGAACAGTCGCTCCAAGAAGCGCGCCGGGCCATCATGAGCATGCACCTGCCGGAGTTCGAAAACTCCACCTTGCCGGAGGCGTTGAGCGCAGCCGGCAACCAGGCTGTCAAAGGGTCCTCAACCGCGTTCCATCTGGCCGTGAACGGCCGCGTCCGGGAGTTGCCGTACGAGGTGCAGGCGAACCTGTATCTGGTCGGCCGCGAAGCGATTGTCAACGCCGTAAATCACGCCGGCGCCAGGAAAATCTCCGCCCAACTGGTCTATTCGGCCAAGTGCGTTAGCTTGTGTGTTCAGGACGACGGAGTCGGGTTCGACCTGGCGGCGGCGAAGGCCAAAAAGGATCACCGCGGCGTCATCGGCATGCACGAACGCGCCAAGCACATCGGCGCGACCCTCACCATCGAGTCGGCCAGCGGCCAGGGCGCCAGAATCGAACTCGCGGCGCCCCTAAAAACGTAGGTTTACCCCGTAGGGCGCTTTGCGCTCCTTGACCGCGCCGGCGAATGCGGCTTACTGACGAATAACGGAGGGACAACGCGCGTCAGGTCCGCCGCGGCTTCTTCGAGCCTCGCGCCTACTCCGCGCAGGGCCAGGATCTCTCGTTCGAGTCGCGCCCCGATTACGTTGGACCTGCAAGTTCGAGCTTTGGTATGCGATAGTGGCATGGGAGATCTCGGCTGGATTAGGTGGGTGAGGCCACCTGAAAGGGAAAAAAGTTCGGCCCTCCGATGGGAGCGCGATTGCCGCGCGGCGGCGCGGCAAGGCCGGACTCCCAGCGGTTCCTGAGCCAGAATTCGAACAGGATAATCTGGCGCAGTTGATTCTCATTGCATTCGAGCCCGTCTACGAAAGCCCGCAGCCGCCTGGTGACGCTGTCGCGGTCGACAAACCCCAACTCCACCGACCGCATCCTGCCGGTATCCCTCAGCGCCTCGGCCGCCATCGGAAGCAGAGCCTGGCGGTACACGGCGACGAAGGCCGCTTTCGACTGCCGCTTTAGAATGGAAGGCGGAAGCAGTCCGGCAAAGGCGCGGCGCATGAGCCGCCGCGGTTCACCGGGCCGGCAAGCCACCGCCGGTGGAATGCTCAGCATGAATTCCACCAGCGGGCGATGGGCGAACGGATGGGAGTAAGAAATGTGCTCCAACGTTTCCGGCGCCTGCAGCTTTCGCGCCAGCAGCATTTCGCTTAGAGCGCGGAAGCGCCGCCGTCTTCCCGGCGCGGCTGCCCGCCAACCCGAATCCCCCAGCCCGCCCGGGTCGGCCGAAGCAAGACGTTTGCCTAATCCCCGCGTCAAGGAAATCACGCCGGCGGATCGGGTTGCCGCCGCCTCGTTGGGAACGCTGGAACCCGTCCAGGAGAAGTACTTCGTACGCACTGCCCGCCATAGAATCGGGTAAATGGGGACCTGCTGCGACTGGCTCCACGCGAAGGCCTCACGCGCCGCTTGAATATAGTGGCGCCGGTCCAGGTGATCGGCCACCTGTTCGGAATCGTCGGCCGAATTTCCCATGATGAAATCCCCGAGTTGGCCCGTTAACAGGACCGCCGATCCGATTCGGTCCATATGGCGCGCCAGTTCCGCGAACAAGGGTCCCCACCAGGCAGGAGCCGCATTGCCGGCCTGGTTCGCGGCCACGTACGGAAATTGCCCCAAATCGAAATGTACGCCGGAAAGGCTGCGCTCGCGCTCCACGATCCGAAAGTAACGTTCGTCCGGACTGTCCTTGTGCGTATAACTGAAGGTGACCAGGCCCGATGGGGCGCCTCGGGCCGCCGAAATCTCGCCGGCCATCGAGGCCACGGATGAGGAATCCAGTCCGCCGCTGAGTTCCGCGCAGACCGGGGAATCGTCCCT
Source organism: Bryobacterales bacterium (assembly GCA_003139735.1). Lineage (GTDB taxonomy): Bacteria > Acidobacteriota > Terriglobia > Bryobacterales > Bryobacteraceae > BOG-224. The sequence goes on along the minus strand of PLGA01000591.1, from coordinate 4,755 downwards.
TAAACGGACCCCCACCGCTTCGCGAAACAGGATCCTCAGTTGTTCTTCATAATAGCGCTCGTCCTGGTACTCGACGGTCCGGTCGACCGGCAAGCTCCAAAAAGCCCGCGTCGCGATTCGCTGCTGCGTCACGCATACCGCGTGACCGGGCGGGACCGGCAAGACATCGCGGTAGGGCGTCCGAAGCGCCGCTTGGCCGCGCGCCAGGAACCCGGCCACATATTCCTCGTCCAACAGCCTGCTGCCCGTCCCTTCCACCAACGCCGAAAGAGACGAGGACCACAACAGCCGGTGGAGCGAGTGGTGATAATAGAGTGGACGTATGCCGGCATAATCGCTCGCTAGAACCAAGGTTCGCGATTTTGCATCCCAGATGGCGAGGCTCCAGTCGCCAATCAGATCGCGAAAGCCGTCTATGCCCCCGATCCGATAGACTTTCAAGGCTAAAGCGCTGTCCGAAGGCCCTTCCGGAAGGTCCGGGCCCAGTCGCAGCAGCAATTCCGCCCGGTTGTCGATGCGTCCGTCCCACGTGCAGACGTCCCCGTCGCGCGAGACGAAACGTCCCTGGTCCTTCGGCCTGTCGCCCGGCCAGGCTGCGCACTCCATCAGCAGACCCGGATGGGTGTGGACGGCCTCGCGATCGCCTTCACCCAGCAGCGCCCGCGCCCAAGCCTCATTCTCGGCGGGAACCGGTCGTGAGTCGAAGTAAAATGCGCCAATCAACCGGCCCACGATAGGACTCCACTGACACGCCTGTCCCGCGGACACATGCTCAGCGCTCCCTTCGCAAACCGGCATGAGGCCTGGATGAGGTGGAAGGCGATGCGCAGTTCCTCGGTATCTCGTGGAGCGTATAGCATTACCAACGTTTGCGGAATGATGCCCGCCCGCACTCCGGGGTGCTGCTCGGCCCAGCCCAATTGCACAACGCGGTCCCGAACTTCGCGCGGGAGAGTCAGATGCACGCTCGCGTGAGGCAGAGAGTGGAGTAGGCAGAACTCATGGTTGTCGATGAACGCCTCCGGGGGGCCGTGGGCGAAATCGTCTTTGAGGCAGAGCGCCACGCTGCTCGGAAAGGCCATCCTGCTCTGTTTGGCGCAGACGCCGGGAATGGCCAGGGCCAGATCGACAAGTTGTTGCGCAACCTCAGCCGGCGGCCACTGGTCAAGCTGCATGTGGGGGAGCGCCATGCGCGTGCGGGGCCGCACGCCGACTCTGGCCGGCAGCGCCAATTCGAGGGCTGGGTCGACGGGTTCCATCTGAGTCTAATCGGCCTGCCCCCACTATAGGTTTTCTTCGTGCTCAGGGAATCGCATAAATCCCGACCCCCGCAATCACCAATATTAATGATTGCCGAATTCTCAAGGCTGTGCTATCCGTCATCGCCCGGCTCCACGGATCGCCAAACCGGGCGGATATGTGATAGCAATAGATTCAGGCCCGATTCAACCACTTGACCGAGGTTGTCATCATGTCGAATACGCGTCGTGGGTTCTTGAACGTTGGCGCGGCCCTGGCGGCTGGACTGAGTGGCGCGGCGTCCGCGCTCGGGGCGCAGCAGCCCGCTCCACCGCAAGCCCAAAACGCTCCCCCGGGCGCCCCGGCTGCTCCGCCGCGCGCCGCCGCGCCTCTTAGGCCGGCTTCCGAAGTCCAGGTCCCCCACATGAAGTTTGGCTCCGCCGACATCAGCCGCATGGTTTTGGGCTGCAATCCGTTTTACGGTTATGCCCATTACAACAACAACTTCGGGGTGGTCATGAAGGAGTGGTACTCGCAGGACAAAGTCTGCGACGTGATGCGCCAGTGCAACCGCTTCGGCATCAACGCCTTCAACTACGCCCACCTGGACCGCGGCCCGCAGGACTTGGCCCGGTTTCAGGCCGAAGGCGGCAAGATGCACCTGATCATCCAGGTCACCGCCGGCGTGGATGCGGCTATGCTCGTCAAGACCCTCCAGCCTTTGGCGCTGCAACGCCAGGGCGAAGTGGTCGACCGCGCCTTCCAAACCGGCCAGATGAACACCGTGAAGGAATGGTGCAAACAGGTGCGCGATTTGGGCGTGCTGGTGGGCGTTGGAACGCACAAGCCGGAAGTCATCGCACAAGTCGAGGAGGAGGGCTGGGACGTCGATTTTTACTCCGGCTGCGTCTACAACCGCACGCGGACCGTCGACGAGTGGAAGCAGGCGCTCCACGGCGAGATGATGGAAATGGCCAGCGATATCTACATGCAGAGCGATCCGCCGCGCATGTACAAAGCCATCAGGCAAACCAGGAAGCCCTGCTTTGCCTTCAAAGTCCTCGCCGCGGGACGGGTTTCCGACCGTGGCGTCGAGCAGGCATTCCGCACCGCTTTCGAGAGCATCAAGCCCACCGACGGCATTTACGTCGGCATGTTCCCCCGAACCAAGGATGAAGTCCGGGAAAACGCCGAACTCGTCCACCGCATTCTGTCCGGTTCCTAGTTTTCCGAAAAAGGCATATGGCCACAGATGAACGCAGATGAACACGGATAAGACAAAAAACGCTTAAGGCTTTTTGGGCCTTTCTTATCCGTGTTCATCTGTGTTCATCTGTGGCCATTTATCTTCAGCGGTTTTTCAGCAGCCCGCCGGGGCCCCCGTTCCGATCACCGGCCGGCGCCGCGTGATATGCTGAGTCCGAGTGTTCAGCCGCCATCGTAAATCGCGTGTTTTGTTCGCACTATCGGATATTGTCCTGATCGGGATCGCCTTTGCGGCGGCCTATCAGACGCGCTCCCTGCTGCATCTCAAGCAACGCTTCTCCATGTCGCCCGAACGCGTGTTCCTGGTGCTGGGCTTTTCCGTTTTCGCCTGGGTGGCAACCGGCCTTTGGCTCAAGGTCTACGAAAAACTCGACTCCTGGCATCCCCGCGTGGTGCTGCGGGATTCGGCCCGCCAGTGCGCCATCGGCGGGTCCGGCGTCGCCCTGCTGCAATACATCCTGCGGCTCCAGCCGGAAATCAGCCGCCCCTTTGTGGTCCTCTTCGCCGCCTACGCCTGGATGCTGCTGCTGGTGTTCCGCCTGGGTTGGGGACGGATGGCCGGGGCGATCCGGCGCGAGTTCGCCGCCCCCCACTACGTCATGGTGGTGGGAACCGGGGAACGCGCTATCCGCATGGCCGAGGCCATCGAGCGCTACGCGGATTATGGCGTGCGGTTGACCGGCTTTCTCGACGAACAAACTGGCCCGGACGCTTCCTCGGCCGGCGCCGAGATCACCCTCGGCTCCATCTACAAGGTCCGCCCCATCGCCGAATTGCCCTCCATTCTGCGCCAGCACGTGGTGGACGAAATCATCTTCGCCGTGGGCAGCGAACGCCTGGCGGATCTGGAAGAGGCATTCCTGCTATGCGACGAAGAGGGCGTGCGCACCCGCGTGGCCGTCGACTTCTTCCCGCACGTCAACAGCACGGTCTCTCTCGACCGCGTCGGCGACACGCCCCTCCTCACCTTTTCCGCCGCTCCCGACGACGAGGTCCGCCTGCTGGTGAAGCGCGTCACCGACGTCGCCGTCGCGGCGGTTGGGCTGGTTCTCCTCGCGCCTCTCATGGCGCTGGTTGCCGCATTGATCAGGCTGACCTCGCCGGGTCCCGCGATCTTCCGCCAGGTGCGCTGCGGGCTGAATGGCAGGCGTTTTCTTTTCTATAAATTCCGCTCCATGTGCGAAAACGCCGAGGAACTCAAGCCCGCCCTGGAACACCTCAGCGCCCGCGAGACCGCCTTTAAGATCCCGGACGATCCGCGCCTCACCCCCCTCGGCCGTTACCTGCGCAAATTCTCCATCGACGAGTGGCCGCAGTTGTGGAGCGTGCTGCGCGGCGACATGTCTCTGGTGGGGCCGCGGCCCGCCGTTCCCGGCGAGGTCGATCGCTACAAGCGCTGGCAGCGCCGCCGGCTGCGCATGCGGCCGGGGCTGACCTGCATCTGGGCCATATCCGGCCGAGATACCGTCGATTTCGAGACCTGGATGAAGCTCGATATGCAGTACATCGACAACTGGTCCCTGGCGCTAGACTGGAAGATATTGCTGCGCACCATTCCCCGCGTGCTCATAGGCCGCGGCGCCAATTGAAAGGCTGATCTCATGCACCTGATTCCAACTCAAGACGAGGTCGTCGCCGTTCTGCGCGAAACCGGCGCGCTCCGCAGCGGGCATTTCGAGTATCCCACCGGCCTGCATTCCGACGGATATCTGCAGGTTCCCTTGGCGCTGCGCTACTCCCAGCACCAGCGCATGCTCTCGGTCGGGTTGAGCCGCCTGTTAAGGGCCAATTCCGAACTCCGCGCCGTGGCGGCGGATGTTTCCATCGTGGCGCCGGCCACCGGAGGCCTGCCCGTGGCCTTCGGCGTCTGCGAGGCCTTGCGCGCCAAGCAGGTTTACTGGGCCGAGCGCGAACACGACGGCGAGCCGCTGCGTTTCCGCCAGTATCTGGAGCCGCGCCCCGGCGAGCAGGTGATCATGGTCGACGATATCCTGCGCACCGGCAGCAAGCTAAAGGAGATGAAACAGCTTCTCGAGTCGCACGGGGCCTCCGTCATCGCCTTAGCCGTAGTGGTTTATCAGCCGACGCCCACCACCATTAGCTTCGAGCCGCTCCCCACCTATTACCTGGCCAGGCTGGAAGCTCATTACTACGCCGACGCCGCCCAATGCGACCTGTGCCGCCGCGGCGTACCGCTCGACAAGATCCGTGAATGAACCGCCAAGCTGAAGTGGGGCAGGCCATCGTTTT
>PLGA01000155.1 GCA_003139735.1 Bryobacterales bacterium | reverse complement strand
CCGTGGCGCCGCAGTTCCTGAAACGCCAGCCAGAGCAACGCACAGGCGGCAATCCCCAGCCACACCGCGTTCAGCGCGTTGTTCAACGTGGAAGAAGTCACACTAATCCTAATAGGATACAAGGAAAATGACGGGAATGTTGGCGCCATGGTTACAGGCCCGCCAGGGACAGACGAATCTGTCCCAAGGCGCCGCCCTTGCGCCGCGTGGACAGATCCGTCTGTCCCTGGTCTGTTTAGGTGACCCCTTCCCAATTCCACGCCGCGCAAGCCATCGGACCGGCCCGCGGCGTGGTAGTTTAGTTCCGTGCAGGTCGATTTCGATCCCCAGGATACCAGCGGCCTCAGCGCGGCGTTCCGGAGCAAACCGGCGACATCGGGGGTGCTTGCGGTTTTCGGCGGGGGCCGGCGCGCGGATCGGTTTTTCGCGGCGTGGCTCATGGCCGGCGATTTGGGTCTGCCCCTGGTCCAGGCAGCCGTGCCTGTGCCCGGCTGTGTCTCCTTCGTGGACGGGATCTCCGTTGCGCCGGCGATGCCCCCGGACAGCGTGGTCGTCTTGTCGCTCGACGATCCGGCGCCGGCCGCCGGGCTTTCGGCCGACCTCGTGGTTCGGTTCCCCGCCGCCGGGCCCTCGAACCCGCCCGCCGCGCCGTCCGCCGCGCCCGAAGACCGCATCGACCCGTGCTCGAACTTCGACGTCGTCATCAATGGGATTTCCTACGGATTTAGCGAGGTCGGCGCGCTCGCTTGCGTGGCCCAAAGCCCATGGGGGACCACCTACCCGAACATCGTTCTTCGCCGCGCCATTACCTTGAACAAAGACCTCTATCAGTGGCGCATGAATATCGTCAGCGCCCAGGCGGATGTGCGAACCGTGGCGATCAACCACCTCTCGGCGTCCGCCGGGATCGTTCGCACCTGGTGGGTGGAGGGCGCGTGGCCCGTCCGCTGGACGGGGCCCTCCCTCGATTCCATGGCTGCACGCCCCGCAATGGAGGAGATCGAGATCTGCATCAGCCGAGTCCAATGGATCTAGGAGGAACGTAATGGCTGTAGTTCGCGACAACCCGTATGGCGGGTTCAACTTTCTGGTAAACCTGGGAGCGGGCGACCCCACCAGCGCTTTAGGGGGCTTCTCGGAAGTCTCTGGCCTGAGTATGGCGGTTGACGTGATCGAATACCGCAATGGAAACGACAGGATCAACGCGCCGCGCAAGCTCCCCGGATTGGTCAAGACGGGGGAAGTTCGTCTTTGCCGGGGCGTGATCGGCTCCACGGAGTTATTCTCATGGCTGCAAAGCGTGGCCAATGGGACGCAAGATTTTCGTACGGTTGTCATTCAGCTCCTCGATGAGGCTCGCAACGTGGTGCTGACGTGGACTCTGTCGCAGGCGATGCCCGTGCGCTACAGCGGCGCCGCCCTCTCGGCCGAAAAGAGCGCCGTGGCCATTGAGGAACTGGTGCTCGCGTGCCAGTCGATCACGGTGACATAGCGGACGGAGAGGAGGCGCTCTATGTGGAAGCCCACGCTCTTATGGGTCGCAAGTCTTCTGCCGGTTGGGATCCTCATGGCGCAGCAGGCTCCGCTCCGGGTGATCGCTTTCGGGGCCCACCCGGACGATTGCGACGGCAAATTCGGCGGCACGGCCGCGAAATTCGTCAAGGCCGGGGCCGCGGTGAAATTCGTTTCGGTCACCAACGGAGACGCCGGCCACCAGGAAATGGGCGGCGTCGCGCTGGCCCGGCGCAGGTACATCGAGACCCAGGAATCGGCCGGCCGGCTCGGCATCGCCGAATACGAGGTCATGAATAACCACGATGGCGAGCTGATGCCCACGCTCGAAGTGCGGCGGGAGGTGATCCGCGCGATTCGCCAGTGGAAGGCCGATATCGTTCTCTCGCCGCGGCCCAACGATTATCACCCCGACCACCGCTACACCGGAGTCCTGGTGCAGGACGCCGCCTACATGGTGGTGGTTCCGAACATCGTTCCGGACGTTCCGGCGCTGCGCAAGAACCCGATTTTCCTGTACTACGACGACAACTTCCAGCAGCCGAATCCCTTCCGCCCCGACGTGGCCGTCGCCATCGACGACGTCTGGGCCACCAAGATCGACGATCTGGACGCCCAGGTATCGCAGATGTACGAGTGGCTGCCGTGGGTGGCCGGAAACCTCGACCAAGTCCCCAAGGATCCGGCGGCCCGCAAACAGTGGCTCTCTCAATCGCGCGGGGGACGGATCTCCCCGGCGATCCGGGCCGCGCTGGTGGCGCGCTACGGCGCCAGCCCGGGCGGGAAGATCGAACACGCCGAAGCCTTCCAGTTGTGCGAGTACGGGACGCGGGCCAGCATCGACCAACTGCGGACGATGTTCCCCAAGTAATCAAAGACACAGACGACAGAAAACGATCGTCTGCGCCACTAAGAGTAAGGGGTTAGACGCTGGCGGGAGAGCCGGCGCGCGACATGCCCATCAGCCGGTCGTCGAACTCGAATCCGGCCGAGCGCGGCTTGTGATTGCGTACGCACCAGCGGTACGTCTCCTTCAAACCGACGTCGAAGGGCGTCATCTTCATTTTCAGAACGCGCGGCGCCTTGCCCATGTACTCGGTGATGGGTGGCAGGTCGAGGTATTCGCCGAAGTAATAGGGCTCGGTCATGGCGCTGCCGCCGGCGGCCTGTATGGCGTCGCGCGGCACGCGCACCAGGGTGGGTTCGACGTTCGCGATCCGGGCGAGCCTCTCCACCAGTTCGATGTGCGTCAGGGGTTTGGAATCGCCGATGTTGAAGGCCTCGCCTTCCGCCCGCGGCGCGGTCATGGCGTGCACCATGGCCTCCACCAGGTCGCGAACGTAGACGAACTGCATCAGGCGGTGGCCGTCGCCGGGGATGATGATGGGCCGGCCTGCGCGTAGGCGGTCCCAAAAGAACTGCTCGCGGTAGAGCGGATTGCCGGGACCGTAGACGAACGGCGGCCGGAAGGTGACTACCGGCAGGCGCGTCTTGGCGTGCATCCGAAACAGCATGCGCTCCGTGGTGGCCTTGTGGCGGACGTATGGATCGGGGTGGTAATCGGGCGCGAGCGGGTCGCTTTCCTTATGGTTGAGTCCGTCGCCGTAAGCGGCCACGCTCGACATGAAGATGTACCGGCTCATCCAGTCGCCGAAGAGGCGCACGGTAGCTTCCACCTGGGCCGCGGTGGTGCCGTTTTCCCAGTCGTAGGCGTTGTCGAAAACCACTTCGAACCGCCGCCCCCAAAGGGCTTCGCGCATGGAATCCGCGTCGTTGCGATCCGCCGCGATGTTCTCCACCCGCCGGCCGAAATCGTGCTTCGGCTTGCGATGCAGAACCGCAACGTCGTGCCCTCCCTTGACCAGCTCCTCCACGAGCAGCCGGCCAATAAAGAGGGTGCCCCCAATGACCAGTACCTTCATACACTCCTAATCAAGATAGACGCAAACGGCCTATGGCGTCTCTAAAACGATAGCTCGTCTAATCGTAATATTCCAGACCCAAGTGAGTAATCAGATCTTCGCCCCTCATCCAACGCAACGTGTTCTTGAGCTTCATGAGCTGGATGAAGATGTCGTGCTCGGGGTAGACCTCGGGCGCGTGCATCGGGCCCTTGAAGTAGAAGGACAGCCACTCCTGGATGCCCCGCATCCCAGCGCGCTGCGCAAGATCCATGAATAGAACAAGATCCAGAACCAGCGGGGCGGCCAGGATGGAATCGCGGCAGAGAAAATTGATCTTGATCTGCATGGGGTAGCCGAGCCATCCGAAGATGTCTATGTTATCCCAGCCTTCCTTGGCGTCGCCACGCGGCGGGTAGTACTCGATACGGACCTTGTGATAGTAATTGCTGTACAGATCGGGGTAAAGACTCTTCTGGAGGATGTGTTCGAGCGAAGAGGACTTGGTGACCTCCTTGGAGCGGAACGAACCCGGATCGTCCAAGACCTCGCCGTCGCGATTGCCCAGGATGTTGGTGGAGAACCACCCGTTGAGCCCCAGCATGCGCGATTTCAGCCCCGGCGCGATGAGGGTCTTCATGAACGTCTGGCCGCTCTTGTAATCCTTTCCGCTGACGGGCACGTTGCGGTCGCGCGCCAGTTCGAGCAGCGCCGGCATGTCGGTGGTCATGTGCGGCGCGCCGTTGGCGTGGGGAACGCCCATCTTCAGGGCCGCATAGGCGTAGATCTGGCTGGGCGAGATCTCAGGGTCGTCCTTTTGGAGCCCGCACTCGAAATCCTTGAGTGTGGCGTGCACGGCGGCCGCCTGGTGGTAGACCTCGGTCGAACCGCACCAGATCATGGTCAGGCGCGACGCGCCGGTCTTCTCCTTGAACTGCCGGATGTCGTCCATGACCATCTCGGCGTAGTCCATCTTGGAGCCGCCCGTCTTCACGTTGGGGCCGTGGAGGCGCGTGACGAACTTCGGATCGAACACCGCCTTCATCGGCTTGATGGCCGAAAGGCGATCCTTAACCTGGTCGAGGAGCGCGGTATCGAGCACTCCGGCCTTTACCGCCGCTTCATAGGCGTTATCCTCGAAAATGTCCCAGCCGCCGACGACCAGGTCCTCCGTGTTCGCCAGCGGTACGAAGTCCTTGATAGCGGGGGTGCGACCTTCGGTGCGTTTCCCCAAGCGGACGGTTCCCAACTGGGTCAGGGAGCCGATGGGCTTCCCCAAGCCGCGTTTCATGGCTTCCAGGCCGGCGATAAAAGTGGTGGTTACCGCGCCAATGCCGGGTATCAAAACGCCCAATTTGCCCTCGGCGGGCGCAATTTGGACGGCGTCACGATTGGCCAAATTCGTTCTCCTAGTTCCCGAAATTGATATAATACCAGCTTCCATGCGCGAGCGTGCTACTTCCGCCATAACTACGATTGTCGTGGACGATGAATCGCTGGCGCGCGACGAGCTCGTCTTCCTGTTGCGCGATTTCCCGGAAGTCGAAGTAATTGCAACCGGTTCCAACGGTTTGGAAGCGCTGGAACTGATCCAAAAGCTGACCCCGGACGTGGTGTTTCTGGACGTTCACATGCCTGGTCTGGACGGCATGGGCGTGGTGCGCCGCCTGCGGGAAAAGGGACTGGAACCGCCGCGTTTCATCTTCGTCACAGCCTACGATCAATACGCGGTGGAGGCATTTCGGCTGGATGCCATGGACTACCTGTTGAAGCCGGTCGACAAAGCCAGGCTGGCGGAGAGCATCGAGCGGGCGGAACGGGCGATTCAGGAGAAAAAGGCGCTGGAACCGGAGCCGGGAGCGAAGCCCGGCGCCGCCGCGGGACAGCCGGCGCCGCGGACCAAGCTTCTGATC
>PLGA01000146.1 GCA_003139735.1 Bryobacterales bacterium | reverse complement strand
CGGGGGCTGCGATCCCGGAGTTACGGCGACAACGTCGACGGAGGCCACATCAGCACCATTACTGGCATCGGCGCGACGGCAGGCGAACTGCCCCAAAACCCCGGATCCGTCCACACTTGTCCACACATGTCCCGACCGAAAAAAAAGTTGAAAAACAAACAGTTTCTCTCACCGGCACACATGCCGGCGCTTCGCCGCGCGCGCTCGTCATCGCGCCGCAAGGGCAGCGGTCCTTCGACCGCGGCCGGCCTTCCGCGGCGCCGCACGATGCCGGGCGTATTCGCGGCACGCACGGACGCGCCGGCGCCGGAGTTCGCGGCGAGCGCGGAGGGGAGTTGTCCCTGCCAAGACCCTGCGAGCCCCCTGCGACCATGGAGCCTGAGGCCAACCACCGCCCCACCGACGCTAACTTGAATTCTTCGAGAATCGCTTTCGAAAGTCGGCGATTTCTTCACTTGATGGAGGCCAGTTCGCGTCGCAGGTGTTACAGTGGAACACCAGCGCACCGGACTTCAAATCTTTTTCGAACTCTTCCTGACCAAATGTAACTGTCAGGTTGTGGTTGTTCGGACAAACGGTATCGAACTCCAGGCGGTCGCTCATGAACACTCCATCAATCGGGCGGTCTTCTCAATCTTGATGGTAGCGTAAACCGCTCACGGCTTGACGGCGGCCGGCAGGTGGCTATCGGGGCCCTTGCCGAGGGCGGTCAGCTTATCCAGCGTGAAGACGGACGGGGCGGGCGTGCCGTCGGCGTTCCAGACGTCTCTCTCGGGCGCCCAGTACATCACGCTGATGCCGCGCGGGGCTTTGCGCACGGTGTTCACCAGGTCCACCATGAACTGCAAGCGGCCTTCCGGCGTGATCGGCCACGCCATGTACTTGTTGTCCTGGACTCGCGAAGGGCCATAGCCGGTCTCGACGACGGCGAAATCCTTCTTATACCGCTTGGCGCACTGGTTCATGTTGTCCCACAGTTGGTCCAGGCTGCCGTGGCCCCAGATGGGATAAAAGCTCTGGGCGATGATGTCGTACGGCACTTTCGCGGCGTTGAGATGGTCGAAGTACCACTCGGTGATGTCCCAGTGCCCGCCCTGGTCTATGTGGATGGCGATGCGCACCGGGGTGCTGCCGGCGGCCGATTTCACGCCGCGAATCCCGGCCTTCAGGAGGCGCGTCAGGTTGGACCACTGTTTGGCTTCGTCATAAGGCTCCGGCGGATTGTATTGGGTGGAACCGGGGACTTTGAGCTGGGCCACGGGCCAGGCTGCGCCGCGGGTGATCTCATTGCCGACCTGGACCATATCGGGCATGGCCCCGGCGTCCTTCAGCGCCTTGATGCAGTCGTAGGCGTGTTTTTCCCACTGCTTTTCCAGGTCGTCGATGCCCATGCCGCGCCATGCGACGGGAATCTCCTGGTGTTGGGGGTCGGCCCAGGTGTCGGAGAAATGCAGGTCCAGAAGGAACTTTGCGCCCAGGTCTTTGACCTTCTTGGCCAGCGGAATGGCGGCCTCCAGGGTATTGTTGGGGGCGCTTCTGACGGGCGAGACGAAGATGCGAATGCGGAATATGTTCCAGCCGTGATTCATCAGGATGGTGGGCTCGTCGCTGGGCTTGCCGTCTTCCTGATAGGTGAGCGCTCCACGTCCGCCGCCAAAGGCGCGACCAGCGCCGGCGGTTCCCGTGGTTCCGGCGCCGCCTGGGGTTGTCGCGGTTCCCGCGCCGGCTGTTGCGCGACCGGCGCCTCCAGCGCCGCCGCGGCCCTGCGAATCGAGCGAAGAGATGTCTGCGCCCAGCATGAACTTGCCGAGCTTAGGCCTTGTCGGGGCTTGGCCGGCCGCCAGCGCAAAGCACGCCAGAGCAAGCGTGATCACCGCTAGGAATGCACTGCGGATTTTCGAACGATTCGCCGGTACTGCCGGTTTGGGAGAGGGACGATGCATACCCGAGGCTCCTTGGAAGGATGACTGTAGCAGGTTTTGGCCGGCGGCTTGGGGGCGGCGCTGCGGCGGCGGGAGAGTCGAGCGTGCCCGACCCCTACATCTTCTGCGCGTAGTAGCCGCTGCGGGCGCGGATCACAAGATCCTTGCGGCCCTTGACGCGCATTTGGACCTCATGGAACAGGCCATCGGTGGCCAGCGGCTCGGGCCGGTACGAGATGTTGTACTGGTGCCGCAGCTCGTTGGCGATGTTCTCGAAACTCTGCGCCATGTCTTCCGCTTTGAACGGGAAGTAAGCGACGCCCCCGGTTGCCGCAGTGAAGTACTTCAACACCTTGTCGCCGTCGCTTTCCACGGGCGTGATATTGGTGGAGATGGCGTAGATGACCACTTCGTTCGTGATGGCCACCTCGAGGGCCTGATCGCGCGTGTAGCGGCTCTGGTTATCGTCGCCGTCGCTGAGGAGCACGATGGCGCGGCGGAAATCGTGCCTGGGCTGGTCCTGGCCAAGCTTGTCGCGGCAGGCGAAGTAGAGGGCATCGTAGAGCGCCGTCCCGCCGCCGGGCCGCAGCGTGGAAATGGCTTGCGCGACTTTGTAAGGATCGTCCACCAGATCGGATGCGAGCTGGGCCGTGGTATCGAAGCCCACCACCATCGCCTTATCGATGTGCGGATGCAACACGCTGTTGACGAACTCGGTGGCGGCCTCCTGCTCGAAGCGGAAGCGGTCGCGAATGCTGTTGCTGGTGTCGATGAGGATGCCCAGCCGCAACGGCAGGTCGCTATGGGCGGCGAACTCCAGAATGGCCTGCGGGCGGCGGTTCTCCATGATCTCGAAATCGTCTTTGGTGAGATCGGTGACGAAGCGCCCCTTCTTGTCGGTCACGGTAAACAGAATGTTGTTGCGGGTGACGTCCACCTTGATCACGGAGGATTCGTCCGCCTTGGCGGCTCCGGAGGCAGGCGCGGCGGGCTGCTGTCCGCCGGCCCAAACCGCGGCGCACAACAGGCCGGCAGCCACGAGTGCGGCCCAAGAGGCTTTCATACTGTTCCAATTATAGCGGTTCCAGCGCCTCCATCCATTCCGCCAGACTGGCGGGCAGCGGCGCCTCGACCACGAGTTCCTCGCCGGTGGAGGGAAGGCGGAAGCGAATGCGGTGGGCGTGGAGAAAATAGCGGCCCAAAGGCGGCATGCCCTCAATGCGCGCCGGCGCGCCGTAGAGCGCGTCGCCGGCGACGGGGTGGCCGANNAGGTGCACGCGGATCTGGTGGGTGCGCCCGGTTCCGATGCGCACTTCGAGAAACGTAAACCGTGCGAATCGGCGCAAGACGCGGTACTCGGACCATGCCGCTCGCCCCGAGGCCAGCCTGGCAGTCATGCGCGTGCGGTGGACGGGATCGCGGGCGATGGGCCGTTCGATGCGGCCGCTTTCCGGAGCTACGCGGCCATGCACCAGCGCCAGGTAGACCTTCTCGACGCGCCGTCCGGAGAACTGGGCGGCGAGCTGTTGGTGCGCGGCATCGTTCTTGGCCACCAGCAGGACGCCGCTGGTGTGCCGGTCCAGACGGTGGACGATGCCCGGCCGAAGGGGACCGCCGACTCCCGAGAGCGCCGCGAACCGATGCAACAGCGCATTGACCAGGGTGCCGGAGTGGACGCCGGCGCCGGCGTGGACCACCATCCCAGCGGGCTTATCCACGGCCACNNTCGGCGCCGCGAACCACGCGCGAGGGGCGTCCGGGAGCGCCGTCCACAAGCACGCGGCCGCTCTTGATCCATTCCTGAATGCGCGACCGGCTGAAGCGCGGAAGCCGCTCGTGCAGCATCTGGTCCAGCCGCTTGCCGGCGTCGCTCGATTCCGCCGACAAGCGCATCGCGTTCCCGGCTCACCGCCCGGCCGGCGCGACGGCTTCCGGGCTTTTGGCGCTTTGGGCCGGGGGCTTCTCGGGCAGGGCGTTGCGGCGGTCGTAAAACTGCCAGCGGCAATACCGGCAGTGGAACAGCGCGCCGCCGCATATCCGCTCCAGCAGGTTCAGAGGACTCCTGCTCAGGGGATCGATATGGTCGCGCACCCTGAGTTTGGTGATCCGCAACGTCCCACACTTGGGGCATCGGGCGTGCTTGCCCAGATGGTAGCGGTAACGGCGGGGAACGGAGGAGATATCCTTGCATGCGCTGCACTCGTAAATCGCCATGTAGGCGAAGCGCTCCACGAAGCTGCGGTGAATCCGCTCCAGGCGTCCTCCACATCGGGTGCACATGCGCATAAAAACTGGTTATACCTCAATTTGCGCAACCGGCACAAGCCGCGCCACAATAATAGATCAGCCCCCCCTCCTTAGAATCGCTATGCTGGACCGGATCACCGTACATGGCGCGCGCCAGCACAACCT
>PLGA01000191.1:16991-17193 GCA_003139735.1 Bryobacterales bacterium | reverse complement strand
TTGCTTCCGGACCGGCCAAGCAGCAGGTGCAAGGCTTCATCGAGGCGCCCGTGGCCGATCTTTATCCGGTTCCGCTGGGCGGTTATGACCTCGACTTGGCCGCGCGCCTGGAACTCATCTTGCGCGCCGACCGGGCAGCCCGCGCCTACGACCCGCGCATTGTGCAGGTCAGGGCCAGTTACTCCGAGGAACTGCGCCGCAT
>PLGA01000191.1:0-16957 GCA_003139735.1 Bryobacterales bacterium | reverse complement strand
TGCCGGCTCAATGTCTTCGTCATCGCCAAGGAAGATGCAATCACCACAAAAGGCTCGGCTGGCGGTGGAGGCCGTGCCGGGCTCGACCAATTCGTTGGCTCCAAGAGCCCCGAAATCCTGGCCCGCGAAGCCGCCCGTGGAGCGATTCTGCAACTGGGCGCCATTCCCGCCCCCGCCGGAGAAATGGAAGTGGTTCTTGGCCCCGGCTGGCCCGGCATCCTGCTGCATGAAGCCGTCGGACACGGCCTCGAGGCCGATTTCAACCGCAAAGGCTTCTCCGCCTTCAGCGGCCGCATCGGCCAGAAGGTCGCAAGCGAATTATGCACCGTGGTGGACGATGGCACCATCGCCTCCCGCCGCGGCTCTCTCAATGTGGACGACGAAGGCCACGCCACCCAGCGCAACGTCCTCATCGAAAATGGCGTCCTGCGCGGCTATCTCCAGGACCGCCTTTCGAGCTCCGTCATGCACACGCATTCCACCGGCAGCGGCCGCCGCGAGAGCTATGCTCACATCCCCATGCCGCGCATGACCAACACCTTCATGATGGCCGGCCAAAGCGATCCTCAAGACATCATCCGCTCCGTGCCCAAGGGCATCTATTGCGTGAACTTCGGCGGTGGCCAGGTGGATATCACCAGCGGCAACTTCGTCTTCTCGGCTTCGGAAAGCTATCTCATCGAACATGGCAAGCTCACGCGTCCGGTCCGCAACGCCACCTTGATCGGCAACGGGCCGGAGACGCTCAAGTACGTCAGCATGGTGGGCAACGATTTGCGCCTCGACGAGGGCGTCGGCATCTGCGGTAAGGAGGGCCAGAGCGTCCCCGTCGGCGTCGGCATCCCCACCATCCGCATCGACCGCATGACCGTGGGAGGAACCGCTTGAACGGAGACTGTCTTGGGGAACTGGCGCGGGGCGTCGTCGAACGCGCCCTGGCCGCAGGCGCGACCGACGCCGAGTGTACCATCGCCGAGGGTGACGAGTTCTCGGCCAACGTCCGCATGCGCGAGATCGAAAGCCTCAAGGAAGCCGGATCGCGCGCCGCCGGCCTGCGCATCCTGATCGGGCGGAAGACCGGCTCGTCCTACACTTCCGATTTTTCGCCCGAGGGCATCGCGCTGCTGCTCAAGTCCGCCATCGAATTGGCCGAAGTCACCACCGAAGATCCGCACGCCGGCTTGCCCGATCCGGACGAACTGGGCTCCGTCGAGGGCGATTTGCGCCTGTATTCGCCCGATGTCGAGACCTTGGAAACGCCCGTCCGCATCGAAACCGCCCGCCGCGCCGAAGCCGCCGCGCTCGAGGCCGACCCGCGCATCGTCAATTCCGAGGGCGCCTCGTTCGATTCGCACGTCGGCCGCCGCATCTTCGCCAACTCACGCGGCTTTTCAGGGGAATACCGTACCAGCTATTGTTCGGTGGCCGTCGCTCCCGTGGCGAAGGATGGCGATTGCATGGAGCGCGATCACTGGTACACCCTGGCGCGCGGATTCTCCGGCCTTGAGTCGCCCGAGTCCGTCGGCCGGACCGCCGCCCAGCGCGCCCTGCGCAGGCTCCATCCGGTCAAGGTGGAAACCCAGCGCGTTCCCGTCGTCTTCGAATCGGCCGTCGCCCGCTCGCTGCTCGACAGCCTCTTCGAAGCCGTCCACGGCATGTCTATCTACCGCCATGAATCTTTCCTGGCCGGGAAACTGGGCGAAAAGGTCGCCAGCGACAGCCTCACCGTCGTAGACGATGGCACGCTTCCAGGCCTCTTCGGCGCCCAGCCTTTCGACGACGAAGGCGTCCCCTCGCGGCGCACCGTCGTCATTGACCGCGGCGTCTTCAAGAGCTACCTGCTCAACACCTACGCCGCGCGTAAGCTCGGCATGAAGACCACCGGCAACGCATCGCGGGGTCTGACTGGCAACGCCGGCATCGGCCACGGGAACTTCTTTGTGGAAGCCGGCGTCCAAACCCCGGAGCGCATCTTGGCCGGCGTCTCCAACGGGTTTTACGTAACTGATCTCATGGGCTTCGGCGTGAACGTCGTCACCGGAGATTATTCGCGCGGCGCCGCGGGATTGTGGATTCGCGGCGGCGAGCTGGCCTTCCCGGTCTCCGAAGTGACCATCGCCGGAAATTTGAAGGATATGTTGTTGGGCTTGGAAGCCATCGGCTCGGATCTGGAGTTCCGTGGCTCTACAGCGGCGCCCACCCTGAAAATCGGAGAAATGACCGTTGGGGGAAAATAATAAAGTGGGGCAGACCCCCCGGTCTGCGCGGGTCCCTCTGGACCCGCTCTTCAGGGGTGTCTCCATTCCGCCCATGGCGATTGTCATTCTCGCCGCCGTAGTGATTGGCCTGGTCGGCTTCTGGTATCTGAATCGTCCGATTGCCCCGAAAGCCCCGCCGCCGCTGACCGGTGACGCCAAGGCTTACGTTCGCAACCTCGCGCTCAGCGGCGTGAACATGGAGGCGCACGAAAGTTACTTGAGCCAGCAGGTGGTGGAGGTCACCGGCCAACTGGGCAATAAGGGAGACCGCATCCTCCGCACCGTCGAGATCAATTGCGTTTTCTACGATCCTTACGGCCAGGTGGTTCTGCGCGAGCGCGTGCCCATCGTGAGTAAGAAAATGGGCGGTCTGGCGCCGGGAGAGAGCAAGCCCTTCCGCCTCGCATTTGACGACGTCCCGGACTCCTGGAACCAGGCGCTCCCGCAATTGGTCATTGCCGGCATCGATTTCTCCTAGTGGGGCAGGGTCGAAAAACCCAAGAGATGCCGGCACGGAAGCCGGCATGGCAGGCCTGTAGGCCCACTCCACGGGGCACAGGCGTGGGCGCTCCAGTTTTTCATGAAATTCCGCGGGCCGCAGGCCCTCTCCAACAGGCCATCAGAATTTATGAAAACCCTCGCAGATCCCGTGTGGGGCAGGATGGTATCCTGCGCGGCGATTGTCCGGGGCGCCCTCTGGGCCGCGCGCGGGTCGATTGGGGGCGCCCTCTGGGCCCGGCCCGCAGGTTGCCTTCCGGCCAACTTGCCCCCACATCGGGGCTTTCGACGCTGCCACGCCGGCGTCCCTGCCGGCGTTCCCCGTTGCCCCTTGCGCAAAATCCCGCTCCTTGTAATCCGCCCTGCGCTGCACTGTCGCCCGGCGCTACGCCCGTGCGTTGGCCCCAAGCTCCGCAGGAGCGAAAGAACGTAGCCCACGGCGTGAGCCGTGGGAGGACAGCGAAATCGATCAAGCCCCCGTAGGGGGCGCAAGAAGGTTCCCTCGTCCCTTGCGGGGGCTTACCACGCAATTCTTCCCCTTTGATTTCATCGCCGCGCTACACTAGCGTGGGGAACGGGTAACGGCTCGTCTGTTATCGTCGCCTGTTCTTTATGCTGTTTCAGATAGGCTAGTCTGGAGTTATGCGGAAAGGCTACCGGGAATTCTTGGGCCGGATCGGCTGGACCGAGAAGACTTTTCTCGTCCTGCTGGCGATCTATGCCGTGCTGAGGCTCATCGGCCAGTCTCCCACGTGGCAGTTCCTCACCGCGCTGGCGGCCTTCGTTTTCGGGTCGATTGTGCTGGTTCGCTTGACTTACAGCGTGACGCGCAAAGCCATCTGGCGCCTGCGCAACCGCCTGATTGTGTCCTACCTGTTTATCGCGGTAGTTCCCATTGTCCTCATCGTGCTGCTGGCGGGCTTGGCCGGATACACCCTCATCGGTCAGGTGGCCGCCTATTTCGTGCGAACCGATCTGGCCAACCGGGAAACCCAGGTTTTTCGTCAGGCCGAACAAGCGGCTGGGATAATGCCCGGAAGAGGCGGTCGCGGCGGCTTCGGCGCGCGAGGGCCCGGTCCCAATTCCAGCGGTCCATCCAACGACGCGGGTGGGCGAGGTTACTATGGAAGCGGTCGCGCGTTCGTGCCCGGCGGCGGATTCCCCGGTCTTGGACGTGGAGCGGATGGCCGTGCGGGTTCCGCGCAAGCGGGCCGCGCGTTTGTTCCGCCCACCCCCGGCGCCCCTGGCTCGTCCGAAAGCGCCTATTTTTTCGACCAGCAGGGAAACATGGCGCAATCCCGCTTCACGGGCTCGGAAGTGCTGATCAAGACAACCAAGGACCTGAAGTTCCCCGCCGATGCGAAAATCACCTCTCCTCCGCTCGATTGGTCGGCCCAGGCCAGTGGGTTGATCTATAAGAAAGACGAGGCCGGCAACAAACGGTTTTATTTGTGGGCCCATGTCGTGCCGACCAGCGGGGAAGTCAGGGAGGTCGATATCCTGTGGCCCCTCACCAGCGAAATGTTAGCCGGCCTGGAGCGCCGTCTCAGCAACGTCGCGATTCTCGACCGCGACGGACCTCCGTACGTGCCCGCGGCGCCCGGAACACAGGTTCCCAAAGCCGCGAACTGGTTCGACTTTCCCGTGGGGGGCCTCTACCCATTGCAGATCTCTTCCTGGGATTCCCCCGACGATCAGCATCAGATTGACGCCTTGCTGGCGGTCAACTCGCGGGTCTCCGCCGTGCTTGGGATCATCTTTGAGCAGCGGCCAGGACAGAGGTTCGAGTTCAACGGCGCGCTGGAGGAGTTTTTCATTGGCCTGGCCGCCCTGTTTCTCTTCGTCGAAATCGGCTCGCTCTGGATCGGCGCCAAGCTCACCCGTTCCATGACTGGCGCGGTGCATGAGATCTATCAGGGCACCCAGCATGTCAAAGAAGGCGACTTTTCCTATCGCATCGCCGTCAAGGGCGACGATCAGCTTGCCGAGATGGGCGCGTCCTTCAACACCATGACCGAAAACCTCGGCCAGTTGATCGTCGTGGCCAAGGAAAAGGAGCGCTTGCAATCCGAGCTCGAAATCGCGAGCGAAGTGCAGAAACAGCTCTTCCCCAGGGACGTGCCTTCCTCCAAATCGCTCGAGCTGAAAGGCATCTGCAATCCCGCCCGCGTGGTTTCGGGCGACTACTACGATTTCATGACCTTGCCCGGTTCGGATGTGGCCTTCGCGATCGGCGATGTGGCGGGCAAGGGAATCTCGGCCGCCCTCCTGATGGCCACCATCCAATCCGCCATGCGCACCCAGTTGAGCGCCACCAACGGCGCCGGGCCGCCGCACTTCTCCGCGGCCACTCTGGTGTCTCAACTGAACCGGCAGCTTTACAACACCACCACGCCCGAAAAGTACGCCACCTTCTTTTTCGCCATCTATGATGAGGACTTGCGCGCCCTGACCTTCACCAACGCCGGGCACCTGCCGCCTCTGCTCATGCGCAGCGGCGAGTTCACCAAGCTGAATCCCACGGGCACGGTGGTCGGCGCCTTCCCCTTCGCCAAGTACGAGGAGAAAACCGTGCAACTCGAGGAAGGCGATATCGTGGTGGCTTACACCGATGGCATCGTCGAACCGGAAAATCCCTACGGCGAAATGTTTGGGGAGGACCGCATGAAGGAACTGATCCTGCGCTACGCCCGCGCGGGATCTTCCGAGATCATCGCCAAAACCATGGAGGCGGTGAACCAGTGGACCGGTTCCTCCGAGTTGCAGGACGATATGACCATGATCGTCGCCCGCCGCGTATGAAAGTCCTGACCGCGGCCCAAATGCGCGCGGTGGACCGCCGCACCGTCGAGCTGGGCATCCCAGACATCGTTCTCATGGAGAACGCCGCGCATCGCGTGGTGGAGTTCCTCGCCGGACGTTTCGCGCCGCTTTCCGCCGAACGCATCGTCATCCTGTGCGGCAAGGGAAACAACGGCGGCGATGGAATGGCCGTCGCCCGCCAACTGCACGCGCGTTTCCGCCCCGCCGCCCTGCACGTGGTCCTGTTGGCCGCCCCCGACGATCTCAAAGGCGATGCCGCTGCGAATTATCGCATGCTTCAGGCCTGCGGCTGTCCCGTTCTGCCGGAAATCCCGCCCGAGGCCCGCAACGCCACTCTGGTGCTCGATGCCTTGCTGGGCACGGGCATCGCCGGTCCCGCTGCAGGTCCGATGCTGCAGGGTATCCGCGAAATCAACCACGGTTTCCCCTTGGCCAAAGTCGTGGCGGTGGACCTTCCTTCCGGCATGCCGAGCGATTCGGGCGATCCCGTGGGCGAATGCGCGCGCGCCGATTGCACCGTCACCTTCACTGCGCCCAAGGTGGCGCACGCCTTGCCGCCGAACTGTGATCGCGTGGGCGAACTCACCGTCGCGCCCATCGGCAGCCCGCCCGAACTGTTCGAACAAGACGCCGCCGTTTTCCTTTCGCTCATTGAACCCGGCGCATTCCGCCATCTCCTGGCCCCGCGCCCGCGTTCGGGCTACAAGGGAACCTTCGGCCACGTCCTGGTGGTTGCCGGTTCGTCCGGCAAGACCGGCGCCGCCGCCATGACCGGATTGGCCGCCCTCCGCGCCGGAGCCGGGCTGGTGACCGTCGCCTCATCCGCCGTCATTCCCGCCGCCCCTGAGCTGATGACCGAGTCGCTCGATGCCGGGCTCGACGCCCTCGCCGAAGGCAAAACCGTAGTCGCCATCGGCCCCGGCCTAGGACGCCACCCCGAAACCGACGCACTCGTGTCCCGTGCCGTCCAGCAACTCAAACAACCCCTAGTCCTCGATGCCGATGCGCTCGGTGTCTTGGCTAACCCCTGGCCCCTGGCCCCCGGCTCCCGGCCCCCGACCCGGCCCCTGATCCTCACCCCCCATCCCGGTGAAATGTCCCGCCTCACCGGCCAATCCATCGCCGAAATCCAGCAGGATCGCGTCGCCGCCGCCCGTTCCTTCGCCATCGGACACGCCGTAACCCTGGTCCTGAAAGGCCAGCGCACCGTCATCGCCTTCCCCGATGGCCGTGTCTCCATCAACCCCACCGGTACGCCCGCCATGGGAACCGGTGGCAGCGGCGACATCCTCACCGGCTTGATCGCCGGCCTTCTCGCGCAATTCCCCGGCGAACCGGATGCTGCCGTCGCCGCCGCCGTCTACCTGCACGGCCTCGCCGGCGAAATCGGCGCGCGGGCCCTCGGCGAGAAGTGTCTCATCGCCACCGATATTCTCGAGTATCTTCCCGACGCCATGGAGGAGTGTGCCGGTGGGGCAGGTTGGCCGGAAGGCAACCTGCGGCCGATTGTCAATCGGCCCGCCCATGGCAGGCGTCGGGCGGTATGGCGCGCAAGGCGCGGCTCCAGCATGAGGGCAATCCCCTCTCGAAGGCTCGCCAGGCACTCCGCGCGCGTTCTGCCTTGGCCGTTCGCCCCGGGCACTTCGGCGCAGTACGCGATGTACCATGGGCCGTCCTTCTCGACAATCGCCGTGAATTCGTTGCGCATTACTCTGTTTTACCGCGGGATAGAATAAGCCTTGACTCCAACTCTCTTCCCCTGCTACGCCTCGCCCGACCGGGACTTGGCGGCCACGCTTGCGACCTTTCTCGATCGGAGCGCCGGCGTGCGCGTCTTTTTCGGCGAAGGCGAGATGCGTCCCGGCGAGGATCTGGCCGCGAAGGCCAGGGAGGCGCGGATGGCCGATATCGTCGTGCCGCTGCTTTCCCGCAACTCCGTGCCTGTACCCTGGCCGCGATCCCAGTGGGAAGGCGCTTTGATCGACGAACCCAAAGCCGAGGGAGTCCGGATTGCCTTCCTCCGTTGCGCCGATTACACGCCGCCCCGCGTGCTCGCCCCCCAATTCGACGGCCGGTCCCTGAAAGGTTGGCGCGAGCTAAAGCGATGGATTCGCGACCGCGTGGCATCTTACGTCCCGCCCGAAACTCCACCGTGCAGCGAATCGGGGGATCTGGAGACCCTCAGCGCCACGCTCGCGGACCGCCCGGGCAGCGCGACGGTCGCTAGCGTGAATCTCGCGTTCGAGTTTGCGCGCGTCTCGGGCGCCGATTTCGACGAGATTCTTCGTCTGGAGTGCCAAGATCGTACGCTGGCCGCCCTTGCGGGGGATCTGGCTGCGCAGCTTGGATTGCGGCTGGAGGGCGAATTGGAAAACAACCTGGCGCGTCTTCGCGATTTCTGTTCCGCGCGGCGCTTCCTGTTGCTATTGGACGGCGTGCTATCCGCATCCGCCATGCACGAGTTTGTCTTCGGCGGACGGTGCTCCACGCTGCTTTGCGCCGAACCCGGTCCCCACGTAGGGACGCCGGAGGAGGATGCGCTAAGGTCCGCACAGCGGGTCTTGCTTGATGCGAAGAACGCCGGGTTTGGGGAAGTTTGCCGGGCGGCGCAAATGGGCCGGAGTCTGCTGCGGGACCAAGGCCGAATTGCCGAAATGTACGAACTCATGCGGCAGTGGTATGCCGCTGCCGAGCTGCGCGGGGACCTTCGCATCCTGGACGAATCTTCTCGCGAGATGGTCTGGATTCTGGAAGGCTGGGGCCGCTACGACGAGGCTCGGCGCCTGGATTACCACCGCGTTGCCGAATGCGGCGAGCAGATGTTCTTGCCATTGGGCGACTTCTGATCCGCCGCAACTTGTGCGGTTTTGCGGGTTTAGACTAGTGAAAGGGATGCGGGATGCGTAGGAAAGTAGTTGGAGGGGTGGTGGCCGTGCTTTGCCTGATGCCGGGCTGGGGCTCTGCAAAGTCGGCGAAGAAGGTCGTCCCCAAAGGTCCGTCGTTCTCCAAACAGATTGCCCCGGATCAACGAGTCTGGCAGGCGCTCGACCGCCTGACCTTCGGGCCGCGGCCGGGAGACGCGGAACGCGTGAACGCCCTGGGCCTGAAGAAGTGGATCGACCTGCAACTTCACCCGGCGCGCATCCCCGAAAACCCGACCCTCGAAGCCAAGCTCAAAACCCTCGATACGCTTGGCATGACGAGCGATGAGCTGGTGTCCAACTATCCTTCTCCGCAGGTCGCCAAGCTGATGGTTAATGGCCAGCTTCCCATGCCCACCGACCCCGACCGCCAGATGCTGGTCCGGAAGATCGTGGACCGGCTCGACCGGGCGCAAGGCCAGCCGGTTCAAACTCCACCCGCCCCGGCCGATCTGTTCACGCCGGCGGAGCTTCGGACGCTGCGCGCCGGGACGCCGCAACAACGTCTGGCGTTCTTCGACGCCCTGCCGGTGGAAAGGCAGGACCAGGTGCTGGAGACGCTGCCGGGGGTGCGGCAGGCGTTGTACGATAACGCGCCGCCGGAGCTGCGCCGCCGCATCGACTTATCCGCCGGCCCGGCCCAGGTGGTAGTGCGCGACCTGATGGAAGGCAAGCTGCTGCGCGCCATCTACAGCGGCCGCCAACTCGAGGAAGTGCTCACCGACTTCTGGTTCAATCACTTCAACGTCTACCTGGACAAGGGCGCGGACCACTATCTGGTAACGGAATATGAGCGTGACGCGATTCGCCCGCATGTGCTCGGGAAATTCAGGGACCTGCTGGAAGCCACGGCCAAGAGTCCTGCCATGCTGTTTTACCTGGACAACTGGCAATCCGTTGGCCCCGCTCCCGCGCCGGCGCGCGCCGCGAACCAGGCGAGGCGCGGTCTCAACGAAAACTACGGCCGCGAGCTGATGGAACTGCATACCCTGGGCGTGGACGGCGGCTATACCCAAAAGGACGTGACCGAAGTAGCGCGCTGCTTCACCGGCTGGACCATCCTGCAGCCCCAGCGCGGCGGCGATTTCGTTTTCAACCCGCGCGCCCACGATAACGGCGAGAAGGTGGTGCTGGGCGTCAAGATCCCCGCCGGCGGTGGTATGTCGGACGGCGAAAAGGTGCTGGACATTCTGGCGCGTCATCCCTCCACCGCGCATTTCATCTCCAGGGAACTGGCCCAGCGGTTCGTGGCGGACGCTCCGCCGGCCGCGCTGGTCGACCGCATGGCGCAGACGTTTCTCAAGACCGGCGGCGACCTGCGCGAAGTCATGAAGACCATGCTGGCCTCGAAGGAATTCTGGAGTGTGGACGCCTACCGCACCAAGATGAAGTCGCCGCTCGATCTGGTGGTGAGCGCCGTCCGCGCCGAGGACGGCCAGGTGGATTACGCCTTGAACCTGGCGAACCAGGTGGCCCAGCTTGGCGAGCCGCTTTACCGCAAGCAGGAGCCGACGGGCTATTCCAATTTGGGCAAGGAATGGGTGAATACGGCGGGCCTGCTGGCGCGCATGAATTTCGCCCTGCAATTGGCGGATAACCGGATACCGGGCGTGAAAGCCGGAACGACGAAGGTCGCCGGCATCGATCTGGGGTCGCCCGAGTTTCAGAAGCACTGAGGGGTGCGAGTCATGACGAATCGCCGCATTTTTCTTCGTAATTCGGCTTTGGCCATGGTGGGCGCCGGCGCTGCGCCGCTCTGGCTGCAACGGGCCCTTTACGCCGCCGACGCTCCCAGCCCGCGCAAGAAGATTCTCGTCGCCATTTTTCAGCGAGGCGCGGCCGATGGCTTGAACGTGGTGGTGCCGCACGGCGAGAAGGCTTACTACAGTCTGCGTCCCACTCTCTCGGTGCCGCGCCCAACCTCATCGGGCGACAAGCGCGACGACGCCGCCATCGATCTGGACGGCTTCTTCGGCCTGCACCCATCCCTGGCCCCGCTGAAGCCGTTGTTCGACCAGGATCATCTGGCGATCGTCGATGCGGTTGGCTCGCCCGACCCCACGCGCTCGCATTTCGACGCACAGGACTACATGGAATCGGGCACGCCCGGATTGAAGGCCACCGCGAGCGGCTGGATGAACCGCGCGCTGCCCCCGGCGGAGCGCAAGGTTTCGCCCGTACGCGCGGTGGCGCTGGGCCCGGTGCTGCCACGCGCGATGAGCGGCGAGAGGCCGGCCATCGCGTTGCAGACCCTGGCCGGCTTCCAGGTGCGCGACGCCAAGGCCGCCCGGGAATTCGAGAATCTCTACGCGGCCTCCGAAGACCCGGTCCTCGGCGGCGTGGGCCGCGAGACATTCGAAGCGGTCGCCATGCTGCAAGCCATCCAGAAACAGACCTACGTGCCCGCCGCCGGCGCCGACTACCCGCGCGGACGCTTCGGCGACAGCCTGCGTCAGATCGCCCAACTGATCAAGGCCGACGTCGGCATGGAGATGGCTTTCGCCGATATTGGCGGCTGGGACCACCACGTCAATGAAATGGGCCAGCGCGCCTCCGAAGGCCAGCTCCCCAACCTGCTGCGCGAGTTCGGCCAGGCGTTGGCGGCCTTCTGGCAGGACATGGGCGACCGCATGGCCGACGTGGCCCTGGTCACCATGTCCGAATTCGGCCGCACGGCGCGCGAAAACGGCAACCGCGGCACCGACCACGGCCACGCCAACTGCATGTTCGCGATGGGCGGCGGAATCCACGGCGGCAAAGTCTATGGCCGCTGGCCCGGTTTGCAGCCGGAGCAGCTCTACGAGTCCCGCGATCTGGCCCTGACCACCGATTTCCGCGATGTCCTGGGCGAACTGGTGGCTCGCCATTTGGGCAATCCGAGCTTGACGGACGTGTTCCCGGCCTACGCGCCCAAGTTCCTTGGCTTGGTCTAAGTGTGTACTGTTTTGCACGGGAACAAGACGCCGAGGTCCAGAATGTCCTTGCTTGGGCGGCGATATTCCCGTAGAATGATTTCGGATAATATGACCTCACAATCGCAAAACAGGGTGCGACACAGCATCCGTCCGCTGAACACGTTCAGCTATTGCGGGCAGCCCATTACGGCGCCGCTGGGCCAGTACCATCTGGCGACCAAAGACCTGCCCCCCTGTCCCGAGTGCAAGCGCGCGCGCGAAAAGGCCGCGCTGACGGTTGGCGGAGGATATCGAAGGCGGGCGTAGCGGCAATCGGCCGGCGCTACTGGAACCAGCGCTGAAACTCGCGGCCTTGAGGAGTAAGGGCGCGGGACGGGGTGTACTTGCCGAAGTGGGAGGCGTCGCGGCCCCATTCGTCCTTGTTTCCGGGCTGATCGTATAAGACCCAGTCGAAGAGGTATTCGGCGCCGGCATCGATGCTGGCGGCGGCTAGGGCTTTCATGCGCTCATCGGTGGGGTGCATGTTCCAATACTCTCCGAACTCGCCGACGATGAGCCGGTTGGTCAGGTTCTTCCCCGACGCGAAGTTGCGGAGCAGCGGAACCACGTAGGCGAAATCCTGGGAGACCTTGGCGGCGCCGGCGCCGGCTCCGATGGACCACCAACAACTGTAGGAGATGAAATCGAGTCCCTTCAGTTTGGTGGCCACTTCCACCAGGCCGGATGGCCGGCCGGAGAATCCGGGCACGATGGTGAACTCGAAGGCCGTGAGCACTTCGCCCGGATAACCGAGCGCTTTGGCTTGCTTGCGCCCCTCCAGGATTCCGTCCAGGCGGGCCTGGTAATACTCCTGGCAGGCCAGCCACTGCTGCGCCGGGCAATCGTTTTCGAACTCCCAATTGGAGACGATCCTGCGCCCCGGGTTTTTCGCCAGCTCGAGGGTGAAGCGGCGGAACTCGTCGCTGACGGCGGCCAGGCGTTGCGCATCCAGGCGTCCGTACTTGTACTTCTCGGAGGAGGCGGCGTCGTAGGCGGTCAGCATGACGACTGGGAAAGCGGCCAGCAGCGCGCGGTAGTCGGCGCGGCGGATCTTCACATCGAGCGGAGAGGCGTCGTTCTTTCCAGACGGGTCCCAGGTTGGTCCGATGGCGACGCGGACCGAGCGGGTAGCGCCCAGACGCCTGGCGTCGGCAGCCGCGGCTTCGAGTCCACCGGCCAACTTCCCCCAAATGTAGAGGCCCACCTTTAGCCGGTAGTCGGCGGGGGTGGCGGCGTGCAGAGCGAAAACCAGGGCGGCCGCCGCGGCCAGGAGCCGCGCGGTCCACCGTCTTCGAGGGCGCCTTCCTTGATGCGCGAGCCGCAGGATACCAGAATGTTACCCGGTGGCGGCGCGGCTGCGCAAGCCGACTGCGAAAGCGGCAGGTATTCCGCGTTGGCGGTTTACCTGTAGTTGTCTCGGAGCGCTTTGATCTTCACCCAGGCAGCGGCGCGCGCCTTCTGGTCGGGCTCGGTTGCGTTAGGTTGTTCTCCGGACCGCATGAAGCCGTGGGCAGCGCCTTCATATATGACCGCCTCGTAGGACTTACCCGCCGCCTTCATCCGCTCCTGGGTCGCCGGGACTGTGGCGCTAATCCGAGTGTCGTTTCCGGCGTAGAAACCATAGACCGGAGCCTGGATGCCGGCGATGGCGTCCGGCGCGCCGCCATAGAAGACAAACGCCGCCGACAGATCCTTGCGATTGGCGGCAAAGCGAAACGATTGCGAGCCGCCCCATGAAAAGCCGACCACGCAGACCTTGCCATTGCAGGTGGGAAGGCTCTTGCAATAGTCGAGGACAGCATTCAGATCCGCGGTGATCTGGTCGGGAGGAAGGTTGTTGATCGCCTGACCCACCCCGCTCGTCATCATGTTCTCTCCCGGCCCAGCCGCGGGAAAATCCTTGGTGCGCCCGCCACCCGGGGCC
The DNA here is from genome assembly GCA_003139735.1 of Bryobacterales bacterium. Lineage (GTDB taxonomy): Bacteria > Acidobacteriota > Terriglobia > Bryobacterales > Bryobacteraceae > BOG-224. The sequence goes on along the minus strand of PLGA01000191.1, from coordinate 3,579 downwards.
ATGCCCGACAAAAGGTCGGGAGCAATTGCCAAATAGCCAGCTTCCGCAAACTCATCGGCTGCCTTCTCCACCCAGTCGGACATCCCGAAGATCTCGTGAATGACGACGATCGCGGGCGCCTTTTCCTGCGACTGGGGATGTGCGACGATCGACTCCACCGCCCTGGCGCCGTGCCTAACCGTGACCCATTCGCGCCGCCGGGGCGACCTGTCCACCGCCTGGCGCGCCCAATCCTGCGCAGAAAGAGGGGTCACGCCCAAACCGGTGGCACTGACACCGGCTGCGCTTCCTTCCAGAAACCGCCTTCTCGATACCGTGTCCATTTCCGATCTGCTCCTTATGAACTGCCCGAGAGCGACCCGTGCGAGGATCCTGCAACGGTCCGTCCTCCATTATACGGAGAAAAGTAGTTTCGGGACCGGGAAATCCGAGATCCTCCAACTCCGAGGGCCCGAGAAGGCCAGCGGTCTATCTGGCCGCGCAGCACTTCTTGTATTTCAGACCGCTGCCACAGGGGCAGGGATCGTTGCGGGCCGCCCTGGCCGGCGCGGTCCGGATTCCGCCTGCCGGCTGCCGTTGCCGGGATACCAAATTCGCCAGGGGCGCCCGGCTATGCCGGAAGAAGCGTTTCAAGCCCGCGCAGAGGTAGTTGAGACCAGGATCGCCGTCCGGCGTCCGAATGAAGCGGTACTTGGGGCACCCACCGTTGCACATGGCCAGCGCTTCGCACTCCCGGCAGTAGCGGGGCAGCGCGTCGCGTTTGGCATCGCCGAAGGCCCGCTGTGCTTGACTGTCGAGCAGATCGCTGAGCGGCGTCGCGCGGATGTTGCCTATCCGGTGAGTGCGGTCGACGAAGTGATCGCACGGGAAAAAGTCGCCGTTGTGTTCGATAACCGGGATCTGTCCGCAGGTTTCGCGAAAAACGCACAGCGAGTGATCCAGACCAAGGGCTGGCCTTGCCGCCTCGTCAAAAATCTGGACCATCATACGCCCCACGTCCCGGGCAATCCATTCGTCGAAGATCCTGCAAAGAAACGCTCCGTAGTCCTCTGCGGACGGCGTATGCGGGCTTACGCCATCCTCGCTCTCCAGCGAGCGCTCCACAACCGGAAGAAAACCCAGGTACCGGCAGCCCATGTCCCGGAAGAACCGGTACACGCTAAGCGGATAACGGACATTAAGGTTGTGCACGACGCAAACGATGTCGGTGTGGATATCGTGCTTGCGGAGGAGGTCGTAGCAGCGCATTACCGCCCGGTGAGTCGGCTGGCCGCCCTTGGTGACGCGATAGGAATCGTGCAGTTCCGCCGGGCCGTCCAGGCTGAGGCCCACGCTGAAGTCCTCCGCCGCCAGAAAGCGAACCCATTCTTCATCCACCAACACGCCGTTAGTCTGTATGCCGTTCCGGATGCGCCAACCCGCGGGCTTGTGTTTGCGCTGAAGTTCGACGGCCTTCCGGAAAAAGCCCACGCCCAGAGTGGTGGGCTCTCCTCCATGCCACGAAAAGTCGATCTCCGGTCCGGGCGCGGCCGCGAAATGCTGGACTATGTATTCCTCCAGCAGGCTTTCCGGCATGCGGAATACGCCGGCGTCGGGATAGAGGCTCTGCTTGTCCCGGTAGTAGCAGTATTGGCAATCGAGATTGCAGACAGCCCCCGCCGGTTTGACGAATATCTGAAACTCCCGCGAGACCTTATCCACTATTGCTCCTGCTGTTCTGAAACACAACGCCAGAAGTCGTCGCGCCGCAATCCTGCTTCCCACTTCCCTGGTCTAACCGAACAACTCCTGCGCGCGGCTCACCCGTTCCCGCACGCGAACGCCGTTTGGGCAATCCACCGAACAGGCCGCGCAATCGCCGCACCGGATGCCGCGGACGCGCTCCGGCAACTCCAGAAACCGGTCGCGCGCCATGGCAAACTGCCCGTAACTCTCCGCATAAGTCAGGAAGCGCAGCATGTCCGGAACCGGCACACCCTTGTCGCAGACTCCCTTGCACGACCCGCACATCCGGCAATAGATCGGGCCGATATAGGCAAGCTGCTCGGCCAGCAGCCGGTCGTCTTTCTCCGTGTATGGCTCGGCCATGGCGCGCAGGTTCTCCTGGAGCTGGTCGTGGTCCGTCATGCAGACGATCGCCGTGTCCAACGATTCGTTTCGGAGGGCCCATTTGATCGCCGCCAGCGGCGCGCCTTCCCGGCTGAGCTGCTTGACCAGCGCCTGCGGTTCGGCCCCGTAGAGCCGGTCGCCGCGCTGTACCCGGCTGGTCCCGCCGGCCATCGTTTTCATCGCCACGATGCCCATTCCGGATTTCCGCGCTTCCCGGATCACCGAGGTCATGTCCGTCTTCGACGCCTGGGTGTTCGTGTTCATCTCGGCGGCCACCGAGCGCATCGCGAAATTGTAAGTGGTCAGGGCCACATCCGTCTGCCCCAGCTTCGCCAGGTAGGGCAGCATCCGGTCCATGTTGAAATGCGTGCTGACGCCCGCGAACCGGATCTTGCCGTCCTTCTTGGCGATGCGCTGCGCCTCCAGCAGGTCGCCGGTCACCTCGGCGGGCTCGTTCTTCATGTGCAGGTACCAGATGTCGAGGTGGTCCGTCCCCAGTTCGCGCAGGCTGGTGTCCAAGTCGGCGAGAGCCTCCTGCCTGGTCTTGCCGTCGCTCTTGCTGGAAATGACCACCCGTTGCCGGCGGCCCTTGAGAGCGGCCCCCACCATGCGCTCGTTGTTTCCGTTCTGGTAACTTCGCGCGGTGTCGAAATGGACGATCCCGACATCGGCCGCGTGCTCGATCACGCTCTGGTCCGAGGTGGTCATGCACCCGAACGATAGCGAGGTCACCTTCAAACCCGTTCTTCCCAGCGTTCGGTAGGTGAGCTTCACGTCGTTAGCCGGCGCGGGCGCGGCAGCCTGCGCGCCCAACGCCGCCGGTAGCGACAGCCCAGTTGCCAGGAAATTGCGGCGGGAGGATCGTAGTTTCAAGAGAACTCTCCTGTGACCCGGATTCGGACTTCGGGGCCCGGTCATAGACTATTACATCATGAACGCCTGGCGCCGAAGAGCCGCATCAGAGCATCAAGATACCAGACCCGCGTCCCTGAGCGGTGGATGGGCAGATCGGCTCCCACCTGAAAGGTTGGGAGCGCGCCTGCAAGGCAGCCGGCCTTGAGGGCCTGCACTTCCATGATCTTCGTCGCAGCGCGATTCGGAACATGGAACGGGCAGGCGTACCCCGCAACGTCGCCATGGGCATCAGCGGTCACTCGACAGAGTCCGTCTACCGGCGGTACGATATCGTTAGCCCGCGCGATCTGAAGCTGGCGGCGGTCCGCAAGGAAACGTACTGAACGATTTGACGGAAGCGGCCAAAGAGGACTCTGCCAAGGTGGCCGGGAATGACGCGGGAAGTCCAAATTAAGCGAGAACATGTACAATTTCATGTACAGCGACACTTTTTGCGACATCGAGAATTGCTCCTAAGCTAGAGAAGCATAAATCACTTAGGGCCCTTAGCTCAGCGGTTAGAGCAGCGGACTCATAATCCGTTGGTCGTAGGTTCAAATCCTACAGGGCCCACCA
>PLGA01000212.1 GCA_003139735.1 Bryobacterales bacterium | reverse complement strand
CGATCGTCTGCGCCACCAAAGCCAGTTATTTCCTGGACGGAGACGCAGCGGCGCTACATGATAGACTTGCAGTTACGGGCCACAGCGGTGGCCGCGATCCCCTTTGCGCGATACCGCGGTTCCCGGACGGCGCAGGACGCCGGCGCCCCGCCTCAAACCGACTGACGTGATTTCATGAGAACCAGCAATACAGCCATTCGCAACATCGCCATCATCGNNAATATCGCCATCATCGCCCATGTGGACCATGGCAAGACCACGCTCGTGGACGCCATGCTCAACCAGAGCGGCATTTTCGGCTCGCACGAAGAGCACGTCGAGCGCGTCATGGATTCCAACGAACTGGAGCGCGAGCGCGGCATCACCATCCTCGCCAAGATCACCGGCATTCGTTACCACGGCGTCAAGATCAATATCGTGGATACGCCCGGCCACAGCGATTTCGGCGGGGAGGTGGAGCGCGCCCTGAAAGTGGTGGACGGCGTCATGCTGCTGGTGGACGCGAGCGAAGGACCGTTGCCGCAGACCCGCTACGTCCTCTCGAAGGCGCTGGAGGCCAAGCTGCCGCCCATCGTCGTCATCAATAAGATCGACCGTCCGGACGCGCGCGTGCCGGAAGTGCTGGACGAAATCTACGATCTCTTCATCGACCTGGACGCCACCGAGGACCAGCTCGATTTCCCGGTGCTCTACACGGTCGCCAAGACCGGCGTCGCCAAGCGCACGCTCGACGACCCGTCCACCGACTTGCGTCCGCTGTTCGACTGCATCGTCGAGCACATTCCCGCCCCGGTGGGAGACCCCGAGGGCGTGCTGCAGATGATCATCGCCAACCTGGATTACAGCGACTACCTCGGCCGGCTCGGCATTGGCCGCGTGTTTGAAGGCACGCTGCGGTATGGCGATACGGTAGCCATCGCGAAGCGCGACGGTTCGCTCCACACCACCCGCATTACCAAGCTCTACTCGTTTGAGGGCTTGAAGCGCGTGGATGAGACGGTCGGCGTGCCTGGCAACCTGCTGGCCATCGCCGGCGTGGAGGGCATCACCATCGGCGAGACCGTCACCAGCGCCGAAACGCCCATGCCGCTGCCCCGGATCCAGATCGATGAGCCGACCATCGCCATGGCTTTCACCATCAACACCGGGCCATTCTCGGGCCGCGAAGGCCAATGGGTGACGTCGCGCAATCTGCGTGAGCGGCTCGATAAGGAGCTGCTGACGAACGTCTCCATCCGCGTGGAGGAACTCGGCCACGACACCTTCAAGGTAATGGGACGCGGCGAGCTGCAACTTGCCATTCTCATCGAGATGATGCGGCGCGAAGGCTATGAGCTGATGGCGGGCAAACCCGAAATCATCACGCGGACCGTCAATGGGAAGCTCGAAGAGCCGCTCGAAAGTCTGATCATCGACTGTCCCGAAGCGTTTCTCGGCGTAGTGATTGAAAAACTCGGCCAGCGCAAGGGGAAAATGAGCAAGATGGTCAACCACGGCTCCGGCCGCGTGCGCCTGGAATTCCACGTGCCGTCGCGCGGGTTGATTGGGCTGCGCAGCGAGATTCTTACCGACACGCGCGGCACTGCGATCATGAACTCGCTGTTTCTCGGCCACATCGAGTGGCAGGGCGACATTGCGACGCGCCCCACCGGCTCGCTGGTGGCCGACCGCCCCGGCCGGGCCACAGGCTATGCCATTTTCAACCTTCAGGAGCGCGGCGAGATCTTCGTCAGCCCGGGCACGGAAGTTTATGAAGGCATGATTGTGGGCGAGAACGCGCGCGACGCCGATCTCGACATCAACATCGTCAAGGAAAAGAAGCTGACCAACATGCGCGCCTCCACCGCCGACGAAGCCATCCGCCTGGTGCCGCCCCGCATTCTGAACCTCGAGCAGTCCATCGAGTTCATCCGCGACGACGAATACGTGGAAGTGACGCCTCTATCGATCCGGTTGCGGAAGAAAGTTTTGAAACAGAATCAACGATAGCGCTTGGTGGCCAGCCCTCAGGCCGCGGCGATGTATCGATGTATCGCCGCCTCGTTGGCAATTCTTGCCAGTTCTGCTAGCATGGCACAGAGGATGCATGCCGACCCGAAACATTAACCTGACAGACCGCTTCGACCGGTTCATTGAGACCGAAGTGGTCTCCGGCCGCTACGGCAGCGCCAGCGAGGTGGTGCGTGAAGGGCTGCGGCTCATGGAACGCCGGAAGCAGGAAGAGCGCGCCAAACTGAAATGGCTGCGTAGCGCCGTGAGCGAAGGGCTGGACCAGATCGACCGGGATGAAGGCCGGGAGTTTCATTCCATAGACGCACTCGAAGAGCATATCGATCGGCTTGGCGACACAGTTTCGGCCGAGCTTGCTGCCAAAGGCAAGCGTGCCTGAGAACCGCCCGCCACGGCGAATCGTCCTGGCCCCTTCCGCACGGATGGATATCCGCGAAGCCTTGATATGGAGCCAAGAACGATTTGGCGAGCGCGCGGCCACCCGCTACCGGGATCTTTTGAAGCAGGCGATTCGCGATATCGCGGCCGACCCGCAGCGGCCCGGATCGCGAGAGCGACGAGATCTGGCGCGCGGCATACGGACATATCACCTGTTCTTTAGCCGCCTCCGGGCGCGGAGCGATCTGGGAGCTGTCGGAAAGCCCCGGCATTTTCTCGTCTACCGCTGTCGCGAAGACGCGATCGACGTTGTGCGGGTCCTTCACGATGCCCGCGATCTGGAGAGCCATCTCCCAGAGGATTACCTGCGGAATCCGGAAGTGGCCGACCTTGACGAAAACCCCGCCTGATGCTGCCCCGCGTTCACACGCAGGCTGGCCGGCCAATCGCGTCAACCCAATCCGCAATTTCCTACTTCCGGTCTGGCTTCGCTTTCCCCCTCCGCAGTTGGGCGGCGGCTTTCCGCATCGCCTTCACGTACGCGTCGCTCTCGGCGACCTCCCGGCGGCACGCGTCGCAGACCAAAAGGTGCTCTTCGCAGCACGCGAGTTCCTCTTCGGACATCTCGCCCAAGGAGTATCTTTCAGCCCCCTCGCCGCTGAGATGGATGCTGGTTCTTGGAGCCACTGGTTCCTATTCTGGAACAAATCGTCGAAGGGTGTAGTGCCTTCGCGGCGTCAAATCTCTCAGAAATCAGTAGGCGCCTCGGCCCCGCACCACCACCCCGGCGGTCTTGAGCAGGATCTTCAGATCCAAAGCCACGCTCCAGTTGCGGATGTATTGGCAGTCCAGGTCCACGCGGCGGCTGTAGTGCGTGTCGTTGCGGCCCGATACCTGCCAGAGGCCGGTCAGTCCCGGCAAGACCTGCGAGTACAGCGCGAAACCCACGCCGTACTTGGGCGTCTCTTGCGAAACGATCGGCCGCGGTCCAATCAGGCTCATATCGCCCCGCAGCACGTTCCATAACTGCGGCAGTTCGTCCAGGCTGGTCTTGCGCAGGAAGCGGCCCACCCGCGTGACGCGGGGATCGGCGCGCAGTTTGTGGGTCTGATCCCATTCCCGGGCGCGGCCGGGATTGGCCTCCAGATATTCCGCCAGGCGCGCGCCCGCATGGTGGCTCATCGAGCGGAATTTCCACAGCCGGAACGCGCGCCGGCCCTTGCCGATGCGAGTGTGGTCAAACAACACCGGGCCGCGCGAGTCGAGCGCGATCGCCAAGGCGATTAGCAGGGCGGGCAGCGCTGCCGCCAGGGCCAGAAGCGCGGCGAAAACCAGGTCGAAAGCGCGCTTGACGCGTTGCGGGCCCGCGCCCAGCAACTTGGGGGCGCCGATGGTCAGCAGTGCGGCTCGGCCCGGCCAAACGGCCTCGCCGGACGCCAGGGCCGGTCTATTGCGCGGCATCATGGGTCAACGCCATTTCGTATACAGCCGCCGTTTTCTCGATCATGTATTCCAGCCGAAAGCGGGCCTCATAGGTAAGACGAGCCGCCATTCCCAGTTGTAACCGGCGAGGCGCATCCACAATCAATCCGGCCAGCGCCGCGGAGAGCGCTTCGGCGTCGCCCCGCGGAACCAGCGCGCCATTACCTCCATTATCCACCAGTTCCGATAGCCCTCCCACATCGCTTGCCACCACCGGCAGCCCCGCGCGCATGGCCTCCAGCACGCTGCGGGGGAGAGCTTCGGAGCGCGAAGACAAGGCGAAGATTTGCGCGCGCGCCAGCACCGCCGCCACGTCTGGAGAATAGCCCAAGAACCGGACTCTCCCGGCGATTCCCAGTTGCGCGGCCAACGCCCGGCAGGCGGGCAGCAAGGGACCGTCGCCTACCAGTTCCAGTTCCCAGTCGAGGCCCGCAAGGAGAGCCAGCGCGCGCAGGAGCGTGGCATGGTCTTTGGGCGCCTCGAAGCGCGCCACCGACACAATCCCGATTCGCGCGGGCTTCGCCCCCGGACTGGCGCGGAGTTCCGAGGGGATCTCCCGCACGCCGTTCGGAATCACCAGCAGCCTCCGCGGCGGAGCGATGCGGTGGGCCAAGGCCAGCTTGCGCTCGTGCTCGCAGACGCAAATCACGGCGCGCGCCCAATCTCCGGCCACCCGCTCCGCCGCCCGGAATAGGAAGCCACGCGCGCCCGGCATGCGGTCTCCGACCGGCAATCCGTGGGGGGTGTAGATGGCCGGAACGCCGAGCCAGGCGCACGCCGCCCGCCCGATCCAGCCAGCCTTGGCTGTGTGCGTGGAAACCAGATCGGGCCGGAAATCGCGCAGCGCCGCCGTCAGTTCGAAAAAGGCGAGCAGGTCGGTGTCCGGCCGAACGGCGCGCCGCAGAAATCGCAAGGGGCGCACGGGCACGCCTTCCTCGGCCAGCCGGCGGCCGGCCGGGCCGTCGCCGCCAATCAGGACTAAGGCGTCGTGCCCCCGCTGCAGCATCGCCCGCGCCATCTCCAGCACGTGTATGGTGGCGCCGCCCACCGAGTCGGCGCGGGTGACCACGTAGGCGATCCTCATGAGTCCGCCTTTCGCGAGAGAATTACCAGGAAGGCCAGTTTACGAAACAAGGCGACGGCCGCCGCGCGCACCGGCGGAAAGCGCAGGAGCTGCGCCGACGGAGCGCGCCACCGCTGTTGGCAAAGCCGGTAGCGGATGTAATCGGCTTCCAGCGGCTCGTTTCGAAAATAGCGGTCGAAAGCGCGGAAGATCNNTGGCCCACTGGCGCCGGGTGGCCGCCTGCTCCTTCCAGTAGCCGAAACCCAGCGAGCGCAGCGCCCAGGCGTACCACAACCGGGCCCGCGAGCCGCGCCGAAACCAATGCGCGAACGGGATGCCGATATGGCCCTCACGCCAGACATCGCGCGAGGGAAACAGGCTCAGCGCCAAGCCACCGGGCTTCAGTACGCGGTGGATTCCGGCCAGCTCGTGGTCCAGGTCTTCCACGTGTTCCAGCACCTGGTTGTTGACCACCAGATCGAAGGTGGCGTCGTCGAATGGCAGGCGGCCGTCGCGGATCTCGCGGATCGCCGAGCCCAGCAAGCCGGAGGCCTCGGCATCGCGGCGGGTGGCCGATCCGCCGTAGTAAACGTCCGCTCCCCAGATCTCCAGGCCGGCGGCGCGGCCTTCCACCACCAGACGGCCGGCGCCGCAGCCGAAATCGAGGATCTTGCGGGGCGGGTCTGATCCTGCCTTGCCGAACCGGCGTGCGAAATCGAGCACGAAGCGGCTGGTTACATCCATCGCCAGGCGTTCTCCAACAGATCGCGGTACGTGGCTTCCCACTGCGAAACCACCACGTCCCAGTCGAACCGAGCCAGCGCCGTCGCGCGGGCGGCGCGGGACATTTGTTCCCGCCCGTCCGCCGGGAGCGCCGCCAGCCGCTCCATAGCGGCCGCCAGGGCATCCGGGTCTCCCGGCGGGACCACCAGGCCCGCTTCTCCCTCGCCCAGGATTTCGCGCACGCCTCCGGCATCCGTCGCCACCGCCGGCAGACCGCTGGCGGCCGCTTCCAACAGGGCTACGGGCAGCCCTTCCACCACCGACGACAGCGCCAGCGCGTCGGCGGCATTCATCAGCGCAGGCATATCCCCCACCTGCCCAAGGAAGCGCACCTGTGAGGCGATGCCCAGTTCGGCGGCCATCTGCCTGAGTTCGGCCTCCTGCGGCCCTGCGCCGGCGACCAGAAGCGTAGCCTCGCCGGTCCGCGCGAAGGCGCGCAATAGCGTCGGGTAGTCCTTCTTCCACATCAAACGGCCGGCGGCCAGCCAGACGAACTCGGATTCAAAGCCCAGTTCGCGCCGAACGCGCTCGCGCCGTTCCGGGTCGGGACGGAAGACCGCCGTATCCACTCCGTTCGGAATCACCCGCAGCTTCCCTGGGCGCACGGCCCTGGCGGAGGCGTGGCGATCAGCGGCGGCGCGGCTCACGGCCACCACGGCATCGGCCAGCGGATCGGTCAAACGGTAGAGCCAATCGCGTCGCCGCGTAACAACGGAAGCCGCGTCACGGGGGCTCTCGGCGGCGCTGTGCAGGGTGGAGACGACCACCGGCGCGGGGCAAAGCATCCGCGCGAGCCGCGCCAGCAGGTTGGCGTGAAACATGTGGCTATGCAACACCTGGGGCCGAAGCCGCTTCAGGGCCGCCGCCAGGCGCATGAGGCCCCGCGGGTCGGGCGATCCCGGCCGCATGCCCAGAGAGAGCACCACCACTCCGGCCTCTTCGAGCGTCTCCACGTAAGCGGCCGGAGGCAATAGCGAGATCACCGCCAGTTCCCAACCGCGGCGCTTCAGTTCGAGCGACAGGCGGAACACCTGCGCTTCCGCGCCCCCCGGCGCCAGGCATGTGGTCAGCATCACGATGCGCGGCATTGGCTCTTCCCCTGGCATACGCGCTCGAACAGCGCCGCGTAGCGTTCCACCATCGCGCCGGCATCGAATTGGGACGCCCGGCGCCTCGCAGCGTCCGCGAATTCGCGGCGTTTGGCCGGATTACCGGCCAGATCGGCCAGCCCGGCGGCCAGCGCGGCGGCATCGGCGGCGGGAATCAGCATGCCCGTCACGCCATGTTCCACCAGCTCCGGAACCCCGCCCACGGCGGTGGCCACCACCGGCAGCCGCGCCGCCATGGCCTCCATCACCGCGACGGAAGATCCCTCCCAGTCCGAAGCCAGCACGAACAGGTCGCAGGCAGAGAGCAGCTCCGGCACGTCCAGGCACAGGCCGGAAAAGTAGACTTGGCGGCCCACGCCGAGCCGCGCCGCCAAGCGCTGGCTCGCTTCCAGCATGCTGCCCTCGCCGGCCATGACCAGGTGCGCGGCCGGATTGCCGGCCAGCGCCCGCGCGAAGGCCTCAATCAACCCCAGCGGGTTCTTCTGCGGCTCGAACCGCGCCACCGACGCCACCAGAAGATCGCCCTGGCCAAAGCCGTGACCGCGCCGCCAGACCTCGCGCGCCTCGGCCCGAAAACCGTGGCGCGTATCGGCCCCGTTGGGAATGGTGGCCACCGGCCGAAAGCCGTACATGCTCTGAAAAGATCGCGCCACCTCCTCGGAAATCGCCACCGGCAACGCGCCGGCGCGAAAAGCGATGCGGTGAACGGCCCGTCCGAGCGGCTCCACTTCCTTTTCGGCAATATTATGGACCGTGTGGACCACGGTCCCGCGGCGCGCCAGCCCCCACGCGGGCAACACGTAGCGCATCACGTAGGAATGCGTATGCACGATATCCGGGCGGAAGCGGCCGAACGCCCCGGCCAGCCTGGGCCACATGCGGGGATCGAGGCCGTTCCGCTTCCCGAAATGCTCCACCGGAACCCCATGCTCTTCGAGTACCGGTTCGAATCCCCCGGGGAAGGCGGGCTTGAGCGAAATCACCTCGGTTTCAAACCTGGAGCGGTCCAATCCGCATGCGATGGACACGGCCACCCGTTCCGCGCCAGCCCGGCGCAACGAGGCAAGCACCTCCAGCACGCGGATCTTCAAGGCTGCCGTTCCTCCGGTTGGAAGGCGCGGGCCCAGGCGGTCATGATCAGGGCGAAGATCAGCCATGTCGGCTTCCGTTGTTCCCACGTCACCGTCATCACAGCCACGCCCCAGACCGCCAAAGCCGTGAACCACAAGGCTCGCTCGCTGGCGGCCAGCAGTCCGGCAAACCACGCCAGGGTGGCCAGCAGCAGTCCCCACAAAACGAAACCGGCGATGCCCGTTTCCACCAGCACCGAAAGGAACGTGTTGTGAGCGTTGTAGTGGATGTGCAGCGCGGGGTAGGCCGCCTTCGGGTAAGCTCCCAGGCCGATGCCGAGCACTGGATAGCGTTCGAAGAGTTGTAGACCGGCTTTCCAGATTCGCGTGCGGTCGTGCAGCGTGCCTTCGGTGGCTTCGCGGGGCAGCGTCGCCAGCCTCCTGCGAGTGGCCAGCGGCGCCAGCCAAAGAGTCCCCACGATCAGCAGGGCCAGCAGCGCAATGGAGGATGCCCTTTGCGGAATCGTGGTGTGGCGCCAGGCCAGCGCTAGGTAGACCACGTTGACTAGAGAGACTACCAGCGCCGTTCGCGAGGCCGTCAGCAGAATCGCCGCGACGATCAGCACAGCTCCCAGCCGCACCAGCCAAACCGCCAGGCCGCGCACCCGGGTGCTTAGGTAGAGCGCGAAAGTCAAGGCGATGGCGAGCGTGATGCCGAGGTCGTTAGGGTCGAAGCCGGCGGTTGCATAGCGGCGGTAATTGGTCTGCCGGTTCAGCACGGCCCGCGCGATGGTCCAAACCGATGAGACCGCCGCGCCGCCCACAAAGGCCCGGATCAACTGCATCTGCGCCGCCGCCGTGCGGCAAAGTTCCCAGATCAGCCATGCCATTCCCAACAACTGCGCCATGGTGGCAAAGTGCGCAAGGGTTTCCGGCCGGGCAACGCTCCAGACCCAGGAGAGTCCGCCCCACAGCACGAAAAAAGCCGCCAGCGGCAGGGCCGCGTTCGGCTTTCGCAATTTGCCGCGACGGACCACCGCGGCCACCCCCACCACGAACGCAGCCTGGCCGAGCAGGCGCGAAATGGTTCCGAGATGCGGGAACTGGATCCCCTTTTCCATGGGAAGAGAGAAAACCAGCAGGCACAACACCGCCCACGCCGCGCGCTCCAGGAAAGAGTTTGGTTTCATTTCGCCGCCGGCGCCTGGCATGCCAGGTTCCTTCCGCCGCCCCCATTGCCTATGCGGCCCCGAAATGCCCGGGCCCGCCATGCATGGCTCAAGATCAGCAACGACCCGCCGGCCTGCACCAGCGACGAAGCTCCCAACGCCACGGCCGCGCCCTCCAATCCCAACCGCGGAACCAGCAGCCAGCTTGCGATTCCCGAACTCGCCGCGACTGCCGCAAACAACGGCGCCTGGGCTGTGAACGCCCGCGCGCTGGTAATAATGTAACCCAGGGCGCCGGCGATATAGCCCACCGAGGCGGCGGCCATCAGCCAAATCAGCAGGCTGGCGTAAGCGGCATAGCTCCGGCCGTAGAGCAGGGCCAGCGCAAAGCGCCCCATGGTAAGCGCCACGGCAATCCCCGCCACGCCCAGCAGGGCGGAGACGCCGATTAATTGCAGCGCCAGGCGCCGGAAACGCGGTGCGTCGCCTTGGCTGAAGCAGCGGGCCAGCCGCGGAGTAGCCGCTTGCCCGAGCGCGTTAACCATGGTGGACCCCACAGCCATGAACGAAGCCGGGGCCGCGAAGGCCCCCAGCGCGGCTAGGCCGAAGCGGCCTTCGATTGCGTAGCGAGGCATGTTTCCGGCTAGCGAGAGCAGCATCAGGACAAACCCAAGCGGCAGCGCCATCGCCAGAATGCCTGCCTGGGCGCGGGCCCCGGATGTGGCCATCGATTCCCCCGCCGATCCCACCGGCCGGTCGTATGCCAGCAGCACGGCGATGCGTCCGGCCGCTTGCGCCGCCACCGCGGCCAGCAGGTTGTGAGTCAGCCACAGAGCCAGGCCCAGCGCCAATGCCGATAGCGCTCCCCGCACGGCCGTCGACCCCCCGATCTGGTCCATGCGGTCTCGCCGCTGCATGGCCGCGTAGTAGATGTCGCTGAGGTTGTCCGCGCTGAGAACCACGCCCACCGCCACGATGACGGCCGCAACCGGCCAGGCATAGCGGCCGGCGAGCGCGATACCGGCAACCGCCAGAACTCCCAATGCTATTGTTCCCAGCCGCACCGCCAGGTAATCGCCAAACGGATGGCGGCGCTCCATATCCGTGCCCAGTACCGCCCGCAGGTTCAAATGAGAAAACAGCGCGACCGGCGTGGCGATGGCCAGCGCCAGAGCGTACTCGCCCAGCATTTCCGCGCCGCCGAGCCTCGCGATCAAGCTCAGTGCGGCCCATTGGCTGGCGGCGAATGCCACGTTCCCCGCGAACGTGGCGATGAAGCCCTTGCGCAACGATATGTGAGGCGTAGCGGCTGCGGCGGCGCCGGGCGGAATCCCTAGCATTTGTCTCTACCATTGTAAATGGGGCGGACCTGGGACACCCACGCCACGCCCTTTGTGGCCGCCTGCCTCCCCTTCCATTGGCCAAAATAGCCAGGTTCCGAAAGTTATCCGGCCCGAAGGGGTAACCTTGACCGGTTTTTCATCGTATTTCTCAGTTGGAAGTGTCTTTTTCGGAGCCGAGGCCCATGTTGAAACGCAAGAACCTGGCAAAGTGGATTGGATTGATCGGGATGCTGGCGCTACCGATTGCAGCGTCCGCCGCGGGCGACATCTGCTACCTGCGCGATGCTTACGCGACCAGCCCCACGACCGCGTATCTCCTTTGCGGTCAAGGAATGGTTTACGTCACAAACGATGCTGGCGGCCACTGGACCATGCAGAGAATAGCCAAACCTCCGGATGTGCGCGCGTCCTCGACAATGACGGCCGCGGAAAGGGCGTCACTCGTTTTGGGCGCCACCCCGGATCTGCACGCGATCGCATTCCGTGATGACACCCATGGACTAGTGGTGGGTAATTCCGGAACGATTTTCGCAACCGAAGATGGCGGCAAGACGTGGCAAAAGCGCGTAGATGACAAAAAGCAGAACTTCACTACAGAACACCTGGTGTCCGTCCAGGTGATTGGCAACCTTGCTTGGGCCGGCGGGTTCGATGGCATCATGCTGCATTCCGAAGACGGCGGGCTTACCTGGGTAAAACAGACCACCGGCACCACCCAGGATCTGCAGGGGGTCTACTTCCTGAATCCGAATCTCGGCTGGGCGGTGGGCTGGTCGGGCACCATCCTGCGTACCGCCGATGGCGGAAAGACGTGGAAAACGCTCCACGGCGGCGCGAACGTCGCTGCCATCAGCGCTACTACCGCCACAGACGTCACGAACGACTTTGCCGCTTTCTCTCTCAACACGGTCTACTTCCGCGACGAGAAGAACGGCTGGGCATGCGGATTCGCCGGAGAATTGATCGCCACCAACGATGGAGGGGATACGTGGCGGACGCTGAAAAGCCCCGTTAAGTCCCAGCTCTCCTCGGTGACGATCGATAAGGCGGGTCACATTTGGATCGCGGCGGATGAGCAGCTTCTTGTGAGCGAAGACGGCGGCCAGACCTGGACCGTGGACACGGTCAACAAGAACCTGTTCCTCTCCAAAGTCTTCGGCAAGGGCGATTCGCTGTGGGCGCTGGGCGAGTTGGGACTGCTCAAGCAGGTGGGATCCACGAAAGAGTGGAAGGATGTCGACAACTTCCACCCCGCCGGCACATTCATCGAGGAATCGCTGGAACCCACGTCGTCGGGTGCGCCCGCTGGCGCCACTGCCCCGGTGAAGTGACTTTGTGACGCTTTCCAACTAAGCAACGCGCGTTATGCGTTAAGAGCGCGGTCCACCCGCTCCATCGCCTCATCGATTTCGGCGGTGTTCTTGAATCCGATCGTGACGGCGTCCACCGCGCCCAGGCCAAAGGCGAATTTCAACGAGGCCTCCCGGTCGTCCGCGTTTGTGAATCGTCCCTCACCCACCAGCTTCATGCCGATCACGCCGAGTCCCTGCGCGTGGACTTTGGTGGTCTGCGCCACCACACGTGCTTGACGTCTCCCAAGTCGTTGGTGTCGCGCGTGTCCGGAGTGTCCATCCGCACGCCGGCATGGTTCATGCGAATCATGGCAATGTCCAGCCATGGATTGCCGGGGGGTGCGCGACTTGAAAGTGGCGATATTGC
>PLGA01000084.1 GCA_003139735.1 Bryobacterales bacterium | reverse complement strand
TCTTCCGCCCTCGGGCTGCGGAATCCTTCTTGCGTAGCGGTACGCACAGATCTCCGCGCATTTCTTCGGAATCTGCAATATCGCCACTTTCAAGTCGCGCACCCACGTTCGAGATCCGCATTGACGACGGAGATTGGTTGCTCACGGCCCACTTGAAGGGTGAGCGCTCTACGGACTGACCATGGCGGCTGCGACCCGTGACGCAGTATCCTAAGTACACGAGAGCTGGGGGAGTAGGGCCGGTCAGTCTGGGAGCACTTCCGCGACAAACTCCCGAAACAATACCCCACTATCATACCGGCCGAACACGTCGGCCCATTTTCGTGCCGTCGCGCGATACTGCGGCTTGTGCAGGAGTTTCTCCAACGCGTTGCGCAGAGCCTCTTCCGAGGCGTCCTCACTGCGCACCCCGAGGCCGGCTCCGCTCCCCACCAGCACATCTGTCGAAAGGTGTTGGTCTGCGTTGCTCGGTATTCCCAACACGGGAGTTCCGGCTGCAATCGACGGGTAAAAGCTCGAGCTGCCGCCATGTGAGACCACCACACGCGACTCCCTCGCGGTCTCGGCAAAGGGAAGCAGGTCGGCTACGTACACGCTGGCCGCTACTGCCGGCGCCGGCCGGCCGGAGGTCGACAACAGAACCGAAACCTGCATTTTCTCTAATACCCGCAGAAGCTGGGGTAAGACTTGCAGTGGGCCGGAACTGCCCAATCCGACAAAAATCTTCGGCCTCGAGTCGGCGCGCATGCGGTCCCACCATTCCGGTTTCGACGTCGGCGGCGTCCACGGGCACATGCCCACATAGTGATGAGTCTTGGGAAGATTCGTAGTCGGTACGAACTCAGGGACGTCCGCATATAGCACATGGTCTGCTTCCGTGTACATGGCACGGATGTCTGCGGGAAGCGCAGGCAGACCATACTCCTTTCGAACCCGATTGATGGGACGGACGTGGACGGCGTAAGCCAAGGGCTCCGCCAACTTGTAGAAGGGTTCCAGCAGGCGGGGGGATAGGACACGCGTTATCGGAAGGGAAGGGACGATGGAGCGTCGCCTGGCATATGGGCTCCAATATGCGCTGACGATGACGGCGTGCAAGACGCCCTCCAGGCGGGCGCTAACGGGTAGGGACAGCCGCATATCCCCAATCACCAAGTCAGGGTGGAGACGCGCAAACAACTCACGTTCCTGACTTACGTAGTGGCGCAGTACTCCGCTAGGATAGAGAGGCGCCCCCCTGGCGATATTTGCCAGGAACTGCTCTCCCGGCATACTCGCAAGTTCACCCACGACAAAAGGCTTAGTCTGCAGATATCGTGAAAAGCGGGGCGGGGTGTAGAAATAGACCTCGTAGCGCTCCGAATCCAAGGATTCAGCTAACGCTAACGGGCGCACAAAGTGCGCCATGGTCGCGCCTTCTGCCAGGAAAACAACGCGTTTACGAGACATCCGGGGCTCTGCCAGCCCCTTATCCTAACACCGAAGCGACCCGGATGCGGCGCTCCGCGCTTCCGGGGTCACTCCGCAACGTTACTTGATAGTCGCGTGCTTTACGGGCGAGCCTTACGCTTCTTGGTGGCAAGCGCCAAGCCGATCAGCCCTGCTCCGATCAAGCCAAGAGAAGCCGGCTCGGGAACGGTGGTAACCACGAACTGGGCAGACTGCGTGCTCGTGATGGAACCACTAGCCAAGATGACGGTTTCAACTGTGCCCGGCGCCGCGGTCAACTGGGTGGTAAACGAACCAGACCAATAGCTAGTCGTGCCGCCGTCTAAAATCGTGCCATATGCGGTTAAGGAGACCGCAGTATCGCCGCTCCCGAGATTAGTCAGAAGGAACGGAGAGCCAGCCACGGCGACGCAGGTTTGTCCGGATACGGTGCTTGCGCAGTTGGTACCGTTGGTGGTGGCGGGCGTTGTAAACCCATCCAAAACGAAGTCAAGGGTAGTCCCGGTGAACGTCATGAAATCGTTCACGATGCCGCCAGGGGTCAGATTCAAGATATTGCCTACAACGCCGGCGCCTAGTGTTCCGCCGGAATACGTCAAGTTCGTACCGGCGCCTGTGGCGATACAACCCGCCGTTCCGCCAAGGGTGGCGGGTAGCCAGGTGACGGTGGTCAAAGTAACAGTAACGCCACCGCCAGCGCAGTTCGCCTCGTTAACCGTCCCGATCGCCGAAGCAGAGGCAGTTGGAATCAGGGCGAAAAGCAAGGCCGCACCCATGGCCATGGAGCCGCCCGATAAAGTGTAACGTTTTAATGTCCGACGCATTGTTTATCCTCCGACTTCGTAAGCATAACTCAAATTAACTTTAGATAACAGGCCAAGAATACCGATAAGGTACCAGCAAGCGTACGATTACGCACGGTACTATTCGTACCGCTTGGGAAGGTTGAAAGTCGCCACCACACCCTCCTTTTCGCCTGAACAGGTCTGATGCAGGTTGTATATGTTGCAATGACCTGCGCTGTGTAAAACTCCAAAGCTTCGCTCAGAACCGCCTACCCGTCCGGCTGTTTCGAGATCGCAGGTGGCATCCGGTCGCAAATCCCACAATCTCCGAGGTCGAGAACGGCTTAAACGCCTTGTTTTGTTGAAGACAGGCCGCGAGAGGATAGCGTACTCGCCGTACTGGAAAGCCGAAAAGGCATCGCTGTGTGCGCCTTAAGCCCCTCTTCCCTGGGGGAATACACCCTCGTTTATGCTCGATCTGAAGATTTTACGGTGTAACAGGTACACCATCCCCCTTCGCGAGTTAAATTCGGTGAGAGACCCCCCCATTTATGCACTAAATGTGTTTGGCGATACTATTGCTAAGGCCCTCCTCCAAGAAATTTGAACCGAAGTTGCTGCGGGTCCTACCTTAGGGAAGTGTTTCGCCTCATAACTTTTGGGAATCTGGACAATGATCCCGGTAAGGGGCAACCATCGTAAGCGAAGGGGGAGCCTCTCACGGGGCGCCGCCAGTACCATCAAAAGAGTTTGCGGTTGCCTGACTGAAAAGCGAACCGAAGCGATGCACATAACCTCGTTTCACACAGAGCTTGTGATCCTCCCGCCAGCGAGGACGGCCCCACCAAACATTTTCCGGAACACGGAATTCAACCGGCGGCGCTACGAGCTAATGCTGGCCGAAATGCAACGCCTGCGTGGTTCGGTCTATCTACGCGACGGCGCGATTCAGAAACACGAGTTGACGGCAGACGGGCGGCATAGACTCTCCGTCGACGAGCAGAGTTGGCACATCCTGCTGGTGGACGGCGCCAAACGTGTCAAGGGCTGCATGCGCTATCTGGAGGAGAAGCGGGCGTCGCGGTTCGACGAATTGTGGATACGGCAATCCGCTTTGACCGATTGCCCAGTCTGGGGGAGAAAGTTTCGCCGCGCAGTCGAACATGAGATGGAGCGGGCATCCCGTAAACAAATGAGCTTCGGCGAAGTGGGCGGGTGGGCGGTAGCGGAGGAGCGGCGGGGAACCGTCGACCCGTTGCGCATGGTGCTCGCCACCTGCGGTCTGTTCCGGTTGCTGGGAGGATGTGTCGGTCTGGCGACGGCAACAGTACGGCACGGTTCGGCCGCCATTCTTCGCCGTATCGGCCTGACGCCCCTTACCCTGAACGATCAGGAACTGCCCTCCTACTACGATCCGCGCTACGGGTGCCAAATGGAAGCATTGCGGTTCGATTCCGATTTCCCGAACGTCAAATACGCCAATGCGATCAACGAATTGAGCGATATGATGGAGCTTATGCCGCTGATCAGCTGCGAGAGCAGAGCCCCGGAGTGGAGCGGCCGTTTGAGCGGTATTGACTTGCCGCCGGCTGAACGGCCGGGGCGTGGCGCCCTTCAGCCGCTGGCCGTCTAATCGGCAATGGGATTTCCCAAAAGGATCCTGCGAATGGCTTCGAACCCATACGATGCTGCTTTGGCGCACATGACGGAGGTCGTGGGCCTTCAATATGTGATCACCGATGCCAGCGCTTTGCGATCGGCCGAAACATCCACGTTTTCGACCGGCCATCGGATCCCGGGGATCATCCGGCCAGGAAATCTGGCTGAAGTGCAGGAATGCGTACGCGTTGCGAACCGCTTCAGAGTGCCAATCTACCCGATTAGCAGCGGTAAGAATTGGGGATACGGCTCTCGCGTCCCGGCGGCCGATGGTTGCTTCTTGCTCGACCTCGGCCGCATGAACCGGATCGTTGATTTTAACGAAGAATTGGCCTACGTCACCGTCGAGCCCGGCGTGACCCAGGCACAACTCTACGACTTCCTGCGGGAGCGCGGTTCGAAGCTGTGGATGGATGCCACCGGTGCCAGCCCGGCGTGCAGTCTGATCGGTAACACCGTGGAACGCGGCTTCGGACACACACCGTACGGCGATCACTTCGGGAACTCCTGCGGACTGGAGATCGTGCTTCCCACCGGGCGGATCGTTCAAACCGGATTCGCGCGATTTCCCGGAGCGACTGCGGCGTCTTCTTACCGCTGGGGCGTCGGGCCGTCGCTCGATGGGCTGTTCTCGCAATCCAACCTTGGCATTGTCACCCGCATGACCTTGTGGTTGATGCCCGCGCCGGAATATTTCCAGGCTTACTTCTTTCGCTGCGAAGAGCCCGAGCAACTGCCGGCGCTGGTGGATGCGCTGCGCCCTTTGCGCCTGGACCATACGATTCGAGGCGCCTCGCACATCGCCAATGACTACAAAGTGCTCTCGGCGCTGGAACAGTATCCGTGGGAGAGAGCGGGCGGCGTCACACCCTTGCCCGGCGCGCTGATGCGCGAGCTCCATGGCGAACTCAAGATTGGATCCTGGAATGGATCGGGGGCGCTCTATGGGACCAAGCGGCAGGTGAAGGAAGCCCGGCGCCTTCTGCGGCGCGCCCTCGGCGGAATCGCCGACAAGCTGCAGTTTCTGGACGATCGCACATTGCGCATGGCTTCGGCATTCGCCAAGCCGTATGAGTTTCTGACCGGTTGGAACCTGAAACGGACCTTGGCATTGCTGGAGCCGGTCTACGGCCTGATGAAGGGCATTCCCACGGAGCATCCGTTAGCCAGCACATATTGGCGGAGGCGCACACCCCCGCCGGCCGTCATGGACCCGGACCGCGACGGCTGCGGCCTGCTCTGGGCCAGTCCCGTGGCTCCGGCCAGCGGGCGCCACGCCAGCAAGCTGACCGCGCTGGCGAGCGGTATTTTGCTGGATCGCGGATTCGAGCCGATGATCTCTCTTACGATGATTACGGAACGCTCCCTGGCATGCGTGGTGTCGATCGCCTTCGACCGTGAGTTGGCGGGGGAGGACGCGCGAGCGCTGGACTGCTATCATCACTTGATGGAGCGCCTGGCGGCCAACGGATATTATTCTTACCGGTTAGGTTTGCTGTCGATGGCGCGCGGAGAGCAGCCGGATTCCTATTCGGATCTGCTGCGNNGATTCGGGAGCGACGGCCAATGGCGGAATGCACGCAATGCAATCTTTGTGAGACGCCAGGCACGTTCGCCGAGGCCACGGATGTGCGCCGGGTTCCCTGCAACGTCCGCCGCTTTAAGGACCACGTATTTACCCTCTGGCGATGCACCGCGTGCGGCACTCTGCATTGCCTGGAAGACGCCGATCTCCCCACGTATTATGCGGACTATCCGCTAAATAATCAGCGGCTCACCTTCAGTGAACGCATCGGTTATGCGAACCGTCTGAAGTTGATCAAGAGACAGGGAGTGCGGAGCGGGAACCGCATTCTCGACTATGGCTGCGGCGCCGGCCTCTATGTGGACTTCCTGCGCCAGAAGGGATATGCCAATGTGTCCGGATACGATCCCTTCGTGCCGAAGTTCGCCAACCCCGAGACAATCGACTCCTCGTACGATGCGGTAGTCTCTTACGACGTCATCGAGCATGTAGAGAATCCCGCCGAGTTCCTCCGTTCTGTGCGGAGGCTGGTTCGTCCCGGTGGTCTGGTCGTCATCGGCACTCCAAACGCGGACCATATCTCTACCGACCGGCCCGGCGATCCCAAC
>PLGA01000659.1 GCA_003139735.1 Bryobacterales bacterium | reverse complement strand
GCGGCGCGATCCTTGGCGAGGCGTGCGCCGGTGAGACATGTGGTCAACTTGCTCTGCAGGCGGAGAAACTCGCTCGATCCCGCGCATCCCGCGCACGGGCCAGCTTTCGCGGGGTGGCTGCCGTCGGCCTGAAGAACATCAACGGCGATGGCCATGATGCCAGGCATGGTTTCTTCCAGCTCTTCAAGCTCGCTGGAGAGGAAACAGCTGCGGTGCTCCTCCTCCTCCCACGCGGGATGACGGTTGTAACCGAAGACAAGCTCGGCGCAAATGCGCGAAACTTCGCCGGCGGCTTGCGCGGCCTGGGTGTGGCAAAGGTCGCTCAGGAATTGCACGGTCCCGGCCAGGCCTTCAGCGGCCACGGCGTCGGCAGCACCGCGGGTTTCGAGTTCAAGCACATCCTGAATCTGGCAACGGGAGGCCACGAGCCAACTGAGCGCGTCGGCCAGCGCGAAGGTCACGCCCTGGCGCTGCCCATGGTAGAGCTTGTTGCCTGCGGGATCGGTGGCGTGCTGCAGATAGTGGAGCGTCCAAGCCCAAAGGCTCATCGCCGAGGCGAGGGTGCAGGCGCCGGTGCCGGGACGCGTCGACGCAATCCCGCGCATCTCCGCGGTCCACGCGGCGAACTCCGCAAGAAAGACCTCGCTGGTCATGGTGACGGTCAACTGGCGGCGCTGCACGGCCTCGGGACCTTCGTAGGTGGCTTCGAGTTGCGCGTCCATCCACTTGTTGGCCAGAAAGCCGGGGCAGTCCTCGGTGATGCCATAGCCGCCCATCAGGCTCACGGCCTCGCGCATCATGTTGGCGCCGTGGCCGGTGTTCCAGAGCTTGGTGGCTGGGCAAAGCACGTTGGCCTCGGCATCTTTGAGAACGTATTGCACCAGGGGGTCGGCCTCGAGTTCTGCGCGGCGCGGGTCGCCTTCCTTCAGACGCGACAGCTCGATGGCGCGTTGCTCGCTCTCCTTGAGCGCCCTAATCTCGGCGCGTCCGCCGGCGACACCGCGTTCTTTAAGGATTGCAGTCTTCTGTTTTTCGAGCGGGTCCAATTCATCAAAGAGGCGCGCTGTGGCAAAGCCCAACGACGTCGCCGCCTCGCCCGTGGCCCACACGTCGACCAGGCGATGCAACGCATCTTCGCGTTGCTGGATGCCGTGCTCGTAGCGGAGGGATCCAGGTTTGGCGCCCTCAGCGCCACGGAAGCGCTGGCGCTGGTAGCGGATCACTGGCTCGACAGCCGAGAGGAGCTTCGATGCCGTCATCAATCCCACCGGAACGCGGGTGCGCCGGAAGACCGCGTCGATGATTTCGGTATGGTTGAAGTTCGGCTCGATCACGCCGTCCTTCACGGTGTATCCGCCCACGATGCGGTTGGCAGGAACCTTGAGGTTCAAGACGGGGTCGCCGGTAGAAGAGAGCTGATGCACGAGCTTCTTGGTCGGGGTGCCGCGATCGAACGTGCCCGGGTCGGTTTCTTCGAGAATCACTACGCAACTGCCCTTGATGCGCGCGTCGTCAGAGGTGACGGCGGCGGTGACGAAGTTGGCAAAAGCAATCCCGGTAATGAAGCGCCCGCGCTTGTCCACCTGCAGCACCGGTTCCTCGCCGTTTTTCCAATCGGCCACGCGCACCTTGCCGCTCATCATGCCGGTGTCGACGCCCACGTAAGGGATGGGCTCGGTCAACGCGAAGGCGCCGCGCCAGGGCTTGCGATCTTCACCCGGTTGCGGGGGAGCGGAGAGCTTTTTGTAGCGGGAGATCTGCTCCAGCGTGCCGCGTTCGTGAATCGGCGAAAGGGCCAGAAATCCCGCCAGGCTCGCGGTCGCTGCGCCACCATCGACCCACGCGAGCTCAAAGGCCGCGAGACCCAGCGCGAGATTTTTGGGTCCGACGATAAAGCCGCCCTCTTCTGGCTCCATGAACGCCGCGGTAATGCCGGCGCGGTCGAAGGCGTCCAGCATTTCATCCTTGGCTGCCGTCCACTCGTGGGTGTTGCGTTCGCCGGCCGCCACCATGCGGGCCACTGTTCCTCTTGCCACGCCGCGCGCCGATGCAACAAGCATCTGTAAGTCGAACCGATCGGCAAACCGCCAGAGAATCTGCCGTACCGCATCTCCGGGGAGGGTGAGCATGGTTTTTGTTTCCGGAAGCGCAACTGTGCCCATGGAGGGTCTCCTGACTAGCGCCCCTATTTTCTTCGAGTAAGGGTACGGCAGCCTGTGATCCGCATCACCTGGAGAGTCGATGTCAGACGTTAGTGATTCGCCAGAAGTTCGAACTGATCGGCGATCATTGAGACCGCGGAGTATGGCGCGACCGGGAGCGCTTCGACCGGGCTCTCGACTGGGCCCAAAAGCGCTCGTAGGCATCCGAAGTTTCCGAATTCCGTGACTACTCCGAGATTCCCGTAACCGTGCACTGCCAGACGTGGCGATCGGGCAGGAGAAGCTCGTATTCGTCATAGAGCGGAGCCGTGGCGCCCTGGTGTGCAGTTTTCAGGAGCCGAGCAGTGTAGTCGCCGGGAACGAGGTCGAGAGGGTAGCGGCGAGGATCGTAGAGGATGCCGCAGGTAAGCTCCAGCTTCTTCTGGTCAATGACCATGTCGGCGTGGAGCTCTTCACCGTATGGGCCGGTGCGGAGTTCGTACCTACTCGGATCGTATTGAAACTGGACTCGAATGGCGGAGACATGCGCTCTGATAGGGTAGTCGACACCGGCCTTGGCCATTGGGGGTTCTTGCCCATACCGATACTTCTGAGCGTAAACGAGCGGCAAACACGCAAGCAACAGCAAGGCGATAAGAGGTCGTTTCATCGTTCACCTCAACCAAGGGATTCTCGTGTTGGTTAGATGAAGGGGGTTGCAGCCGGGATGTCTCAATGAGAGCGCAATTTCTCGATGTTTGTGATCCACCTCCCAAATTCTTGCCCTCAAGATCTGATTCCTGGCCCTTGCTCTTGTGATCTGTGTCGCGCGGCCTGTGATACCTATCACTGCCAGCGCTCTCCCCAAAGAACGACCTTTGTAGTGCGATCCTCCGCAATCGTTGTGAGAACGGTGGAGTCGGCAGGGTACTGCCAGTGAGCGGGCGCGTCCGCGTTCGCCCCAGGGAAGGAAGACGGCGGAATGAACGAAGCCGCACGAAAGAACGCAATTCTGATGATTCGCAGCCTGGCGCTGGTGGCCGGCTTGGCGGTTTTGGCGCTCGCGCCGCGGACCCTCCGCGCACAGGACTGCCTCACCTGCCACGGCGACTCGAGCATGACCGACAGCGCTGGACACAGCATCGCCGTAGACGGGAAGAAATTCGGCGACAGCATTCACGGCAGCCTGCAATGCACCAACTGTCACGCGGACATTGAGGGCTATCCGCATCCCGATAAGGTTGCGCCGGTGGATTGCAAGACCTGCCACGCCGACCAGGCGGCCCAACTCAGCGGCAGCGTTCACGCCGATAGCAGGGAACATCCGTGCACGAGCTGTCACGGGAATGCGCACGAAATCTTTCCCAAGACCGACGCGCGTTCGGCCGTGTACCCGCTCAACGTGCCCAAGACCTGCGGCCAATGCCACAGCAACGATGGAATGGCGGGCAAACACGGTTTGGCCAGCGTTTATCCGAATTACATCGATTCGATCCACGGGTTTGCGCTGAGCAAGGAGGGGTTGCTGGTGGCGGCTAACTGCCAAAGCTGCCACGGCTCGCATCACATCCTGAGCCACACCGATCCCGCGAGTCCGACCTACAAATCCAACATCCCGCAGACCTGCGGCAACTGCCACGCCAAGATCAATGCCGATTATCAGGCCGGCGTCCACGGACAGGCCATTGCCAAAGGCGATCTGAAAGCGCCGGTCTGCAGCGACTGCCACACCGCGCACGCGATTCTGCAACCGACGGAGTCGGCCTTCCGCATGCAGTCCACGCCGATTTGCGGCAGCTGCCACAAAGACAAGTTCTCCACCTACCGCGACACTTTTCACTCGCAACTGGGTTCG
>PLGA01000007.1 GCA_003139735.1 Bryobacterales bacterium | reverse complement strand
GGCATGAGAGCCATCAACGCCGGAATGCCGCCGGAGATTGAACGGTACATCCTGGGTTGGAAGGACATCTCGCTCGACACCCGGACGCTGGGCTTCACGCTGCTGGCGGTGGTGATTAGCGGCGTGCTGGCGGGACTGGCGCCGGCATGGCAGTGTTCGCGGCCAAACCTGACCGATTCGCTGAAGGAAGGTGGCCGTGGATCTTCGGCCGGCGGCGGGCGCCACGCTCTGCGCAACGTTCTGGTTTCCGCCGAGATCGTTCTCGCCGTGGTCCTGCTGGTGGGCGCCGGCCTGATGGTGCGCGGCTTCCAGACGCTGCAGAAACATGGCGCCGAACTCGACCCGGGCACGCTGCTCACGTTACGGCTGGCGCTCACCGACAACAAATACGAACAGCCGCAGCAGAAGGCGGCGTTCTACCGCGAAGTGCTGGAGCGGATTTCGGCGATTCCGGGAGTTCGCTCCGCCGCGGCGGCATCCGCCATGCCGTATAGCGAGCATTCCAGCGGCCGCGATTTTACTATAGAGGGCCGGGCCATCGAGCCGGGCGACGCACCGAGCGGCATGTACCAGGTGGTGAGTACGAATTTCTTCGAAACGCTGCACGTCCCCTTGCGCGCCGGCCGCTTCCTGAACAATGGCGACGGCCCCGAAGCGCCGCGCGTGGCCGCCATTAGCGAGCGCATGGCGCACCGCTGGTGGTCGAACGAGTCGCCCATCGGCAAGCGCATCAAGATCGGCGCGCCCGATTCGAAGAACTCATGGGTGACCATCGTGGGAGTGGTGGGCGATCTTATGCACAATCCATACGACCGCCAGCCGCGCCGCACCCTCTATCTGCCCTATCTGCAGTCGCCGGCGGGATGGATGGATCTTGGTGTACGGACCGCGGGCGATCCCCTGCGCGTGGCCACGGCGGTAACCGCCGCCATCCGCTCCGTGTATCCGGAGCAACCTATCACCGAGATCCAGACTATGGAGAAATCGATTCACAACAGCGCCATCGGGCTCAACTATATGGCCGTGCTGATGGGCGTTTTCGGCGTGATCGCGTTGGTGCTGTCGGCAATTGGCGTGTATGGCGTCATGGCCTACGTGGTCTCCGAGCAAACGCACGAAATCGGGATCCGCCTGGCGTTGGGCGCGGCACGGCAAAACGTGCTCCTGATGGTATTCCGGCGCGGCATGCTGACGGCCGCGGTAGGTTTGGCCGTTGGGCTGCCCGCCGCGTTCGGGTTCGCCCGGCTGATGGCATCGCTGGTCTACGGTGTCAGCGCGACCGATCCCGTAACGTTTGCCGGAATCACGCTGGCGCTCGTCGCCGCCACCGCCCTCGCCGTTTACGTCCCGGCTCAGCGGGCCATGCGCATCGACCCCATCGTGGCGTTGCGGTACGAATGAAGCTTTCAGCACTCAGCGGTCAGCCTTCAGCTACACCGGTTGGGATGATCGCTTATTGCTGACTGCTGACAGCTTCCTCATCTGATCTGAAACAGCACTTCATTGCCGGAGCGGTCTTCGACGGTCATATTCCATTCGAGCGGATGGGACAGAATCGCCTGGCCCGTGGGACCGTTGCCGGAATCGCCTACCGGGGCCATCACGTAGCGATAGCCGGCGCGCTTCAGCAGGCGGACCAGAGCGAAACGCCAGTCTTCCGGCCGGCGCCGGGTGGCGACGCCGGGTCCGACCTTNNACCTTACTCCAATGAAAGTCGAGACCCTGGAGCCAGCAATCGAGAGACACGCCAATCGCCGGGGCATGGGACAGAACCACGGCGGCGTCGATAGTGCGCGGACGGTCAAAATCCACTTCCAGGAACATGCCGCGGCGGACCGGCTCCCAGGTGCGATACCGGGTGAGTGTCAACCCGTCGAAGGCCAGCGGCGCTTCCCATACGTTGGGCTTGGCGCGGAGGGTCCAGGCGGGGCTGGGGTCGAGTTGCTCGCCGGCCGAATCGAACTGGACTTCATCGGCGTCCCATTCGTTGGGGTAACTGGAGGGAATCCGAAACTGGACGGCCCGAAGGGATTGGGGCGCGAACTCGAAGCGCCAGTTATAGAAATAATCGGTGGCCGCGTGGGTGGTCAGATAAAACATGTCGTCAAAGCGGTCGCACTCGGCCGATTGCCACGAAACGCGCACGTCGCGGTCGAGGTAGGCGTTGGCCACCTGGTCGAAAGAGAAAATGCGCGCGCCGGGAGGGGTGTGGGCTTCGATCATCCGCGCGGCGGCGTACTCGGCGGTGTGGGCTGCCAGATAATGCGACTCAGGCTCGATGCGCAGCGCGGCGCGCAGCGGAAACTGGTGCAGGCGANNCACAGCAGAGCACGGCCTGAAGCCAAAACGCGGCCCAGGCGGCGCGGCGCGGCAGGGCCAGGCCCAGAGCCAACCATCCGAACGCCACCGCCGGCATCAGGAAGCGGGCGCCCCGGTTGCTCAACCAGGGCGTCGCGAGCAGCAAGGCCGCCACCAGGCACAGCCGGCCGGCGCGAGCCCGCCATGCCAACAGGGATGGCGGCAGCAGCCACAGCAGCGGTCCGAAGGTGCCCACCAGGCGGTCGCCGATAGCCAGTTCCCAGGGCACGCCCCACCATTTCACGGTGCCCAGGGAAGCCAGGTGCGAAGCGAGATCCCTTTCGATAGCGATGTGAAAGAACGGATTGGGGAAGATGCGGTTGCCGAGCGGGGCCAGAGGATTGCCCATGAGGATGGCGGCGCGGGCCATCCATGGCGCCATGGTCAGTGCGGCTCCCGCGGCCAACGGCAACAGGCCGCGCCAGCGCCGCTGGGCGATCACGAATAGGCCCGCACCCAACACGACGACTGCTCCCGGCATCTTGACGGCATAGCAGAAGCCGGCCGTCAGGCCCGCGGCCAACAAGTAGCCGCCGCCGGCGCCGGGNNCCCGCCACTCGAGGAGAAGCCAAAAGGACGCCAGCGCGAGAAAAACCAGTGCGGCGTCGTTGTAGGACGACGATCCGGTGAGCCCGGCCACGGGAGCGAAAAAATAAGCTCCCGCGGCGAGTAGCGCGCCGGCGCGGCTCAATCCCAAGCGCGAGGCGATACGGAGGATCAGCGGAGGCGTGGCGGCAAACAGAGCGAACTCCACCAGTTTTGCGGCCGAATGGCGTCCGAAAGCAAACGCCATGGTGAACAGCATTTCCATGCCCTGTGGGACCATGTCGAAGAACGTGATGCGGCCGGGAAAGGCGCCGATGCGGACGTACTCGGCGGGGAGGCCGAGATGATAGGTAAAACCATCGGGCCAGGTTTCGGGTGCGAGCGCGTTGACCAGATACCAAGCCGCGTAGGCGAGAAAAGGCAGGGCGGGCAGCAAGGAAGGCCAGCCGGCGCCAAGACCGCCGGCGACAGGGAAGGAGGAAAGGCGAGACCGCCGCGACCAAACCAGCGCCGCCAGGGGCGCGGCGCCCAAGCCGAAATACGCANNGCTGCAAGCCAGTACGACAAACACCAGCAGGCTTTCGATAGCGGCGCCGGCTGCCAGGGCGATTTCCCAAGGTACGGGAAGGCGGCGCAACGCCAAGGCCCCCCACGCATAGGCTGAAGCTACGGTGAAAGCACCGCCCAGGAAAATGGAGAACAGCGCGGGCACTGGACTAGAGCAGCGCCGTATCGATACCGGACGAAATTTCCACGCGGGGCGGGGCGGCGGCGGCTGGATCATCGGGCTGCGCCGCGCTCAGGAAATGC
>PLGA01000280.1 GCA_003139735.1 Bryobacterales bacterium | reverse complement strand
GCTAACTGCCCTTCCTCCGGCT
Organism: Bryobacterales bacterium; assembly: GCA_003139735.1. GTDB lineage: Bacteria > Acidobacteriota > Terriglobia > Bryobacterales > Bryobacteraceae > BOG-224. Next base: position 26,777 of record PLGA01000280.1, on the reverse strand, counting down.
CGGCTCAACAATACCAGGGCTCGGTCAGGTAAGGGATGGTTGCGCGGTCCGGCCTGGGCGTTTCCACGGGGCCGGCGTCGGCCAAGTCCCAAATCTTCCGGAAGATCTCGATGCGCGGGGCGCCGCGGCGTTCTTCGCGCGCCACCGTCCGCTGCGCCGCGGCGGCCAGGGCATCGAGCGCGGGGTCCTGGTTGCGCCACGGATAGGTCAGCGCCGCTGGGTCGAACGGGCCGATGTTCGCGCGCACTTCCGGCAGCTCCAGCAGCAGCGACCCTTGCGTAATCAGCAGCCGGATGGCCAGTTGAATGGGGGCTGCCTGGTCCGCCAGTTCCAGACGGAGCAGCGTCTGCAGAAAATCGCGGTAGCTCTCGCGCGTGGTCCACGGCGTGAATGGGATGAAGGTCGGCGATAGCGCCAGGTCCGCCGCGCGCATCAGCCGCAGCGCTTCCTCGAAATCCGCGAGGGTGTGGCCCTTGGCGAGTTTCTCCAGCACCGCGTCGTCGAACGATTCGACCGCGCTCACCACGAACAGGCAGCCGGTGGCTTTCAGAACAGGCAGCAGTTCGCGATGTTCGAGCAGGTGCTCGATCTTGACCGTAACGTCGTAAGTCAGCGTGGGCCATTCGCGGTGGAGGGCCTCGACGATGGGCACGGCGTGGCCGGGGCCGTTGAAAAAATCGGGATCGCCGAAGGTAATATGTTCGGCGCCGGCCGCCACCTGGCGGCGGATGTCCTCCAGCACCACCTCCCGCTGCACCACGCGGAAGACGCCGCCATAGACCGGGACCACCGGGCAATGCCGGCAAAGGTGTTTGCAGCCCCGGCTGGCTTCCGTGTATCCGGCGCGGCGGCGGGCATCGCCCGCAACCAGTTGGGCGTAGGCCCCTAGCGGCGGTAGGCCAGTGCGGTCGGGAACCAGAAACCGCTGCCGCGCCAGAGAGACTTCGGGCGGCGCCGCGGCCGCGCTGGAGGCGTTCCCCGCAAGGTCCCGCAAGCCGTGTTCGAACTCCCCGCCCAGGATGGTTTCCACTCCGGCCGCCCGCAGCGCTTCGGCGTTTAGGGGCGCGTACAAGCCGTAAGCGCACAGGTGCGCATCCGGATGCGCGGCGCGCAGACGCCCCACCACAGGCAAGGCCAGGCGTGTCGCGGTGTGCATCGGAAGGAAGAACGCGATCAGGTCCGGCTGGCCCGCCGCCGGCGCCGGCAGCGGCGACCGCGAGAGGTCCGCGAGCGTCACCTGATGGCCGTCCGCGCGCAGCCATGCGGCGGGCGATGCCAATCCAAACGGCTGATGCCCCAGATCGTACGTGGAAACCAGAAGGACCTTCACTGTCCCTATTATGAGCGACCTGTAACCGCTTTGATAGAATAGGAGCAACCCGTCATGCTGGCCGCCCCTACAATCGCGGACGAAATCCTGGACCTGAAGAAGAGCCGCAAGGCCATTCTTTTGGCGCACCATTACCAGGAACCCGAGATTCAGGAGCTGGCCGACGTCATCGGCGACAGCCTGGAGTTGGCGCGCAAGGCGCGGGAGTTTCAGGGCGACGTGATCGCCTTCTGCGGCGTGTGGTTCATGGCCGAAACCGCCAAGGTGCTGAATCCCGACCGCACCGTGGTGGTCCCCGACGCCAAGGCGGGGTGCAGCCTGGTGGATGGCTGTCCGGTCGAGCCGGTGCGCGAGTTCCGGCGGCGCAACCCCGGCCACGTCATCGTCAGCTACATCAACACCTCCATCGAAGTGAAGGCCGAAAGCGACATCTTGTGCACCTCGCGCAACGCCGTGAAGGTCGTGAATTCCATCCCCGCGGAAAAGCCCGTGCTCTTTCTGCCGGACCGCAACCTGGGCGCCTGGGTCCGTAAGCAGACCGGCCGGACGAATATGGAGGTCTGGCAGGGCGCTTGCATCGTGCACGACACCTACCCCGCGCGGCGCGTGGTGGAGGCCAAAACGGAGCACCCGCGGGCCAAAATCGTGGCGCACCCCGAGTGCCCGGAATCGGTGCTGGCCATGGCGGATTTCGTGGGTTCGACTTCCGCCATTATCGAGTGGTGCGCGTCGAGCGGCGCGCCCGAGTTCATCGTCATGACCGAAAGCGGCGTGGCGTATTCCCTCCAGAAGGATTCGCCCGGCAAGCGCTTCTGGTTCGTGGCCAACGAGAACTGCAACTGCAGCGATTGCCCGTACATGAAGATGAACACGCTCGAAAAACTGCGCGACTGCCTCGTCAACCTGGAGCCGCGCGTGGAACTTGGCGACGATCTCATGGCGCGCGCGCTGGTTCCGCTCGAGCGCATGCTGGCGCTCAAATAAATGACGCCGCTGGTCGATTCCTTCGGCCGGGTCCATGACAACCTCCGCGTGAGCGTCACGGACCGGTGTAACATCCGCTGCTTCTATTGCATGCCGGAGACCGGCGTGCAATTCGTGAACCGCGCCGAGATTTTGGATTTCGAGGAGATCGAGCGCTTCGTACGCATCGCGGTCTCTCTCGGAACCACCAAGCTGCGCGTCACGGGCGGCGAACCGCTGGTGCGCCGCGATTTGCCGGTGCTGATCCGCCGCCTGGCCGCCATTCCCGGGATTCGGGACTTGGCCCTGACCACCAACGGCGTATTGCTGCCGGAACTGGCCGGCCCGCTTTACGACGCCGGATTGCGCCGCGTCAACGTCCACCTCGACACGCTCGACCAGGAGCGCTTCCTGCGCATTACGCGCCGCGACGATCTCGGCCGCGTATTGGCGGGAATCGAAGCCGCCCGCCGCCTGGGCTACCGGATCAAGCTGAACGCGGTAGCCGTGAAGGACCTGCTGGAGCCCGATATCGTGCCGCTGGCGCGCTACGCGCGCGAGAACGGCATCGAGGCGCGGTTCATCGAATTCATGCCGCTCGACGCGCAGAACCTGTGGGACCGTTCCAAGGTCCTGACGGCCGACCAGATTCTGGCAACGCTCTCGCGCGAGGTCGCGCCGCTGGTTCCCGTACCCGATCCCGACCCGCGCGCGCCCGCTTCCGAATACGAATACGCCGATGGCGGCGGGCGGGTCGGCTTCATCGCTTCGGTGAGCAAGCCCTTCTGCATGAACTGCAACCGCTTCCGTCTGACCGCCGATGGCAAGCTGCGGTATTGCCTGTTCGCCATCCATGAAGACGACGTGAAGACGCTCATGCGCGCGGGGGGATCGGACGAGGAAATCGCCGCGCTGATCCGCCGCAACGTGGCCGGCAAGTGGGAAGGCCACGAAATCAGCTCCGCAAAGTTTGTGGCCCCGCCGCGGCCCATGTACTCGATAGGGGGGTAAACCCTTGTGTGCCGCGTCCTCCGCATGGCCCTTTGGAGCCAATTCGGGGCGACTTCGTAACCGCGCCCCTGGATCCCGCCGTCCTGTCTATAGGGTGCGGTATCTCACGCAGCTTGCGCGCCCGTGTCTGCGGGTATCGATCGTTGCAACGGCCGTGGCTGCGTGTGTGCCGCTCTGCCTCGCGCTGCCGGCTGACAACGCGCCCGATCCGGCCGCAATCCTTGCGCCGGCGGTAAATCCGGCCCTCATGCCGCGCTTGCCCTCCAAACGTTTCTCTTCCCTGAATCCGCTTACCGATCGGCGGCTCGTCGGCGTCATTCCGGATTTCGGGACCGTCCAGCCCACCGAATCTCACGCTCCGCTGTCACTCCAGCAGAAGTGGAATCTGGTAGTCAAGGGGACCATCGATCCCTTCAACCTGGTGAACTCGGCGATGACGGCGGCTTTCGCGCAGGACGGCAACCAGACGCCCAAATACGGGGAAGGTCGAGTGGCGTACGGCGAGCGTTTCGGCGCCGCCGTGGCCGATGGCTTCACGCAGAGCGTCATGGGCGGCGTGGTCTTCGCACAGATGCTTCACCAGGACCCCAGGTACTTCCGCCTGGGGCCGCAAGTGGGCATTCTGCACCGTGCGCTCTACTCTGTCAGCCGTCTGATGGTCGTCCGCACGGAAAAGGGCAAGAACACCTTCAACAGCTCCGGGATGCTAGGCATCGCCACGGGGATTGGGATGTCGAACGCCTACTATCCGTCCGCCAGCATCCGCAGCCGGGTCATGGCGGAGCGCCTCTCGACCAGCTTCACCGGCGTGGTGGTGGGCAACGTCATGTCCGAGTTCGTGCCGGACATGCAGAAGTTCTTCCTCCCGAAATTGATGTTCTGGCGGAAGCCTCCGAGCAGCGATTAAGGCGATTCAGCCCTTGGGAAATCGCTGCGCGATGGCCTGGGCCAGGGCCACCAGCGCCTGCTCCGTCTTCGGCGTATCCTGGTAGGCCGTCAGTCGGACGAAGAAAGGGCCTTGGCGGAATGTCAGGCTCTGGCCATAGCTCCTGCCGGCGTCCCCGAGCGCTACCGGCCGGCTTCCGGCGGCGGACTCGGATTCGAAGATCGATGCTGCCTCGCGCGGCGCTTCCATTTGGTGAATGTCCGCGACCGCGTCGATGGCGTCCGCATAGCGGTAGTTGGCCGTGAGAGTGCGGCGGACGCCGGCCCGCAGATACCGCTCGGCGTCGCCGTCCACGTATTTCCAGAGGTCGGCGGCCTGGAATTCGCGCGTGTCGCCCGTCTTCGACCAGCCGTGAACGTCGCCGCTTTCCGGGAACCAGGGCACGGGTTTGTTCGCGCGTCCGATCAGGATCTGGTTGGTCTTCGACCGGCTTTCGCCGGCGCTGGTAACGTAGACGGCCGGGCGGTCCCGCACCGGGCACGCGTACTCACACGCGCCGCAACCGACGCAGCGCTGGGGGTCGATGTAGGGCTGCCGCACCTGCTTCTTGTTTCCAGCGGCATCGGTCACCTCAGCCGGCTGCAGGTAGACGGCCTTGGGGGAGACCGGGCACCACTCCTCGCAAACCATGCAGTCGGTGGCCATGGCCCAAGGCAGACAGCGGCCCCGGTCGTAGAACGCCGTGCCGAGGCGGATGGGCGGGGTGTCCGCTGCGGGCGTTCCGATCCAGGCTTTCTCCCTGGATGTAAACCTGAGGATCGCGCCGGTGGGACAGACCTGGCCGCAGAGGGTGCAACTGGGCTCGCAATATCCCACGCGCGGCGCCAGCACGGGGGTCCAGATCCCCTCCCAGCCCGCTTCGGTCAGGGCGGGGTGCAAGGCGTTATTGGGGCACACTTTCATGCACTCGCCGCAGCGGATGCAGCGGGCCAGGAACGGGATCTCATCGAGCGCCGCCGGGGGCCGGATTCGTCGCTCGTGCGGTTCGGCTGCGAGGCCGGTATTGGCGCGCAGCAGGGGAACGGCCACCGCGCCGGCCGCCAGCCCGGTCAGCACTTTGCGCCGCTTGAGGTCCACGCCCTCCATGGTCTGGGGGCTGGGCGCCGCCGGGAAAAAGCGGAACCGAATCCCGCTTTCCGGGCAATCGGCGACGCAGTTCATGCACAGATGGCATTCGGCTTTACGCCACGGCGCGCCGGGGATGGGATCGTCCCCGCCCTGGCAATGGAGCAGGCAGCGGTTGCAATCCTCGCAATGGGCCGGGCGTTTCTCCAGGCCCAGAATGGACCAGCGCGAGGCCAGACCCAACAGCGCTCCGAGCGGGCACAGCGCACGGCACCAGAAGCGGGTGATTAGCAGATTGAGCGCCAGGATGGCGATGAAGACGGCCCCCAGCGGGAAGGCTTGACGGAAATGCGCTTGCTTGAAGCCGGTGAAGACGGCGAGCAGCGCGGAAGGAGAGTGGCTTCGCCCGAGCACGGCGTTGAGCGCGTAGTTCCACGCTGGAAGAATCGATAGCGCGAGGGACCGGACGGCGAGCGCGATCGGATCGAAGATTCCGACGAGCGCGCTACCCAGAAAAGCCGCCAACAGCAAGGCGAACAGCAGATAGTACTTGAAGGTTTGCCAGGATTTGTAGCGGTTGGAAGCGATGCGTTGGCGGCCCAGTTTTCTTTCCGACCGCATGTTCGACACCACGTGGTTCATGGTCCCCAACGGGCAAATCCAGCCGCAGAAGAACCGTCCCAGGAAGAAGGTCGGAATGAGGATTGCCAGGCTCCACAGTAATCCGCGATAGAGAGCGTGCGTGGCCAGCGCGTTGGCGATGGCAACTAATGGGTCGGTCACCAGAAAGGCGCGAGCCGGATATGGCAGGCGGAACTCGAACTCGCCGGGTGGAAACGTGCCGGGAAACTCCGTCTTGCAGAGGAGGATCAGGAAGAGTCCGAGAAAGAGGGTCTGCGACAGCCGGCGCAGCCTGGGCAGAGTCAACGCACTCCGAACAATCGAGCGGTTGCGCGAGGGTTGTACGCTACGAGGCCCGCGGGACAAGTTCTTAACTTAAACCGAGTATACACCTTGGCTGCGGGCGGTTGCCGGCATTTTGGGCAAAATGCCCAAATCCAAATCCCGTAACGCGCTGATTCTAAATGGCATCCCCTTTTCATTTTTGGGCAAATGCCCAAAATCGGCCGGTTCACGCGCCTTTTTCAGCAGGCTGTTGTAGACTGTTGTCACGGGAGGATCGCATGGACAGACCGCGTAATCCCAAAGTGGTTCGCACCTGGAAGGTGGAGCGGACCAAGGCGCTGTACGAGCCGCCGCGGCCAGGGAAGGCGAAGTCAGAGCCAGGCACGGGTAGAGGCGCGGGCCGGCTACGGAGTTTTGGCAGAGCCGATCGCGATCAGTTCCCGGTGGATGCGGTTTAGCGTCGCGGCATCGAACTTCACCACTTTGCGGTCGTAGGTCATCAGGCCGTTGATTTCGCTTTCGACGTCGCTTGTCTGGGTATAGACAGCGGCGGATAGGCCGTTGGCGACCAGCGGTTTCAGCTTGGCGATGAGGGCCTCATAGCCGGCTTCGAGCCCGGCGCGGTCCGGGAACTGGCGGTATCCCCAACTGCGGTCCGCGATCCACAGGTGGCCCTCGATGGGCGTCGCCAGCCCGCCGAATTCGCCCAGCACGCTGGCGCGCCCGGGAACTGGGGGATACATGTTCGGGCCGGGATACTCGTGCATGTCTTTCATATCGCCCTGGCCGCGATCTTCCCAGCCGCTAGGGGCGTCCACCAGCCGCGAAGGGTCCCAGGATTTAACCAGCTTGAGGATGTCGTTGGTCGAGTGCTGGCCCCAACCTTCGTTGAAAGGAACCCACGCGATGACGCTCGGCGAATTGGCAAGGTTGCGGACCAGGGCCTGCAGTTCGCGCTCATAGACAGCCGCGTCTTCCGGGGCTAGTGTGACGTCCTCGGCTGCGCCTTTGCGAACGCCGCCGCCGCGGGCGGCCATGGCGCTGGGCATGTCTTGCCAGACCATCAGACCCAGCTTGTCGCACCAATAGTAGTAGCGCGCGGGCTCCACCTTGACGTGCTTCCGCATCATGTTGAAGCCGAGCTTCTTGAGGGTCGCGATATCGAACTGGATGGCCTCGTCGGTGGGCGCGGTGTAGAGACCATCCGGCCACCAGCCCTGGTCGAGGGGGCCGATCATGAACTGGGGCTGGTTGTTGAGGAACAGACGGTCGACGCCGGCGCTGTCCTTGCGAACTTCGATCTTGCGCATGCCGAAGTAGCTCGAGACCCGATCGCCCGAACCGAGCGAGATGTCAAGATCGTAGAGCGTGGGCGCGTCGGGAGACCAGGGCTTGACCTCGGACAGCGGCAGCACGGACGGCTGGTTGAGCTTGCCGGAAACCCGGCCGACCGTCTTGCCGCCGAGCCTGGCGATGGCGGTGAACTCGCCCGTGGAACCGGAGCGCACGGTGAGACGCAGGCTGCGCCCGTCCAGATCGGGAGTCATGGAAAGCTCGGAGATGTACTGTTCGGGAACCGGCTCCAGCCACACGGTCCGCCAGATGCCGGATACCGCGGTATACCAGATGCCACTCGGATTGAGCATCTGTTTACCGCGAGGCTGCCGGCCGGAGTCGCTGGGGTCCCACACGGCCACCACGATTTCCTGGGGCGCCGTTCCTTTGAGGGCGTCGGTGATGTCGAAGGTGAACGGATCGTAACCGCCCTCGTGCTTGCCGATAGACTTGCCGTTTACCCACACCTCGGCGCGCCAGTCCACGGCCCCGAAATGCAGCAGCAGGCGCTTGCCTTTCAGATTCGGCGCCGTAAACGTACGGCGATACCAAAGCCGCTGTTCCGGGGTGAGCGGCCGTTTCACGCCCGATAGCGCGGATTCCACCGGGAATGGCACGAGGATGCGGCCGTCGTACGCCGCCGCGCTGGTCTCCTGTTGAGGCCGGATGGCATAGTCCCAGAGTCCGTTGAGATTGGTCCAGTCCTTGCGCGCCATTTGCGGCCGCGGATACTCGGGCAGAGGGCGGCTGGGATCGACCAGCGACGTCCAGGGCGTGGTGAGCGGATTTTCCGCCGGCTTCCAATCCGCCGCGGAGAGCGCGGGCAGCCAGAGGAGCGCGAGCGCAATCGTGAGTTTCATGGGGGCTACGGTTTCGCGGGAGTGATATCCGTCAACGGCAGATCCCAGTGGGCCAGCAGAATCTCAAACCGCCGCTGCTCCTCGCGCTGGTAAGTGGCCTGGTCCGGCCAGAGTTGCTTGATGAGACGATCTTCGTCGGGATTCGCGGTGGTCGCCAGCGCGGAGTTCTTGTAGCGGATGGTGACGCGATAGTCCCAGCGGGCATCCTCGGTCATGTGGTTGGCGGGCGTCTCGATCTTCACCGAGAGGATGCGGCCGCTCTCCGCCACCTTCTGGAGCAGCGGGTAGTGGTTCTTCAGGAAGAGCTGCAGGAATTCCTGCTGATGCCCCCATTGCACTTTGTAGTAATACTCCATGATGTAGGGCTGGTCGGCGCCGCCTTGCGGCGGGGCGCCCTGAGCCAGCAGGGCCTGGGCAACGACGGAAAGCAAGAGCGTAAGAAGTATGTTTCTCATGAATCCTCCAAAGACCGGGTGAATTGGATTCTAACAGGCCGCGGAGGTCGTTGGTTCCACCGCTCGTTAGCTATGCGCAGGATGCCGACGCCAAGCGCTTTGCGGCCGATTTAGGCGGACACGCTCGCAACGCCCACTACGATTGATGCTGTCTCGACGCTACGGCCGGCCGATCACTTCCGCGATGGCTCCCATCAGTCGGTTCACGGTATAGGGCTTTTCCAGAAAACCGGCCATGTCCTTCCCGGCGAATAGCCGCTTCGCCTCGGATTCGCCGTAGCCTGTCGCGACGATCACCGGGACGCTGGGGTTGATCTTCTTGATGCGATCCAGCGCCTCCTCCCCACCCATCACGGGCATAGTCAAGTCCATGATGACGACGGTAATCTCGTCCCGGTGCTCCTGAAAAATCCGGACGCCTTCGCCGCCGTTCTCAGCCAGGAGCGCGCGCCAACCGCTACGCTCCAGCGCCACCTTGCCCAAGCGCCGCAGCGATTCTTCATCGTCTATAAAAAGAACCGTGCCGCCGAGCGGTGTTTCCATGATCGGCGTCGTTGAACCGCGGTCCGCCGGTTTGGCCGCAACCGCCGGGAACACAAACTGAAACGAAGTCCCACGGCCGGGGCTGGAGTCCACCCGGATGGCGCCCCTCTGGGTCCGCATGATGCCGGCTACCGCCGCGAGCCCCAAGCCCCTGCCTTGGAACTTGGTGGTGAAAAACGGATCGAAGATTCTGATCTTGGTGGCTTCATCCATCCCCGAGCCGGTATCGCGAACCTCGATGGCGACATAGGGGCCCGGTGTAATTGGATCGTGTGGGAACTCTCTTTGTACGGCTTCCGCATCCAAATCACGGGCCTCCGTCCGGATAGACACGGAGCCGGGGCTACCCTCTCCGATGGCCTCCGCGCCATTGATGATCAAATTCATGACGACTTGCTGAATCTGTCCCCGATCCGCCTCGATAGCGGGAAGGTCGGGCGCCAAGTCTAATTGAATGGCAACGGTCTTTGGGATGGAGGTGCGTATCAGCGGATCAATCTCCCTAACCAATTGCGCCAGGTCGATGCGCTCCACGACAAACTGGCCCTTGCCCGCGTAGGCCAGCATCTGGCGCGTCAAATCCGCCGCGCGCTGGCTGGCGCTCACGATTTCCCGCAAGTATGTCCGGATTGGGGCGTCGTCCGGCAACTCCGCCAACCCCATGCTGGCGTTTCCCATGATCCCGGTCAACAGATTGTTGAAATCATGCGCGATTCCGCCGGCCAGCAAGCCCAGGCTCTCCAACTTCTGAGTGTGCTGAATCTGACGATCGAATTCTTTCTGTCCGTGATGTCGCGAATGTTGAACTGAACCACGCGGCGCTCTTCCTCCGCGTACTCGCTCGCCACCACCTCAACCGGTACCGCGCGCCCGCTCTTGGATTTCATCAGCAGGTCGAGAAACCGCGCCGCGCCTTGCCCCCACATTCGCTCGAGCGTGGATTTCACATCGGGAATGTCGCGAAACGGCTCCAGGTCCCACACTCTCCTGCCCACGAGTTCCTCGCGCCGATAGCCCAACAGAGTCTCTAAGAACGGGTTCGCGTCGGTGATTTCGCCGGTGGCGGCATCCGCGATTAACATCCCGTCTTTGGCTGCCTCGAAAAGCCGGCGGTAGCGCGCCTCGGCCGCGCGTTTGCGGTCGGTGACATCCTCGAAGGCGAGCAGAATCAGCCCAATCCGGCCCTCCTGCTCAATGCGGCACGCACCCAGCATGATCGTCTTGTGGCCAATCGGCTCGAACTCGCACTCCATCTCCACGCCTTCTGCGTTGGAATCCGCTTGAGCCACGCGGCTGAGGAAGGCGCGCAGCTTGGGGAAGTTGAACTGCCCTCCGCCCGCCTCGTAAATCGATCTGTCGATGCTCTGCTCCGGCGACGTAAGAAACGTTTGATAGAAGGCCCGGTTGGCCGTCTCGATCTTCAACTCCGCGTCCAGCACGATCAAAGGTTCGCGGACTGTCTCGATAATGGCCGACGCGTAATCCCGCGCGCGTTTGACCTGCTCCAGGATCTTCTTCGATTCATCGATGTCGATCAACTGGAGCACCGCGCCTTCGATGCGATCGTCGCTGGTGCGATAGGGCCGCACTCGAAGGGAGTACCAGCGCCCCTCCTGATCGCGCACCTCGCGTTCGGCCGGAACGAGGGTATCGACCACTTGCCGGATAATCCGCTCCAACTGAGGCTCGTTAATTCTTGGCTTCAAGTCGGAAACCGGTCTCCCGATGTCGGTCGAGATCAAGTTGAGGAGCTTTTCCGACACTTGCGTGAAGCGCCGGATACGCAGCGAGGCGTCCAGCATCAGAATCGGGGTTTGCAGGCTGGCAAGCAGGTTGAGAAGGTCGTCGGTCAGCACCTTCAGTTCCACATTGCGGTGCTCCATCTCCGCATTGAGCGTTTGCAGCTCCTCGTTGGAGGCCTGCAGCTCTTCTTTGGCCGTCTGCAACTCCTCGTTCGAGCTGAGCAACTCCTCGTTGGTAGACTGCGCTTCTTCGTTGGCCGACCTCAGTTCCTCGATGATGGATTGCAGATACCGGCGGGTGGACTTCAATTCCGCTTCCAGGTGGGAAATCCGCGCCAGAGGATCGGGCGGACCCGTTGGATTGTCTATCGCATCGGTCGAACGCGGGCTTTCGGTCCCGGCTCGCGGCTGGGGCTCGTCCTCAAAGGAGATCAGGAAGTGCCGCCGGGACCCGGCGCTTAAGAGCGGCGTAACGACAACGGCGATGGTTCCCGGTTCGGCGTGGGAAATCTGGATTCCTTCCAGACGGATTCCCATGCTTTTCTCCCGCGCCTCTTCCACCGCCGCTCGTACGAGCAATCCCACGTCCTCGCGCAGCATGTGGAACAGATCCATATGGGCTTCGCCCGCCTGCGGGGCCAGATACGGTCCCACCGAACCGCGGAACTCGACAATGCGGAAATCATCGTCGATCACCACGGACGGAGGCGCGTATTTCGCCAACATCAAACGGTCCACCTGGTGGTGCAGAGGGCTGGGCGGACCGCCTTCCGGCATCCTCGGTCCGCCGGCGGGCGAATCCTCGTCATGCTCAAAGACCGGAAACGTCGCCAAGCGGGTGGGCAACTCGAATCCGCGCCGGTCCGGCGACGGGTTTCGGGCATAGATCTTGTGCGGGCCATCGAGCGGAGTAAAGTACCCCGCGAGGCATCCCGGAGTCTCCGCGCTGCCGAGTAGCAGGCAGCCGTTCGGCCGCAATGCACGGAAGAGGGTATGGATCACGCGTTCCTGCAGGGCGGCTTCCAGGTAGATCAACAGATTCCGGCAACTGATTAAATCCATTCTGGAAAATGGGGCGTCGGTGGCAAGATCCTGCACGGCGAAAACGCAGCGATCCCTGACCTGGCGGGAAATTTGGCGTCCTGCGTCCACTTCCATGAAAAACCGCTTCAAACGCTCGGGCGATACCTCTGTTAGACTGCTTGGAGCGAAAACACCGGCCCGCGCTTTCGCGATGTTCCCCTGGCTGACATCCGTGCCGAAGATGTGTACGGGAAGGTCCACTCCGGCGTTCTGCATGAACTCGATGAGGCAGACCGCGATAGAGTACACTTCTTCGCCAGTCGAACACCCCGGAACCCAAATCCGGATTGGCTCTCCGGACTGCCGTTCCCTCACAATCGCGGGAAAGACGCTCTCTTTCAACGCATCGAAGACGGCCGAGTCGCGGAAAAACTCGGTGACCTTGATGAGTAGGTCCTCGGAGAGCGCCAGTAACTCGTCGGGATTCTGTTGCAGCATCCGATAGTACTGATCGGGATCGTCGGCCTTCTGCAAGATCATCCGCCGCTCCATGCGGCGTACCAGCGTATTCGGCTTGTACTGTGAGAAATCGATTCCGCCTTTGGCGTGAAGCAGCCGCACGATCTTCTGAAATGTGCGCGTTTTCGGGAAGCCGGTGGCCGCCGTGCCGCTACGGTACGGGTGGCTGGCGATCGCGGCAAGCTCCGCTGCGATCCCCTGCGGGGGCAAAACGAAATCCACCACCCCCGCGGCGACGGCGCTGCGCGGCATGCCGTCGAAACTGGCGGATTCATCCTGCGCGAACGTGATTCCGCCCTCCGATTTGATGGCCTTCAGTCCGAGAGTGCCGTCGGACGCCGCCCCGGATAGGATGACTCCAATCGCATGGGCCTTCCGATCCTCCGCCAGGGAGTGGAAAAACGAATCGATCGGCATGTATCGTTCGCCGGCTTCGGGACGTGGCGTCAAGCTGAGGATGTTTCGCGCGATGGTCATCTTCGCGTTGGGAGGAATCACGTAAATCCGGTTCGGCCGTACCACGATTCCGTCGGTCACTTCGAGCACCGGCAATTTTGTCCGCTGACCCAACAGCCCGGCGAGCGCGCTCGCATGCCGGGGGTCGAGATGCTGAATCAGAACGAACGCCATCCCGGTGTCGCCCGGGAGGGCATTCAGCAGCTCGCCAAATGCATCGAGGCCACCGGCCGACGCTCCTATGCCGACTACCATCCGCGCGGCGTCTGGAGCTTCAGGGTCGACATCGGGTGGCTCTTTGGTCGCAGGCTCGCGAGTGTCCCGGGCGGCGTCACCCTCGGAGTCCGAGCCGGGATCGCCACTGGCATCGTCACCTCCCAGGGAGCCATCCGTCCGAGCCATAATGCCCCTCCTTCCGGTCCAGCGATTGGACCACCGAGTCGCGGTCGGGATTCCGGTCATCCGGCAGCCCCGGCACAGATCCGTACGGGCGCTCGTTAGCGCATACGGCTCCCCCGTTTAGCAGGAGCTAGTTAGCTGGGATGCGCCGCACAGTTCCTGCGTCGCAATAATGCCGCAGTGCGTAACTGGTTGGGTGTACTCTTTAGAACTGATTTGGGAAAGTGTCGAAATCCCCTACGCTCCCGAGATACGCAAACGTCTTAGCTCTTTAACGTTCTCTTTTAGCGTTCGCGGCTCTGTCTGGCCGACCCAACACGGCTCGCGATTACGGTTTGGCGATCTCAACCGCGAAGACATGCGTAGGGCCGAGCATATTGGAACGGAAGACGATCCATTTCATGTCGGGGGAAAAGGTGACGTTCGGCTCGAGCGTGTAGTTGTGCTTGGCGAGATTGACGAGACGCTCGGACTTGAAATAGCCGATGTCGACCAGGTCTTTCTTATCGCGGAACGAGCTTCCCTTGACCATCACCGGGCGGAAAAGGTAGATCCACTGGCCGTTGCCCGGCGGGTTCAGAAGTTGGCCGTCCGGAGACCGCGCGGCCACGCTGTTCGGGCCGCCGCCGTCGCCGGCGAACAACTTGCCGTCGGCCGACACATTGAAGTGCACCGACCATTCGTTCCGCTCCAGGTGATACCAGGTGCGATGTCCGGTGGCGATGTCCACGCCAGCGAGCCAGAAGACCGTGCTCTTGGGAGTCTGCAGATCGTACCAGACAGTCTTGCCATCCGCGCTGAAGAACTCATGGCCCGCGATTTCCATGTTCATGGTCCGCTCGTGCATGAGCCGCAGGCCCGAGCCATCCGTGTGAATCGTCCAGATGCGGTCGTTATAGTGCCACGGTCCCTCATGGCAGAACATGATGAGGTGGGGGTCGGTAGGCGACATCTGGAGGTGGTTGGTCCAATCGTTTTCGGTGTAGATTTTCCGAAACGCCCCGGTCTTGATGTCGATCGTGTAGAGCATCTTGGGCGTACCGGCCGCCCAGTTTGCCTCCAGGCTTCCGCCATCCCCGTTGGCAGGCGGCGTACGGGGCGCGGTTTTCCCATCGGGATCGGCCGCGATGCCCACCAGCGTGGTTTCATCCGCGCTAACGGCAATGGCGCCGCCGCGGCCCGCCTGGGGCGGAATCTTGGCGACCTCGTGGGTAGCGTGGGTGTCCAGGTCCGTGGCGTAGATGGCGCCTTCCCTGGTGTAGTAAATCTGGCCGGTCTTATGGCCGGTCACAAGAATGTTCACGCGGCCTTCGACCACCTGCTCGATTTCGCGCGTAGCGAGATTGATGGTGGCGATTCCGTGTGGATTCGTAACCACCAGCTTCTTGCCGTCGGCGGAGTAGGCGTTCTGGTGAAAGTAGAGCGACGCCGTGCCATCTTCGCGCGAAAGACGGATCACGCGATGGCCGGTGTCGGGATCGATCCATTCGGTTGGCAGCGCGGTCTGCGCGGACAGGAAGCGCACTGCGGCCAAGGTCAAGAATACGAGACTGCGCATGGAAGGCCCTCCTCATCGAGCGGCATCAGCCAAATGATATAACAAATCAGTTTTTTTCGGGGCCAGCGGCGCCCGGCTCCGGCGCGAGAGCGGCGAACACCTGCATCATGGCGCCGTGCGCCAGCACCACGGCGGGGTCGCGCTGCATGGCTTCGTCGTAGCGCTTCGCGAAACCCGCGCCGGATTCAGACGGCGTGACCAACGCGCGGGCACGGGCAATCAGCCGGCCGGCGTCCGCCAGGGTCGGAGGGTCGGCAAAATCCAGGGTTTCATCGAGCAGGACGACGAATTGCGAAAGCTCGCGCAGCCAGGTGAACCAAGGGTCGTTGAGGACCAAGTTGAGGTATTCGCCCGTGCCCGCAATGCGCTTGACGTCGCGCTCATAGGCGGCGCGTTCGGAGTCGAGCAGGCCCAGGTGCAGCCGCAACAAACCGTTGCGGAGATCGGTCAATTGTTGGCGCGCGAGATCGGGCATAAGCCCATTTTAAACCAGGGGCCGGGCCGGAAGTGCATCCGCGGTCCGTCCGGCGGGATCATAGACCTATGCGAACACCCGGTTTCGATCCCGGCCTGACCCAGCAGTTCACGGCGGCGTTCCGGCGGGTCATCAACAAAGACGGCAGCTTCAACGTGCACCGGCGCGGCGGAACGTGGCGCGACGTCCACCCGTATCTGCACCTGATCAACATGAGTTGGCCCGCGTTTCTGTTCATGCTTTTCGCGGGATACGCAGCGGCCAATACGGTCTTCGCGGCGGCCTACTTCACGATGGATCCCGGCCAGCTTCAGGGCGCGGACGCATCGACCGCCGTGGGCCGGTTCCTCAACGGCTTCTTCTTCAGTGCCCACACGCTGACCACGGTGGGGTACGGCAACATCGCCCCCAAAGGGCTTGCGGCGCAGATTGTGTCTTCCGTGGAAGCGTTGGTGGGCGTGCTGGGCTTCGCGGTGGCCACGGGTCTGTTGTTCGGGCGCGTATCGCGGCCCTCGGCGCGGATTGGCTTCAGCGAGACCATGGTCGTGGCGCCGTACCAGGACGGGACGAGTCTGCAATTCCGGGTGGTGAACCGGCGGCCCAATTCCCTGATGGAACTGGAAGCGCGGGTCATGCTAATGACGGTGGATATAGTCGAGGGCCAGCCAAAGCGGAACTACACCTTGTTGCGCCTGGAGCGCGAACAGGTCCTGTTCTTTCCGCTGACGTGGACCATAGTCCATCCGATCGACTCCGAGAGTCCGCTGTGGGGCAAGACCGCCGAAGAACTCGCGCGCAAGCAGGTGGAGACGCTCATCATGATCAAAGCGTACGACGACACGTTTAGCCAGACTGTGCGCGCGCGGCATTCGTACCGGCACGACGAGATTGTTTGGGGCAGGAAGTTTGCGCCGGCGTTTTTCGTGGACAACGAGGGGGACATGGTGGTGGAGCTGCGCAAAGTGGGCGAGCTGGCGTAGGTACAATGGTTGTGTGCCTCGCTTTTGGCTCCCGGTTGTCCTCGCGCTGGCGACGGTTGTTTCCGCGCAGACGGCATTTTTCCCGTTGAGAGACATCCAGCCGGGGATGCGTGGAACCGGCAGGACCGTGTTTTCCGGCAACCAGATCGACGAATTCCAGGTGGAAATCCTGGGGGTGCTGGATAACGCCGGGCCCAAGCAGTCCCTCATCCTGGCGAGGCTCTCCGGCGGCCCGCTGGAACATACCGGGGTCATGGAGGGCATGAGCGGCAGCCCGGTATATATCGGCGGCAGGCTGGTGGGAGCGGTGGCCATGGCGTTTCCCTTCGCCAAGGACCCCATCGCCGGAATTCGCCCCATTGAGGACATGGTTCGCGCATCGGCGGCCGGTCCGCCGGCGCAGCGCGCCACGTTGGGCGACAGGGACATTCTGCACCTCTTTCCCAAACCACTGCCGGCCATGGCTGGAGACGAGCGGATGGTGAATATCGCCACGCCGGTTTCCTTCAGCGGCTTCAGCCGGGAGACCCTGGAGAGCTTCGGGCCGCAACTGCGGGCGCTGGGCTTGGAACCGCGCCAGGGGGTCGCCGGCGGCGGAAGCGTCCCGCCCGGGATCGGAAATCCCGCCGACCTCAAACCCGGCTCCATGATTAGCGTCCAACTCATGTCCGGAGACCTGAGCGTGGGGGCCGATGGCACGCTGACCTACATCGACGGCGCCCGCGTGTATGCCTTCGGGCACAGCTTTCTGGGGGTCGGGTCGACGGCCTTGCCGTTCGCGCGTGCCGAGGTGATCGCCTTGCTGCCCACCCTCAATTCGTCCTTCAAGGTCTCCTCGGCCAAGGAATGGATGGGCGGCATTACGCAGGACCGCGATACGGCGATCTCCGGGGAATTGGGCAAGCTTCCGACCCTGACGCCGATGTCGATCTCCGTAACACGCAACGGCCAGCCCATTGAGAGCTACCACATGCGGATCGTGAACGACCCGCTGCTCTCGCCGCTACTCATCCAAATGGCGGTTTCCTCTGTGATCGAAGCCACGGAGCGTACCGTAGGCGCTGCCAGCGTAAGGATCGTCGGCGAGATCCAGTTTCAGAACGGGCTGGCGCCAGTGAAGATCTCGAGCATTGCCTCGGCGGACAACGGCTCCGCGGCGCAATCCGCCATGGCCGCCGCCATGCCGGCCGCTTACGCCATGCAGAGCGGCTATGACGCGCTGGCGCTAAAACAAGTGGACCTCAACATCGAGACCTTCCCGCTGAAGCGGGAGTTGCAGATCGATGGAGTCACGGCATCGCGGCGGGAGGCGCATCCGGGCGATACCATCCGCATCGACATCTTGCTGGTGGGGGATAACGGCCTGGAAATCACGCGCCAGGT
This sequence comes from Bryobacterales bacterium, assembly GCA_003139735.1. GTDB lineage: Bacteria > Acidobacteriota > Terriglobia > Bryobacterales > Bryobacteraceae > BOG-224. The sequence continues at coordinate 8,828 of PLGA01000280.1, read as the reverse complement.
GGCGTACCAGACGCCCATCGGCGCGGAGCCCGGGACGATTTACTTCACCGTGGCGGACGCCGCCACCACGAACCTGGCGGATTTCCACCAGGTTTTGAGCTCTCCGGAGCGTACTCCCGGGCAGGTAATCGCCATGCTGAACGGCCTGCATCCGAACAATAAGGCCTACGTGCGGGTATGGAGCGCCAGTCCGGCGTTCGATCTGGAGGGCGCCGACCTGCCGAATCCGCCGGCCTCGGTGGCGCTGATTCTGGGTGGATTGCAGACGACCACCGGCGGCATCGTGCAAACGCGCAACTCGAAGATCGCGGAGATGGAGATTGACGCCGGCGGCATGGCGGTCACCGGTTCGAAGACCATTCAGGTGGAAATCAAGGAATGATCTCTCTGTTAGAGAAGAAACTGGCACTGGCGATGGCCCTGGCGCCCTTCGCATTGGCAAGCGGCACGGCCACCTGGGAGATGAACTCGTACGGCGATTTCATCCGCGGGCGTTTTAGCGGCATCTCGCTGGGCCGCGACGGACGCGTGTCGCTGGCGCCCAAAGTGGACCCGGTATTTGCATCGGACCAGCCGGCCATCTGGAGCATCGCACGGGCCCCGGACGGAACGCTCTACGCGGCCACAGGCAACCGGGGACGGGTTTACAAAATCGACGGCGCAGGCCAGTCCACGCTGCTGTGGACGGCGGAACAGCCCGAAGTCTTCGCCATCGCCGTGGACCGCCGGGGCGTGGTTTACGCCGGCACGTCGCCCGACGGAGCCGTCTACCGGATCGACAACGGCAAGGTCACGGAGTATTTCGCGCCGAAGTCGCGCTATATATGGTCGCTGGCCATGGGGCCCGACGGCGCGCTCTACGTGGGGACCGGCGACGAAGGCAAAATCTTCCGCGTGGATGCGGCCGGCAGGGGCGAACTGTACTACGATACGGGCCAGTCGCACATCACCGGATTGGCGGTGGACGCGCAGGGGCGGCTGTTGGCGGGCACTGAACCGAACGGCATTCTATACCGCATTTCCGCGAAGGACAAGGCTTTCGTGCTGTACGATTCGGGGTTGCCCGAGATCCGCGCCATCGTTCCCATGCCGGATGGCTCGGTTTACGCGGCGGCTCTCGGCGGTTCGGTGGCGCGGCGCGCGCAAGCCGCGGGCCAGGCCGTGCAGACCGCCAACCCGGCGGGTACGGTTCCCACGGTCACGGCGACCGTCACGGTGGAAGCGCAGAGCAGCGAAATCAAGCCTCCGGACGCCAGCAAGGCGCAGACCCGGGCGGCGCCCGTGCCTGCCGCCGTTCCGACGCCCACGCAGGCAACAGCCCTGCCCGAAGCAAGCGGCGCGGATAAATCCGCGGTCTATCGCATTAACGCGGACAACACCGTCGAGACGCTGTGGAGTTCCAAGGAAGAGAACGCCTACGATCTGCTGGCGGAGGAGAAGCAGGTGCTGTTCGCCACGGACCAGAACGGCCGCATTTACGGCTTGGCGCCAGACCGCGGCGTGACCCTGATTACGGAGACTGGCGAGGGCGAGACGACGCGGCTGCTGTCCTCCGGGAATACGGTGCTGGCCGCCACCAGCGACATCGGACGCGTCTTCCGGCTGGGCGAATCGCCGGGCGCGGCGGGAGAGTTGGAAGCGCCGGTGCACGATGCCGGCGCGGTGGCGCGCTGGGGCAGCCTAACCTGGCGCGCGGCGACGCCCACGGGGTGCTCGGTGGAGTTCCGCACGCGCAGCGGCAATTCGGCCACGCCGGACCGCACCTGGAGCGATTGGTCGGCTCCGCTGGCCGACGCGGCCGGCTCGCGCATTGCGAGCCCCAACGCGCGCTACATCCAATGGAAAATGGCGATGGCGGGGAGCGGCGGCCGCACGCCCGTGGTGAACGACGTGACGGTTTCCTTCCTGCCGCAGAACTCTCCTCCGGTGGTGACCAGCGTCACGGTGTCCGCGCAGCCCGCGTCGCCCGGGTCCACCAAGCCATCTTCGGACACTTCGACGGTGACCGTCTCGGCCAGCGCGGATTCCGGTTCGGGGCCGTCCACGCAGGTGCTGTCGCGCGCATCGGGCTCGCAGATCGTGGTTTCCTGGCAGGCCGAGGATCCGGATGGCGACCGCCTGGTCTACGATGTCTCTTTCCGCGGCGAGGACGAGACGCAGTGGATTCCGCTCAAGCGCGGCGTGCACGACAACTTCGCCTCCTTCGACGGCGACCTGTTCGCGGACGGGAAATACCTCTTCCGCGTGGTGGCGTCCGACCGCGAGGCCAACCCGCCTTCGAGCGCGCGCGAAGGGCAGTCGGTGAGCGCCGCGGTGCTGATCGACAACACGCCGCCGACGGCAACCCTGGGAGTGGTGCGGCGCGATGGCTCGACGGCGCACATCGAATTCGAAGCGGCCGACGGGACTTCGCCGCTGCGGCATTGCGAATATTCCGTGGACGCCTCCGGCTGGGTCCCGATCATGCCGGCGGAGGGCATTGTCGATGGGCTGCGCGAGAAGTTCATGCTGGACTTGCAGAACCTGACGCCGGGCGAGCACCTGTTGGTGATCCGGGTGGCCGATAGCGCCGGCAATACCGGCGTGGCGAAAGCCGTGCTGCCATGAGGGCGGCGCGGGCCGCACGGTAATGAGACCGAATCCGCGGACCTTCGGGTTTCTGCTGCGGCGAAGCGTGGTGGCCGCTTTCGACGACAACTGCTTCGGCATCGCCAAAGGCGCCGCCTATTCGGCGCTGCTTTCCTTTTTCCCGATCCTGGCCTCGGCCGCTACCGTCCTGGTGCAGACGGGCGTACCGTTCGTTTCAGGCGCCCTGGAGAACTGGCTCTACCAGATTGTTCCTCCCGGCGCGGGGGACTTGGTGGTACAGCAGTTCCACGCCGCCGGCAAGCGGCCGGTGGGGCTGCTGACGTTGGCCAGCGTGATCTCGCTGTCGGCGGCTTCGAGCGTGATCAAGAGTCTGATAGAAGGTTTCCATGCGGCGTACCGCGTGCCGCGGAACCGCGGTTTCTTTCACGAGAGCGGCGTCGCCGCTGCGCTAGCCCTGGTCTCGGTCGTCCCGCTGGCGGCGGCTACGCTGCTCATCGTGTTCGGCAGCGTAGCGGAACGGGCGGTGATGGCGTGGATGAAGGTCGATCCGGTGTTGCATCCGTGGACCTCGATCTGGCAGTGGCTGAGCCAGGTGGGGCGTTACGTACTGGCGCTGGGGGCGGCGGTGTCCGTGGCCGCGTGTCTCTTGTATTTCGGACCTTACCGGCGGCGGCGCTGGCATTACGTCTGGCCGGGCGCGCTGCTGGCGGCGGCGCTGTGGATGCTCAGCACCATGGGTTTCGGTTGGTACGTACGGAACATGGCGCACTACAACGTGATCTACGGCTCGGTGGGCGCCGGCATCGCGCTGCTGGTCTGGATGTATCTTCTGGCCGCCAGCGCGCTGATCGGCTGCGAGTTCAACGCGGCGTACGAACGCGGCGACGCCCCGCCGCTGCAGAGGTCGGGCGCGCCCACCCTGCAAGCGTGAGTACCATCCGCTACAATCGTTACCAGTGAGGAGCGCCGCTTTCATTTTCGTGGTTGCGTCCTTCGCGCGGGCCGCGGATACGCCCGCCACGCTGGTGTCGGGCGACGAAGCCGAGCCAATCCACAGCGCGGTGATCCGCCAGGAGGCCTGGACGCAGGATCCGGTGCGCCGACTGCGCCTGGACGCCGAGCGGTACTTGAAGGAAGGCCCATGGACCGTCACGGCCGAACGGCCGAAGGGGACCGATCTCGATCCGCACGAGTATTACAGCGAGTCTCCTTATTATTGGCCCGACGCCGCGAATCCCGCGGGCCCCTACTTGCGCCGCAATGGGCAGTCGAACCCTTCGGTCTTCAGCGCCAATCGCACCGCGCTCGACTCCATGTGCGACGCGGTTTTAACGCTCGGGACGGCGGCCTATTTGTTGGACGACGCGCGCTACGCGTCGCACGCCGCGCACTTGATTCAGAACTGGTTCATTTTGCCGAAGACGCGCATGGACCCGAACATGGAACATGCCGGCGCCATTCCCGGGAGCCGGAATGGAGCGGACCTCGCTCCAGGCGGCGTAGCCGAAGGCCGTCCGCTGATTCGCGCCATTCAAGGCATGGAGTTCCTGGCCAAGAGCGGGGCATGGGACCCCAAGGACGAGGCCGCGACGCGGAAGTGGTTCGAGGATTATCTGCGCTGGCTCACGCCGGCCGGCCCGGCCACTGCCATCCGGCGAGGCGATAATCCAATTTGGCGAGCGGCGCTCGAAGCCTCGGCGGCCAGCTTCGCGGAAGATGCGGCAGCGGAGCGCAGGGTCTTCGATTCCTATCGCGCCCCTGCCTTTCCCCGCCCGCCGCGCGCCACGGGCGCGGCCGCGGTGAACGCACCGGCGCAGTCGCTGGCGGCCAGTCTGGAGGGCCGCGCTATGATCTGCCGGATCGCGCAGTTGCACGGCGTGGACCTCTGGAGCCGGCCGGCCAGGACTGGAGGCACTATCGCCACGGCGATCGATTCCCTGGAGGCCAGCCTGGCGGACCCGAAACAATGGAGCAAAGAACAGGCCGCCGGGTTTCAAAGCGATGGCGTCTACCTGATGGCGTTTGCGGGCATGGGATTGAACAAGCCGGATTACGTCGCCGAGTTCCGGAAGCTGGAACGGCCCGAGAATGCGTGGCTGGCGATGGTGGACTTGCTGGTGGGGCGTTGGGAAGCCGCCGCGCATCAGACAAGACACTAATCGGGGCCGCGGGGGCGGCCCGGTTCCACTACTTCGACTTGTTGCCTTTGGACTCGCTCAGGCCGCTGAAGTATCTCGCTACGGCGTCGGAGTAGCCTTGCGGCACGGGTTCGCCGCCCTGGCTTCGGACGCTGCTATCGGAGGCGTCCACCTTGCGGCGGAGTTCCATCTCCACCTGTTCGATGCCGGTGAGCACGGCGGCATTGATGCGCTCGGATAGCAACGGTTCGTTGGCGTAGGTGTTGGGATCGAGGCGCATCATGTCGCGGATCAGGGCCCCCACGTCGCGCGCGGTGTTCGGGTCGTCGCGGTATTGCTGCTGGAGGGTGCGGAGCGACTGCAGCGTGCCCTCGTACGTGCCCACCCAATTCGGGCCGACCGGCCCCGGTCCACCCCAGGACCCGCCGCCGTTCGCACCGCCGAACTGCCGTTGGCCGCCATTCTGCCCGCCTTGACCCGGCTGTCCACCGCCGGCCTGCTGACCGCCCTGTTGACCACCCTGGCCTTGCTGGCCTTGTTGACCCTGCTGGCCCTGCTGGCCCTGTTGGCCCTGCTGTCCCTGTTGGCCCTGCTGTCCCTGTTGGCCCTGCTGTCCACGCTGGCCGAGTTGCTGCATCTGCTGCCGTAATTGTTCGAGCTGCGCCAGCGCCTGCTCCGCCGCCTTGCTGTCCTGCCCCGGCCGCCCCTGGCTGTCCGGCCCCAACGCCTGCTGGACGCCCCGCAAGCGGTCGCGCAGATCGGCGAGTCCTTGCGTCATGTTGAGTTCGGAAAGGGCGGCATAGGGCGCGTTGCCGCTGCGAATGTACTGCGCGTTGCGCTCCATGTCGCGCGACAGTTCCTCCTGCTGCTCCTCGGCGAGAGCCTCGCGCATCTTGGTGGATGCCTGAGGCTGGGTGGTCCGCATGTCGCGTACGGCGTTCTGCATGGCCTGTTCGAGCTGCTTGAGATCCTGCGCTTCGGCTTCCTTCCGGTCGGCGAGCGGCGCGGCCTGCGCCGGAGCGAGGTATTCTCCCCGTTCCTGGGAGGCGATGGCGCGCCGCAAATCCTGCTCGAACTTCTGCTGGGTCTGCACAAGAGCGTCGGCTTGATTGACCAGGCTGTCCACCTGGTTGCCGGACTGGGCGGTGCGCAGACTCTGGAGAGTCTGCTCGGCATCCTTGAGGCCGGCTGCCGCGCGGCGGGCTTCCGCTTCGTTAGCGGCCTGGCCGGGCTGCGGCGGGCGCATGTTCTGAATGGCTTGCTCCAACCGGCTGATGGTCTGTTCCAGTTGCTGCTGGCCGATAGATCCCGTCTGCCCCTGCATGCCCTGCTGCGCCTGCGGTCCCTGCTGACCACGCTGGCCCATCTGCGCTAACTGGCCCATCTGGCCTTGCTGTCCCTGCTGACCCTGCTGGCCTTGTTGGCCCTGTTGCCCTTGTTGCCCCTGTTGGCCTTGCTGGCCTTGTTGACCTTGTTGCCCCTGCTGTCCCTGCTGGCCCTGCTGTCCCTGTTGACCCTGTTGACCCTGCTGTCCTTGTTGACCCTGTTGACCCTGCTGGTTACGGCTCAACTGGCCGCTATCGTTGCGCGTCAACTGCTGCATCTGCTGCCGAAGCTGTTCCGCCTCGCGCCGCAGCAACTCCTGCTGCCAGCGCTGGTCCGAGGTAAGCTGTTGGCCCTGGCGCTGCTGGTCGGCCAGTTCCTGCTGCCGCTTAGCCAATTCTTCCAGCTTTTGCATGGCCTCGTCGATGCTCTGCTGGCGCTGGTCACTGGACTGCGCCTGCCGGGTGTTCTCGTATTGATTCTTCTCGGTATCGAGTTCCAGGTCGAAGAGCCCCTGAAGGTCGCGCGTGGCGCTGTTCCCACCACCGCCGCCGCCTCCGCCGCGACCGCCTTGCCGGCCAAACGCCACCTCAATATCGCGCCGGGTGGATTCGGCGCGCAGCAGGTATTGCAACGCTTTCTGTTCGGGCGCCAAAGCGTCCTGCCAACTGCCGGCCTTCAACTTGTCGGCCGCCGGACCCATGGCCGCAACGGCGTTGTTCATGGCGTCCACGAAGGTCTTGAACGAATCGCCGGCATTTTCGAGCTGGCGGGCTTGCATGCGCTCGGAAAGAGACTTGGCCTGATCGCGCAGCTTGGACTGAACCTGGGACAGAAAGCCGGCATTCTCCGCCGCATCTTTCCTGGCGCCGCCCGACCCTTTCAACTGGTTCCAGGTAGCGGTAATGATCTCCTTCTGACGGTTGGATATTTCCTGGTCGGCGTTTTGCTGATCGCCACCTCCGGCGGGATCATCTCCGCCGCCTGCCTCCTGCGACTGCGAGTAGTTCTTCTCGAACGGCTCGGCCTGGATAAAGAACATGTCGGTGTTGGCCGTGGTCCGCGCGCCGGTGGCCGTGGCATAAAGGCTCACCAAGTCGCCAGGCTGCGCCTTGAGGTCCTCGAGGGCAATGGTCGCGGCGCCGGTGGAGGTTTTCGCGCCCTTGGCCTGAAGCATCGGGACCACCTTTTCCGGGCCACCGTTAAAGGAGTAATGCAACTGGACGTCGCGCAAGCCGAAATCGTCCTTGGCCTGGACTGCGATAGCCACTTCCTCGATGGGCGACGCGCGGAAATCGCGACCGGGCCGCGTAATCTTCACCTCGGCCGGATTGTCCTTCTGCGCTTCGATGAAGTAATCTTCCGTGAGGCGGACGTCTTCGCCGCTTTCCACCGCGGCGACGTGATACATGCCGTCGCGCGCGATCGGGACGCTGGCCATCAAGGTGTTGTTGGGGCCGCTGTGCAGGGTCAGCTTCGATCCGTCGCCCAGCAGCAAGGCTCCGCTGGCCAACGGCTTGTCGGTCTCGATGGTGACATCGGCGGAGGTCCCCTCCACGGCGCGCAGATCGCCGCCGGGATTCTCGGTCACATCCTTCATGCCGGTCCACGACGGGTAATGATAGGTGACCTGAATGTGCTTGACGGAAGGCAAATCGACCACGTTCAGCTTGAAGGTCTTCGAATGAATCCCGCCGGCTTCCACGTAGTATTCCATGGATTCCGGAATGCCCGCGATCACGAACTGGTAATCGGAGCCGCCGGGCTCGGCGCCCATTTCGGCCTGTTCCCACTTCGACGAGCTGGCATACTTCCCAAAGAACCGCACGGTGGGCGCGGCGAAGCCCTTGAGGCGCGCATGGACGGTTTCGTCGGCGCGTTTGCGCACGGTGTGGTTGCCCGGCGTGACCGTGATGTCGTAAAAGGGCGTCATGCTGGCCTTGGGCAGACCGCCCCAAAGCAGCGCCGTGCCATAACCCAGGAAGCCCGGGCCCGACATGCCAAGCCAGATGAGCGCTCCCACGGCGAAAACGGCGGCTGAAGAGAGGCTGAAAATCCAGCCGGTTCGGGCCACGCCTTTAGGCTCGGCGGTTTCGGCGACTTTCAGAGTATCGTCCGCCAGCAGCGACAGGAACGGATCGCCCGGGTTCTGCTCCACGCGCTCGCTAAACGTCAGCAGGCGTTCTTCGAACTGTGGATAGGCGCGCTCGGCTGCGCGGGCCGCGCGCCGCCGGTTGAGGCGAATCACCGGGACGATGAGCGCCGCAGCTACCGCGAAGGCCAGCCCGAGGAAGAGGATCACGCGCGCTCCGATCACACTCAGGCTGGAGAATGCGTAGTGGTTGACGGCCAGCACCGCCAGGACAGTCAGGGCAAGGGCAGCCCCCGCCGCCACAGCCGCGCCACGCGTCAACGCGAGCCACCGGAGCCTGCGCTCCAGAGCGCCCAGATACTCGGATAACCGATCCAAAGGTTTCATGCCGCCTCTTTATCGACCGATAGATGCTTATTCCCCAATAGCGATTCGGCGATCGCAAGCGCCAATACCGCAATCATCACGTACCACCACAGCGACAGATCCCGCTGGCCGGATTCGCTGGTTCCCCCTGCGCCGGAGGCCCCCTGTGCTGTATTTTCCCATAACGTGAGGGTTTCCTGAGGCGCCGGGGCCAAGTCGGACTCATGACGATCCGCGTTCACTGCCACCGTCTCAGGCCCGGTGGGCCGGTGAATCTCGTAGAAACCGGACTCGGTGAATTGAATATTCTCGGCGCTGGC
>PLGA01000110.1:24034-28439 GCA_003139735.1 Bryobacterales bacterium | reverse complement strand
CGGCGGCGGCCGCGGCTTTGGCGGCGGAGGCGGCGCGGGCGCGGCCGGCGCGGCAGCCATCGAGCGGTCAATCGAAAACGCGCGCTATAAGGTCATGTTGAATAACGCGGGCGACATTTCGAGCATCTATGACAAGTCGGTCGGCAAAGAGCTGCTCTCGGCGCCCATTCGCCTGGCAATCTCGTACGACCATCCTACACAGTGGCCGGCCTGGAACATGGATTTCGACCAGGAGCAGGCGGCGCCGCGCACCTACGTACGGGGCGGGGGGCAGGTGCGCATTACGGAGAATGGGCCGGCGCGCGTGTCATTGGAGACGACGCGATCGACGGAAGGGTCGAAATTCACCCAGACCGTGAGTCTCTCGGCCGGCGACGGCGGCAACCGCGTGGAGATCGGCGAGGTGTTCGACTGGTCCACGATGTACGCCAATTTAAAGGCCAGCGTCCCACTGAGCGCATCCAACACCAACGCCACTTACAACTGGGAGATTGGAACCGTGGAGCGGCCGAATGCCGCCGAGCGCCAGTTCGAAGTGGCTTCGCATCACTGGATCGATCTCACGGATAAGAGCGGCTCGTACGGCGCCACCATTCTGACCGATGTCAAGAACGGTTCCGACAAGCCTACCGACAACACCATCCGCCTGACATTGGTGCGGTCGCCGGGTACAGACACATCCTACACCGACCAGGCCAACCAGGATTGGGGCCATCATGAGAACGTTTTCGGCATCGCCGGGCACAAGGGCGACTGGCGCGACGGCCAGACGGATTGGCAAGCTTATCGCTTGAGCTCACCGCTCCAGGCTTTCGAAACCAGCAAGCACGCCGGCGCGCTGGGCAAGGAGTTTTCGCTGCTGAAAATCGACAACCCGCGCATACGGGTGCTGGCGCTCAAGAAGGCCGAGCAGAGCGACGAAGTGATTCTGCGCATGGTGGAACTGGACGGCAAGGCCGCGCCGAACGTGCATGCGACGTTCGCCGGTCCCATCGCTTCGGCGCGCGAAGTGAACGGGCAAGAGATGCCGGTGGGCGCCGCCACCGTGTCGAGTGGAGCGCTGGTGACCTCGTTCACCGCGTATCAGCCGCGCACCTTCGCGCTGCGGCTGGGCGCGGCGCCGGGCAGAACGCCGGCTGTCCGGTCGCAGCCCGTCACGCTGGCTTACGATCTGGAGGCGGCGAGCAACGACGACCGTCCATCGACCGCGGGCTTCGACGGCAAGGGCAATTCCCTGCCCGCCGAGATGCTGCCTACGGAGCTGACCTTCAGCGGCGTGGATTTCAAGATGGCNNCCGGCGGGTTCCGGCAAGCAAAACGCGGTGACCGCCAAGGGTCAGACCATCGCCCTGCCCGCGGGTAATTTCGACCGCGTGTACCTGATTGCGGCGGCCTCCGACGGCGACGCTAAGGCGACTTTCAAGGTGGGCGACAAGTCCGCCGATCTCAACATTGAGGACTGGGGCGGATTTATCGGCCAGTGGGACACACGAATCTGGAAGAACAATCCGTATACCGACAAGGATTGGGCAGTCTCGGCGAATCATGCGGTGTGGGATCCCGATCCGGCCAAGCAGAACTCGCAGGGGCATCGGGACTGGTCGCCGCGGTATCCCGACGACTATGTGGGCATGAGGCCGGGCTTCATCAAGCGCGCGGACCTGGCTTGGTATTGCTCGCACCACCACACGCCCGAGGGGTTGAACCAGCCCTACGCATATTCGTACCTGTTCGCGTACGCCATCGATGTGCCGGCGGGGGCGCGGACGTTGACGCTGCCGAACAACGCAAAGATCAAGGTGCTGGCGGTGTCCGTGGCCCAGGAGGGCCCGGAAGCGAAGCCGGCGCGACCGCTGTACGATACGCTCGGCGGGGAAGCGCCGAAGGTGGTGGCATCGCTGCCGTAAGGCGGCGCAGGGGGGCCGACCGGGGTACGCACGGCCCGACGTGCGAAGCGTCGCGCCCTTGGGTTATTGCGCCAGTTCAATCCGACCTTGCGCCAAACATCGAAAGGAGATGGTGTCGCGCGATATCCTCATCCTTGATTTTGCGCCACTTCGAAAACACAACTTCCGCGAGCCGGATTGCGTCATCCACGTCCGTTTTGACGAGCCTCCAACCGCCATCGTAGTCGGCTCTTTCACGATCCTTCTGGAGCTGAGAGAAGGCCGTGACGACATCTTGCAGCTCTTGTTCCACGGATGTGGGATTCTTCTTGTCTTTCGGTGTAAAGCCGGTACACATCTTACCGTGCCCGAACATTCTTCCTAATCGAGCGCGCTGATCGGGAAACTCCCAATGCTCGACGAAATCTTCGACGAAGAGGTGGAAGGCGGCGTAGTATGCCGTCGAGATCGAACGCCGCATCATTGTCCGGCGTTGATCCGCGGTCCCCTTGTCAGCCAAGAAATGTGCATCTTCGAATAGCTCATCTGCTAGGCCCACGCGGGCTCCTGCAACATCGACTGCTCGGAGACACTTCGGAAATTGTGATACGGAAACACGCCCATGCCGGGAAAATCCAATTGGCGCGCCAATTCCCAAACGACTTTCGGCGCAACTTCCCGCAGGTGGCGCCGGGCAGCATCATCTGTGAGTAGGATGCGGAAAAAGATAGCCCACTGACCGCTCCAATCCTCACCGATCTCGTAGCGAATCCGCACCACGTCCGGTCCAATGGACTGCTGGACGCGGGCGATGGCCGCTTCGATTTCTGCCTGCTTCGTGACGGCTGACGGAAGGTACATCTCGACCTAATTTTACAACGCCGACGGTTCGTCAGGGCAACTCTCTCGGTTTCCAACCAATTGCAAGCCGGAAACTTGCCAGAAACGGCGTTCGCCTCCCGGCCCGTCCTACTGGCCTACAGGGTTTTGTTGTCGGCGGTCTTCAATTGCGTGTCCGGTACGCCGCTGCACATGTGGACCGCAAAATCCGTAACGTTGTGGAGGGCGATCACCGGCGTCCCGGCGACCTGCGGCACTTTGACGCGGAAGACGTCGGCGTCTTGGACATCGTCCAGTACGAAGGCCGGCCGCAGGTCGTCTTTCGCGGTTCGGATCTCGATGTTATCGAACTGAATGCCCTTGACGTGGCGCACGTACATCCCGTGTGAAGGCATGTTGTGGCGCGTGGGCGGGGCACCGCCCGCGCCTGCGCCCCTGCCGCCGGGGGCCCCGGCGGCTCCGGGCGTCATGGGGCCTCTTGCCGCCCGTCCCGCGGCGGCTTCTTCCTCGGAAACCCAGTGGCCGTCGGGAGCGCGTCCGCTGGGCCGGCCAACGCCGAGGAACATGCCGGGTTCGGGATACGTTTCCTCGTTCTCGGGAGGCTGGTAGGCTGCGTCTTCCTTGGTGCCGCCGCCCTGGTGCAGAATCTGGATGTCGCTGATCTTTACGTCTTCGATCTCATGGCCCGGAATCCCGCTGATGACCGAGCCGAGACTCGATACGCAATTCGAACACACCAGGTTGCTGATGACCACGCGTTTCAGGGTTCCCACCGGCGTGTTGTCGGGGCCGCGCATGCGGGCGCCCAGGCGCATGAAAATGGGAGCGCTCATGATGTCGCGCATCGAAATGTTGGTGACGGTTATGTCTTCGAGCTGGGCGCCGTCCACCGTCTCCAGCGCCAGTCCCTGGCAGCCTTCGAAGATGCAATTGGAAATGGTGATGTTGCGGAAACCCCCGTTCGATTCCGTGCCGAACTTGATGCGGCCGGTGTGCGAAACCCCGCGGGCATCGGGCGCGAACTTCTTGTAGGAGCCATCGAGCAGGGACCCTTCTTCCCAGCATCCGCTGACGTAGCAGTTGGAGATGGCGACGTACTCGGTCTGTTTGGCGCGGCCCAGCGAGTAGTCGGACTTGAGGCAAATGCCGTCGTCCCAGGGCGAGTTCACGTAACAATTCGAAACGCGTACGTTGCGGCAGGCATCGATGTCCATGCCGTCGCGGTTGGTATCGATCTTCAGGTTATCGATGGTGAGATTGTCGATGCCCGTCGCCAGAATGCCGAAGTGGCCGCCGTGAAAAATCGAAAAATCGCGTAGCAGCACGTTGTGGCATTCGCGCAGGCTGATGGACTTGTTGCCCACCCCCGGAGTCAGGGCGTTGGGCGCGCCCGTGCCGCGGCTCAATCCCCTGCCCCAGATGCGGCCGGTTCCCACGATGCCGATGTTCTCGAGTCCTTCGCCCCAGATCAGGCTGTTGTNNGCTGTGGCCGAAATCCTGGTACATGTTCCACTGGTTCGGCTCGGCCAGATCGTAGCCGGCCGCGCCCGGCGCGGGCGAATCGGCGGCGATGATGATGGCGCCCGGTTCCAGTTGCAGCATCACGTTGCTCTTCAGATGGATGGAATAGGAAAGGTAATTGCCCGCGGGGAAGTGCACCGTTCCGCCGCCCGCGACCG
>PLGA01000110.1:9711-23965 GCA_003139735.1 Bryobacterales bacterium | reverse complement strand
CGCAGGAAATCCCTGCGCGGATTGGTTTCAGTTGGCATAGACTCTTCTCTCCAGGGAAAAACGGCTACAAAGGTTCCAAAATTACCGTACCACGTGTCGCGGCGGGACGGCGGAAAGACCTGACGCGGAGACGCGGANNGACGCGGAGACGCAGAGAAAACCCCAGTGGGCAAAACGAACCATTACGGACGTCTTTCTCCACGTCTCCGCGTCTCCGCGTCATAAGAATCTTACGGACGAATCGGGGCCCCTGCAAGGCGGCTATGATTGAGATCTGAGCCGCTGGCATTGGAAAGGAAACGAAACGAACATGAAGACGAAGCTGTATTTTGCCATTGTCCCCGTGCTGGCGTTCGCCGGGTGGGTCATGGCGCAACCCTCGGCGGACCCGCTGATTGAAGGCTTCCGAAACGTGGAGGTGGCTTCCGTGTCGGATGCCATGGAGCAACTCTACGGGCAGAAGGCCTATATGTCCCACGACATGCGGCCCCTGTTCAAAACCAAGTTCGCCGGACCCGCCGTCACCGTCTACCTTAAGAAAGAGGAGCACAAGGAAGGCTCCGCGGCGTCGCAGGGAATGCTGGACGCTATCGACGCCGCCCCGCCGGGATCGGTCTACGTGATGGTTCTCGAAGACGGCCTGGACTATGCAGGAATCGGCGGTTTGATGGCCACGGCCATGAAGGTTCGCGGGCTGACCGGGGCGGTGATCGACGGCTCGATACGCGACCTGCCGCAGATCGGCAAGATACAATTCCCGGTGTACAGCCGGGGCGTCGCGCCTTCGACCAGCATCAATCATTACCGCTTCGTGGGCGTCAACATTCCCGTCACCTGCGCGGGCGTGCGCGTGAATGCGGGCGACATCATCAGCGCCGACGAAGATGGCGTGGTGGCCGTGCCGAAGGCGCAAGCCGCCGACGTCCTCAAGAAGGCGCAGGATCTGGACCAGACCGAACACCAGATGCTCCCGTTCATCGAGAAGTTCAAGTCCATGAAGGAAGCGGTGGCCAAGTTCGGCCGGATCTGAATCGGGTTAAAATCACTTCGTCGGAAAGGAGATCTACTATGTCTTTACTCCACGCCGCTCACGGACGGCGTTCCTTCTTGAAAAGAACCGCGGGGGCGCTGTCCGCCGGCTTTCTGACCGGCGGAGCGCTGGAAGCGCTTCCCCAAAATGTAAACACCAACTCCAAGCCCTCGGACCTGAAGATCACGGATCTGCGGATTGCGGTGCTGAGGGGCGTGCCCATGACGTCCCCACTCATCCGCATCGACACCAACCAGGGGATCTACGGCCTGGGCGAGGTGCGCGACGGCGCCACCAAGAATTACGCCCTGGAGCTGAAGAGCAGGCTCCTCGGCCAGAACCCCTGCAATGTGGACCTGCTCTTTCGCAGAATCAAGCAGTTCGGCGGCCATGCCCGGCAGGGCGGCGGGGTGTCGGGAGTGGAAGTGGCGCTCTGGGACTTGGCAGGCAAGGCCTACAACGCGCCGATTTACCAGATGTTGGGCGGCAAGTTCCGCGACCGGATCCGCATTTACTGCGACACCACGGAATCGAACGATCCCGCGGAGTTCGCGCGCCGCCTCAAAGAGCGCATGGCCATGGGCTTCACGTGGATGAAGATGGACCTCGGGCTTAACCTTGTGCAGCGGACGCCGGACACGGTGACGCAGGCTGCCGGAATCGCGCAGCAGTATGGTGGACTTTTCGCCGAGCACCCCATGCTGGCTACCGAGATCACCGATAAGGGCATCGGGATGATGTGCGATTTCGTGGCGCAGGTGCGCGAGGGCGTCGGCATGAGCATTCCGATCTCTGCCGACCACTTCGGCCGCATCGGCGTCAACAGTTGCATCCGGCTGGGCAAGGCGCTCACGAAGTACAACCTGGCGTGGCTCGAAGACATGATCCCGTGGCAGGAGACCGACTTATTGAAGGAGATCTCGAGCGCGGTCGATACCCCCATTCTCACGGGCGAGGACATTTTCCTCAAAGAGCCCTTCGAGGTGCTGTGCAAGGCCCATGCGGTGGACATCATCCACCCGGACGTGCTGACCAGCGGCGGAATCCTCGAGACCAAGAAGATCGGGGACATGGCGCAGGCGTACGGCGTTCCCATGGCCCTGCATTGCGCCCACACGCCCATCGGCGCCATGGCGTGCGTACACGTGGCCGCCGCCACGGAGAACTTCCTGTGCCTGGAGAATCACGCCGTGGACGTACCCTTCTGGAGCGACCTGGTGGACGGCGTCGAGAAGCCCATCGTCAACAAGGGGTACATCACCGTGCCCGACAAGCCGGGTTTGGGCATCACCTTGAACGAAGCGGCCTGCAAGCAGCACCTGGTTCCGGGCGAGGGATGGTTCGAGCCGACCGACCAGTGGAACAACGTTCGCTCCAACGACAACCTGTGGAGTTAGGGAATCGAGAGGAGGGCCAAGAAATGACGATTCGTAAGCGCGGTTTGATACCGCTGGCGGCGGCCGCATGCTTCGCGTCCGTGCTCGCGCCCACGCCCGCCAAGGCGCAGTTGTGGACTTGGACCAAGGACCAGATGGTGGAGTACACCAAGGCGTGGACCGGCGACCGCTTCCCGGATGGACGTCCGAAGGTTCCCGACGCGCTCATCGAAAGGGCCAAAGGCCTTTCCCAGGAAGAAATCACAATTCCCGGCGGCCGGGGCGGCGGCGGTGGCGTCGGCGGGTACAGCCAATACGTGGGCGACTGGGAAGTCCTGCATCCTGGGAAGCACATGGCCGGCCGCGCATTTACCGTGCAGTTCATGCCCGCGCGCTCCGATCTGGACGCCGTGGTCAATGCCAAAGCCCAGGCGGCGGGCGGGCGGAGTCTGAACAACCAGGTCGCATTCGACATGTTGCAGCCTGGCGATGTTCTGGTGGTGGACTTGTTCGGGAAAAAGGAAGGCGGCACCATCGTCGGCGACAACCTCTTTTACTACATCATGAAGGCCACCAAGGGCGGAGGGTTGGTGGTGGACGGCTCGTTCCGCGATTTGGAGGGGATCGCGGAAATGGACATGCCGTGCTATTACAAATCGGTGCACCCCAGCGCCATCGGCGGCGCGACGCTTTCGGGCATTAACGTTCCCATCAGGATCGGCAATGTCACGGTGATGCCCGGCGACCTGGTGATCGGCGATCGCGAAGGCGTATCCTTTGTCCCGCCGCAAAACGCGCAGCAGATCATCGATGCGGCCGACACGACTCACATTCACGACGAGTGGACCCGCATGATGTTCGACACGGGCAAGTACAAGTCGAGCGAAATCTACAGCAGCCCGAGCGACCCGGCGCTGCGCGCGCAATACCAGGAATACGTCAAGAAGCGCCTCGAGGAAATCCGCGCCCAGCAGCCCAAGTAATGGAAACCGATTTACCGCTCATCGAGTTTCAAAACGTCACGGTCCGGCGCGGCGAACGGGACGTGCTCGACGGCATCACGCTATCCATCGCGCAAGGCGAGAACGTGGCGATACTGGGGCCAAACGGGTCGGGCAAGTCCACCCTCATCAAGGCCATCGCGCGCGACCTCTACCCGGTCATGAAATCCGAGCCGTGGTCGTTACGCATTCTCGGAAGCGACTGCTGGAACCTGTTCGAACTACGCAACCGGCTCGGCCTGGTCTCGAACGACTGGATGCAAATGTGCACGCGGGACTATTCCGCGTTTGAAATCGTGCTCTCGGGGTTTTTCGGCAGCGTCGGCATCTGGCCCTATCACGCCGTAACTTCGGAGATGCAGCGGAAGACCCGCGAGGTGATGGGGTTGCTTGAAATCCCGCATCTGGCGGAGCGCGCCACCAACGAGGTTTCCTCCGGAGAGGCGCGCCGCATTCTGATTGCCCGCGCGCTGGTGCACGATCCCGAGACGCTGATCCTCGATGAACCGTCGACCAGCCTGGACCTGCGCGCCGCCCGTGAACTGCGCGAAATTTTACGCAAACTCGCCGGCGGCCGGATCGGCATTGTCATGGTGACCCATCACCTGCCGGACATCATTCCCGAGATGCGGCGCGTGGTGACCATCCGCGACGGCCGCATACACGGCGATGGACCCAAGGAGCGGGCGCTCACCGCTTCCGCGCTCGGGGGGCTTTTCGGGATTCCGGTGGAAGTTCTGGAGCGGGACGGATATTATCACGTGCTGTAGCGCCCCCGGGGACCGCTCTCTTACGTTCGCGGCTCGGTAACGTCAGAGAGCGGTTATTTCACCGCCAGCCACGCCAGGAACAAACCGTCCGGCGCCACATCTTCCCAGTAGGAAATGAACCGGCTGGTCACCTGGCGGCAGTGGCGCGCCAGCAGACGCTCCAGTTCTTCGCGAGTGAACCACCGCTCCCATTCCGGCGTCGCCAACCTGCCCCATTGCGCGGCATTCTTATCGATAATGGCGATGCGCCCGCCGGACTTCACCACGCGGCAGATCTCGCTGACGGCTTGCTCGATTTCCACGGCGTGCTCCAGGGACTCGGTGGCGTAGGCGGCATCGAAGAATCCGTCTTCGAACGGCATCGCGGTCATGGAGCCGGCGCGCGTATGGATGCCGGCGGGGACGCGGCGGAGCATGGCTTCGGACAGGTCGAGGCCCCAGAGTTCGGCCTCGGGATCCTGCTCCTGGAAAACCCGCGCGAACCGTCCCTTGCCGCATCCCACATCGAGCACCCGTTTGCCGGCCAGACCGCCCAGGTGCTCGCGGATCAGCTTCACGTGGTAAATGCGGGGGTCGATGGTGGCGGGGAAGTGCTCCTCGTCGCCGGCGGCCTGGTCGAACGAGGCTTGGATGCGCGCTTGCAGCTCTGGCGTGAGCAGGGTCGGGCATGCCCGACCCCTACCCTTTTCGGTACGCCAGCGGAAAAATCGCCTCCAGTCCAAGCCCTATACCTTGGTGAGGAACACCGGCAGACCCATCTTGCGGTCGTAGGTGGGCCGGTACCGTTCGGTGTTGTACTGCGTGCCGATATCCACGTGGCGCGGCCCCAACTTGGGATCGGGGATCTCCGCCAGGGTGTAGCAGCCGTTGCTGATGGCAGTCATCAAGCCGTGTTTGCCCTCTTCGATGGCGTCGATGGCCATGCCCGCGAAGGTGGTGGCCACCATGCGGTCCACAAAGTCCGGGCTGCCGGAGCGCAGATCGTAGGTCAGGTCGCTGACGATGGTCTCTTCGCCCGTGGCGGCCTTGATTTCGTTGCTGAGGTCTTCGGCCACGCTCATCTTCTTGCGGTGGCCAAAGGCGTCGGCCTCTCCATATTCCTTCACCTGGTAGCCTTCCCACTCCGCGCCTTCGGAGAGAATCACCAGCGAGTAGTTGCTGGGGTTGTTCTTCTTGTCGCCGATCAGGAAGCCGATGAGCTTGGGCAGATCCACCTTGAACTCGGGGATGCAGCAGCGGATGGAGGTGACGTAAGCCGTGTAGAGGGCGGTGTATCCGGCGTCGCGGCCAAACACGCGGAAAACGCCGATGCGCTCATGCGAACCTACCGTGGTGCGCTGGCGCTCGATGGCGTCCATGGCGCGCGTGATGGCGGTCGAGAAGCCGATGCAGTACTCGGTATTCCGCACATCGTTGTCCATGGTTTTCGGCACGGCGACCACCTTCATTCCGTGCCGGTCGAGCTCCGCCGCGTAGCTGAGCGTGTCGTCTCCGCCGATGGGGATCAGATAGTCCAGCCCGAGCGTCTCGATGTTCCTCAACACGGCCTTGGTGACGTCGTAGACCGTGGAAGTGACGCCCTTCTTGGTGGTTTCCTTGGCGGGGAAATCCTGACCCTCCAGCGTGGGAGGCACCTTCTTCATTTTCGAGGGGTTGGTTCGCGAGCTGTGCAGGTAGGTCCCGCCCGTGCGGTCGATGCTGCGCGTGTTCTCGCGGTTCAGCGGCAGGATGTAGCGTGCGCGGCTGGCCGGGTCCTCCAGGTTGACATGGGTCAGGCCTTCCCAGCCGCGGCGAATTCCGATCACCTCGCAGCCGATCTCGCTTGCACGGTAAACCACCGTCTTGATCACGGAATTCAATCCCGGCACGTCGCCGCCGCCCGTGAGAATGCCTATGCGCTTTACAGCCATGAATGCTCCTTGGGTATTGAGAGTGGAAAAACTCATTATATAAGGATGCGGGGCGGGAGGGAGGCGTGGGCCGAGCCGAGGCGGCCGTGCCGCGAACGTAAGAGAGCGGTTGCCGCAGGGGCAAGAACCGCTCTCTAACGTTCGCGGCTCGGTACGGAGTTCGCGGCTCGGTTACGTTCGCGGCTCGGTGGGCTCAGTGGGTTACTGCACCGAATTCGGAAGCACCCCGGCGGGGTACACCGGGGCCCATTCGCCGTTCGGACCGGTCTTGCGCAGCACGCGGAAAGATACCGGCTGGCCGCCTCTCAACGTGGTTTCGACGCGCTCCACGTCCGTCACCGAATTGACCGGCTGGCGATTGATCGAGAAGATCACGTCGCCGGGAACCAGACCGATCTCCTCGGCGAACGAGTTGGGTTCCACCGATTCGATCACCACGCCGCCGCTCTGCTTGATGCCGAGCGACTGGCGCTTCTGGTCGGTCAGTTGCTGGATCTGCATGCCGAACTTGGCCGCAGTGGCTTCCGGCTTGACCCCGCCTGGCTGAACGCTGCCGTTCCCGAACCTTTCGGCAAAAACCTGCGTGATGTCCCCGACCGCCACCTTATAATCGGAGTGCTTGCCGTCGCGAACCACCCCCAGGTCGACCGTCGTGCCAATGGGCGTGGCGACCACCACGCTCACCAGATCGTTGCCATCTTTCACCGGTTTTCCATTGATGGAGACGATGACGTCCCCGTCTTTGATTCCAGCCTTCTCGGCCGGACCGCCGGCTTCCACGCTGCTGATAAAAACGCCATCGGAAACGCCGGCGATCTGGAGGTTGGCCCTGGTCGCGTTGTCATCGGGACTGTAGTTAATGCCGATGGAGCCGCGCGTCACCTTGCCGTTCTTGATGATCTGGTTATAAACCCCGGCCGCGGTGTTGATGGGCAAGGCAAAACCGATGCCCTGGTATCCCCGCGTGGTGGAGGCGATGGCCGTGTTGATGCCAATCAGCTCGCCGCGGATGTTCAACAGCGGGCCGCCGCTATTGCCGGGGTTGATGGCCGCATCGGTCTGAAGGAAGTGCTGATACTGGGTGCTGCCGCCGTCGGGAATGTCTCGTCCCGTGGCGCTGATGATGCCGGCGGTCACGGTGTTCTGAAAGTCGAACGGAGACCCGATGGCCACCGCCCAGTCTCCCACCTGCACGGCATCGGAATTGCCAATCTTAGCCGCGACAACGTTGGTCTTCCCCTCGACGCGGATCACCGCCAAATCGGTTTGGTCGTCCACGCCGATGACTTTGGCGTCATACGAGGCCGGATCGCCGGTGAATTTCACCTTGATGCTGTCGGCCTTATCGACCACGTGGTTATTCGTCAGGATGTAACCGGCGCGGTCCACCACAACGCCGGAACCCAGCGCCTCGCCGCCTTGCGCGCCCGGCATTTCCGGCCCGCCACCGAAGGGGTTGCCGAAGAACTGGAAAAACTGCTCGAATCCGTTGCCGCTGTCGCCGTCGCCGTTGCCCTCGTCGCCAGGGGCCGGGATTGCCCGGCGCCGGTTCCGGGTTTGCGCGGGAGCCTTCGGCAGATACTTTACCGTAATATGCACCACCGAGGGCTCTACCTCTTTCGCAATTTGTGAAAACGCCGTCGATAGTTCGACCGGGTTGGGGATCGTTAGCGGCGTCGCGCCGGGCGCCGCCTGACTGCCTTTCGCCGCTCTCACACCCCAATCGACGCTAATCAGCGTGCCGATCAGAATGCCGACGCACAGCGTGAGCACCACCAGAGTGAACGAAAGCAGCTTCTCGGTACGTAATTTTTCAGAAAAACTCATGTTGCCCCTTCAATTTTTCGAATGTGCACTTACTTACGATGGATGCCGCCGCGGATTCAACGGTTTCAGCTCCACCAAGACAACTCCACCCAGGATGAGGACCGCGCCCGCGGCAGCGCGTCGCGACATTCCCTCACCCGCCAGCAGAAACGAAGTGACCCAGGCAAACACCGGCTCCAGCATGTAAATCAGCCCCGTTCGCGTCGGGGTGGTGTACCGCTGGGCCCAGGCCTGAATCGTAAACGCCAACGCAGTGGCGAATAGCCCTGTTACCAGTATGGCGCCGATTGTCGCGGGCCGCCAACGGATGTGCGGCGGTTCCACCCACCAAAACAACGCCAGCGACAGGACTGCGGCCATCACGATTTGCATCACGGACAGGATCTCGAAACTCATGCGCTCGGCGAAGTGGCCGAGTACCACGATATGCGCAGCGAACGCGATGGCGCACAAAAACGTCAGCAGGTCGCCCGGATTCACCGCCTCCGCGGCCCCCTTCAGCGTCATCAGGACCAGACCGGCCGTCGCGACCAGCAGCCCGCACACCTCGGAAACGCGCGGTCTAGTGCGATAGACGAGCGCCGCCAGTAAAGGTACCATCACCGGCGAAAATCCCGTGATGAACGCCGATTTTGGCGCCGAGGTGAGGCGTAACCCTAGTGTTTGAGTCAGATATCCGGTGAACAGGCAGATGCCGGCGAGAGCTCCCGCGCCCGCCGTCCGCCAATCCCAGGAAGTGCGCCGTTGGCGGGCCAGGAGCGGCGCCAATGCCAGGCTGGCGACCGAAAACCGCAGCGCCAGGAACAGGACCGGCGAAACGTCCGCCAGCGCCGCCTTCACGACCACGAAGGTCGCCCCCCAGACCACCGTGTTCCAGACGAGGGCCGCCTCAGCCTTGCTCCGGTTCACTTACCGGTCCCCGTGGGGGCCTCTCTCAGCAGCAGAAGCAGGACCAGCAGGATCCGTTTGAGGCCCAGGTCGCGCCCTTCCGGCCGGAACCATTCCTGCGACGTGTGGGCCCCTCCCCCGGCGCCTCCGCCACCAATGGCGATGGCCGGTATGCCGAGCGACAGGGGCACATTGGCGTCGGTGGAGGAGCAGTTCAGGCGCGAGCGTATGCCCAAATGGGCGTCCACAGCGCGCACGTAGCCAAGGATGGCCGCATCCTCCGGCAGCGCCGCGGCCGGACGCGACCCGATCTCCTTAATCCGGCCGGTCACCTTGCCGCCCGTGGCGCGCTGGTTCTCGATGTCCCTGGCGCGGTCCATCGCGGAAGACAAGGCCCGCACCAGCTCATCCATCTTCTCGTTGCTCTCGGAGCGGATATCCACCTTGGCCACGGCGGCGTGCGCGATGGCGTTGACGCTCGAACCACCCTCGATGAGGCCTACGTTGAAAGCCGATTTCGGCGCGCCTTCCAGCTTGGCGTCCGAAAACAGGGCCACCGCGCGGCACAAGGCGTGCACCGGGTTGCCCACGCCGTAATCGCTCCAGCTATGCCCGCCCGGCCCGGCAAAGGCGATCTCGAAGCGCCGGCTCCCCAGCGCGCGGTTGGTGATGTGGCCGGTATCGGCGCCATCCACCACCACAAACGCCTTGATTTCCCGCGCCAGAGGCGAATCCTTGGCAAGCCGGAGCATGCCCCGCAAATTGCCCTCGCCCTCTTCGCCGGTGTTGGCCGCCAGCAACAGCCCGCGGCGCAATTCGGGACGGTTCGGGCAGGCCTTCCAGGCGCGCGCGATGGCCAGCAGGGCGGCCAGGCCGGCCCCGTTGTCGGATACCCCCGGGCCAGTCAGCCGCCCATCCGGCTCGACGGCGATATCGTCTTTGTTACGCGGGGCGATGACGGTGTCCAGGTGCGCCGTCATCGCGACGTAAGGGCCTTGCCCGTCGATGGCGATCGCGTTGCCCGCGCGATCGATGGAGGCGTCCCAGCCCACCGCTTGGAACTGTTCGAGGAACCACTGGGCGCGCTCCCCTTCGAGATAGGTAGGCGCCGGCACCCGGCAGAGCCGCAAATGGGATTCATTGACCCATTGCTTCTCGCGCGTGAACCACTGGAGGCACTCCCGCACACCGCGGTGCTCGACGAGTTCGCCGAGGCCGATCGCCGCGGGCACGCTGTGGGCAGCCATTCCTCCTGAGTGTAACAGCGCTCCGGCCTTAGACGGCTTGCGCTTCCCGCGATATCCGAGCCGAGCGTCCAAGAAATAACTCAACAGGCCAGAAGAAGGNNCGGAGACGGTGGGCGCCCCGGTCCTGCCCACCGAAGAAGGCAGGCCACAGCAAACGATGGCCTGCCCCACTGTATGGCTAGTGGACCAACGGCGTCACCACGAAATTCTTGATCTCCACGTAGCTGTGGTCGCCCTGTAAGATGAACGGGCCAGGCTCGGCTTCATCCGAGTTCTCGGCGATCGCGGTCAGCCCTTCAACTTCCACTTTGTCCAGAACCTTCGTGCCGTTGAACACCACCGTCAGCGTTCGTCCCACCAGCCGGATGTCGTAGCTCTGCCACTCGCCGGCGGGCTTGCTGGCATTGACCGAGGGCGCCACGCGACTGTAGAGTGCGCCCGATCCGTGAGTGTTGGGCGGCCGCCCGTAATCTTCGAGAATCTGGATCTCATAGCGGCCCCTCAGCCCGATTCCGCTGTTGGAGTTTTGAATAATGCGGAAATCGACGTGCAGCTCGAAATTCCAGAACTTCTGTTCGGAATAAATGTCGGTGGTGGGCGGCGCGTTCCGCAAGACCCCGTCCTGAACGGTCCATTTCATCGGCGTATCCGGATTGAGCGGCTTCCACCCGGTGACGTCCTTTCCGTTGAAGAGCGCGATGGGCTGCCCCTTCTTCCAGGAGCCATCGTCCTTGTCGGCGATCACGGGGGCGCGTACGCCCGTCCATTTCGTGGGCGGCTCAGTCTGTCCTTCCAACTGGAACGCGCCGTCCAGTTTTCCTCCCGCCAGGCGAGCCGTATAGATGGAATTGCGGGGCGGCGGCGCGTCCGTTGCCCCGCCCCGGCGGGCGGGAGCGTTGATGGTGAAATGCAGTTCGCCGTTCACCACCTCGATCTTGTCGATCTTGTTCATGTCGCCGCCGTAGGCGCTCACGAATTTCCCGGCGGCCTGTGGCGTCCCGACCCCGGTCAATTCCACCCACCAGGCGCGCGGCCTCGGTTGAGTAAGCGTGGTAATGTCCCACCGGCCGTTGTAACCCTGGGCGCCCGCCAGAACCGGGCACGCCGCCAACAGAAGAATTCCCCATGCAATGCGCATATATTGTCTCCGCGTCCACACTAGCACGATGCGAGGGCGGGCGCGCCTCCAGCCCATGCCCCGCGAAAGGCATTCGCGGAAAAACGCTTGCCAAATACGCACTTTAGTCGTAGCATTGCAAGCAGGTATAGTAAATCGATGGCGCACCCTAAGTTAACGAAACTGGAACTGCAAATTATGGAGGCGCTCTGGACCCTCGGCCCGTCCTGCATTCGGGACGTCCAGCAGTTCTTCCCCGCCGAAGGCCGTCCGGCCTACACCACTGTGCAAACCACCATCTACCGCATGGAAGGGAAGGAGGCGGTCCGCCGAGTCAGGAAAATCTCCAACGCCCACATTTTCGAAGCCGTCGTTTCCCGCGAGGCCGCACAAAGCCGGTTGATCGACGACCTGCTAGGACTCCTCGGCGGACGGACTCAGCCCGTCATGGCGCACCTGATCGATTCCGGCAAGCTCACTCTCGAAGACGTGGAGGAAGCGCGCAAAACCCTCCGCAAGCTGGCAAGGAAAGGATGACGCGGTGCCCACACCGGAATTTGCGGCTTCTTTCGGACGCCTGGCGGCCAATCACCTGTGGCAATCCACGGCCTTTGCAGCAGTTGCCGTACTGCTAGCCCTGGCGCTCAGAGCCCACGCGCGGGCGCGTTACTGGCTGTGGCTGGCGGCGTCCGTCAAGTTCCTCGTCCCGTTCTCCGCGTTGGCCGCCATCGGCGCCAACCTGGGGCGGTGGCTCCTACCCGCGACGCCGGTATCGCGCTTCCCGTTGGTAATGGAGCAAATCGTCCAGCCCTTCGCGCCGGTACAGTACCAGTCCTTGCCAGTCGCGGCATCCGCGCCCACCGCCAGTCTGCTCCCTGCGCTGCTCCTGGCACTCTGGTTCTGTGGCTTCCTCGCAGTCCTGATCTACGTATGGACGCGCTGGCGCCGCGTCGCCGCCGCCGTCCGTTCCTCCACGCGGATGACGGAAGGCCGCGAGAANNTCCACCGCTAAACTGGAGCCCGGCGTCCTCGGCATCTTCCGCCCAATCCTCTGGCTCCCCGCCGGCATCGGAGACCGCCTCGACGACGCTGAGCTGGAGTCGATCCTGGCGCACGAACTATGCCACATCCGCCGCCGCGACAACTTGTTTGCGACCATCCACATGCTGGTAGAAGCCGTCTTCTGGTTCCATCCCCTGGTGTGGTGGCTTGGCGCGCGCCTGGGAGAAGAACGCGAGCGCGCCTGCGACGAAGAAGTGGTGCGCATGGGCGGCGAGCCGCAAGTCTACGCCGAGAGCATCCTGAAGGTCGTCGAGTTCTACCTGGCCTCGCCCGNNCGAATCGAGGGCATCATGTCTAGTCCATTCACGCGCAAGCTGAGTTTCGGAAAGAAGCTGCTTTTGGCAACGGTGGCGCTCGCGGCTGTGGCCTTCCCGTTGTTGCTCGGCGTCATTCACGCCGGGGCGCAAACAGACGCCGCGGCACTGCGCTTCGAGGTTGCTGCGGTTCATCCGGGCATGGACCCGGGGAAGGCCGTCGAATCCGGAAAGCACGTAGGCACGAGAGTTGTCGGCGACCGGGTCGACATCGGCTCCGCTACACTGCTTCAGCTCATCATGACCGCGTATTCGGTGAAAGGGATTGCTGTCGCTGGACCTGACTGGATCAGGGACTACTCTCACGCCTTCGATATACAGGCAAAGCTCCCCTCCGGTGCGACCGCGGCGCAGTTGCCCGAAATGCTCAGGACACTGTTAGAAGAGCGTTTCAAGTTAATGGTTCACCTCGAAAGCAAGCTGCAGTCTGGATACGCTTTAGTAGTGGCCCCATCTGGGCCGAAGCTTCAACCATCGGTTCATGGGAATGACGCTCAGGGCAATGCTTCGGGTCAAGACAAAAAGGCGGCGGGGCGCGGCTCAATCCGTACCTCGGAGATGCAGGGGCCCTATGGCACCCAGCGGGTGTCCGTCTCCAACGGCATCCTTCACATGGAGTACAGCGCTGTGACGACCAAAGGACTCGCAGACATGCTAGTCCAACCGCTTGGCCAGCCGGTGGTTGATTTGACGGACCTCAAAGGCACATACAACGTGGCTCTGGATTTCGCGCAGAGGGATATGTTGCCGTCGGCTCATGTTGCGTCTGCTACGAGTGGGGCGGGCGCCAATGACGTAGCTGCGGTTGAGCCTCCCTTTGCGTCTGTGTTCCAGGCCGTCGAGAAGTTGGGATTACGGCTTGAGCGGCGCAGAGTGCCTGTCGAGCGGTTGGTTATTGACCATATAGAGAGGACTCCGACGGAGAATTGATATGGGTAAGGAAGCCGACGGAAAACTGACGAGTGCACAGGGATAACGCGATGCTCACACTGGAATTTGCCGCTTCTTTCGGACGCCTGACGGCCAACCACCTCTGGCAGTCCACGGCCTTCGCCGCAGTCGCCGTACTGCTGGCCTTGGCCCTGAGAGCCAATCACGCGAGAGCGCGATTCTGGCTGTGGCTGGCGGCGTCCGTCAAGTTCCTCGTCCCGTTTTCCGCGCTGGCCGCCGTCGGCGCCACCCTGGGACGGTGGCTCCTACCCGCGACGCCGGTATCGCGCTTCCCGTTGGTAATGGAACAAATCGTCCAGCCCTTCGCGCCGGTACAGTACCCATCCTTGCCAGTCGCGGCATCCGCGCCCACCGCCAGTCTGCTTCCTGCCCTGCTCCTGGCACTCTGGTTTTGCGGCTTCGTCGCGGTCCTGCTGTACGAATGGACGCGCTGGCACCGCGTCGCCGCCGCCGTCCGTTCCTCCACGCCCGTGACGGTAGGCCGCGAACTGGAAGCTCTGTGGAAGGTAGGGCAGGCGATTCGCCTGCCAACGGCCCTCCGCCTTGTTTCCTCCACCGCTAAACTGGAGCCCGGNNGACCGCCTCGACGACGCTGAGCTTGAAGTCATCCTGGCGCACGAACTATGCCACATCCGCCGCCGGGACAACCTGCTTGCGACCGTCCACATGGTGGTGGAAGCCATCTTCTGGTTCCATCCCATGGTCTGGTGGCTGGGCGCTCGCTTGGAAGAAGAACGCGAACGCGCCTGCGACGAAGAAGT
>PLGA01000110.1:5988-9679 GCA_003139735.1 Bryobacterales bacterium | reverse complement strand
CGAATCGAGGGCATCATGACGAATCGATTTACTCGCGAGCTGAATTTCGGCAAGAAGCTGCTGTTGGCGGTCATGGCAACGGCCGTTCTTGCCGTGCCCATCGTGATCGGCCTGATGAATCCGGCGCGGAGCCGCGCGCAGGCGCAGACGGCGGTGCCCCCTTCGTTCGAGGTGGCCTCCCTCAAGGCGATCAACTCAGCCATGAGACAGATGGGGCCGGCGCGCTCGCCGGGGAGATTCACGTGGACCACCGGCCTCCAAGATCTGGTCGAATACGCCTACCATCTACAGCATTTTCGCATCTCCGGCGAGATCCCCGATAGGGAGAACGTGTTGTACCGGGTGGACGCCACAATGTCTCCGGCCGCTACCGACGATCAGGTCCGCCTGATGCTCCAGTCGCTTCTTGCGGACCGTTTCAAGATGGTGTCCCACCGCGTGACGAAAGAGGCCGATGGCTACAACCTCTCCTCCCTGGAGGGCGGCCCCAAGATCCACGAGGCCAAGGAGGGGGAGCAGTCGCCCCCCATGCCCGAGTCGTTGCCCGAGTCGTGGGGGAGGGGGTCGCCCAACCCAGCGTTCGACGGCACGGTCTTCAACCACATCCCCGAGGTCGGCATCGTGGAAGTCGTCGGCCGAAAAGTCACCATGCTCCAGCTCTGCGAGGAGTTGGAACGTATCGAGGAAGCCGTCGTCTGGGACCGCACCGGGGTGCAAGGGAAGTATTACTTTGCGTTCCGGTTCGCGATGCCGAACGGCCCCGACGATGCCGACGCGCCGCCGCTCGGCGCCGCGCTTCAGAGAAGCCTCGGTTTGAAGCTCGAAAAACACAAGGGCCCCGTGGAGATGTTGGTGATCGACCACATCGAAAAGGAACCCACTGAGAATTAGATACGAACAGTTTCGGCTTCTAAATCGTCAATAATGTTTCGGGCCTCCAATCGTCAATAATAAAGGAGCCTCTCAAGGCGATTGCGGTCGCGCGAACGGCAGCGCAGGGAAGAGCAATGACGATGAAAACAGAGCACATCCGCCGGTTGGCGCCACTCGCGGCGGTCGCCGGCCTGATGGTTTTCGCATCGTGCCCGGCTTTCGCTCAATCCTCCCCGCCGGCCCCGGCGTTCGAAGTGGCATCGGTCAAGCCCTCTCCGCCTCCCACCGGCCAAGGCATCATGCGCCGGTTGGGCGCGCCCGACCCCGGCATGATCAACTACGGGAACGCCACCCTGGCCATGCTCATTTCTCGAGCCTACGGCGTGAAGGATTTCCAGATCTCCGGGCCGGACTGGCTCACCAGCCTGGGCTATGACGTAGTCGCCAAAGTGCCCGCCGGCGCTCCCGCGGATCAGGTTCCGCTGATGCTTCAGACGCTGCTGGCGGAGCGGTTCAAGCTGAAACTGCACCGCGAATCGAAAACCATCGACGTGTATGCGCTGATCGTTGGGAAAGGCGGCCCGAAACTCAAGGAGTCGGATCCCGCCGACTTGGCCGTGGTCCCCGGCGCCGACGGTCCTCAGCCGCCTCATCCAGGCGCCGGTCCTGGCAGAGGCCCCGGCGTGCGCATGCTCGTGACCCCCGGCGGCGGCCGCCAGATCAGCGGTCACATGACCATGGCGCAGCTCACCGACGTCATGTCGTTTTTCATGGATCGCCCCGTCGTGGATTCCACTGGCCTCACGGGAACCTACGACGTCGACATGGCATTCATGTCGGATGAGCGCGACCAGATGCAAAACAAGCTCGGGTCGAGGATGGCAATGGCGGGACCGCCGCCTGGAGGCGGAGGCGATGCGGCGCACCCGGCCGATACCGTAACCGAAGCGAACGCCGGGTCCATCTTCTCGGCCGTGCAGGAAAAGCTCGGTCTCAAGCTCGACCCGCGCAAGAGCCCCGCTGAGATCCTGGTCATCGACCATGCCGAAAAGATCCCCACGGAAAACTGAAAAACGAATATGGGCCACAGATGAACACAGATNNTGAACACAGATGAACACAGATAACACAGAGATCGGTTCAAGTTTTTTGTCTTATCGGTGTTCATCCGTGTTCATCTGTGGCCAATTTAGGTTTCCTTCATGATATGGAAGCGCACTAGGTACTTACGTCACGCGATCCTGGCCTGTTTAGCTGCCTTCGGACTCGCGGCGGCGGAGCACCACGGTCAGGTCAAATTCGGCGGCTTGCCGGTTCCCGGAGCCACCGTCACCGCCGTGCAGGGCGACAAGAAACAGGTCGCCGTAACCGATTCGCAGGGCGTTTATTCTTTTCCCGACCTGCCTGACGGCGTCTGGACCATCGAAGTCGACATGCTCTGCTTCGCACCGCTCAAACAGGATGTGGGAGTCTCCGAGAGCGCTCCCAGCCCGACCTGGGAATTGAAGCTGCTGCCGCTCGACCAAATGCAGGCGGCCGCGGCGGCGGCGCCCAGTCCGCCGAAGACATCCGCGGAAGAGGCGGCTGCCAAGACCCCATCGTCTGCCCCTCCAGCGCCGGCGCCCGCCAAGGCCAACGCCAAAGCCAACGACAGGACTTCGTCGCCCGCCTCACCGGCCAACTCACAGGCTGGGTTTCAGCGGACTGACGTCAATGCATCGCCCGATGCCGCTCCTCCCGAACCCAGTCTGGCTTCGGCCGCCGCCGACCCCAACGCCAACGCCTCCGATGCCTTCGTGCTCAACGGCAGCACAAGCAACAGGATCGAGAGCCGGACCATCGGCAACGCCCGCCGCGGCGCTCGCTCCATGTACAACGCCAACGTCGGTTTCATCATGGATAATTCCTACTTGAACGCCCGCTCGTTTTCGCTCACCGGGCAGGATACGCCCAAACCGGCGTATAACCATTTGCAAATCGGGGGGTCGCTTGGCGGTCCGTTGTACATACCGCATGTGCTGCGCTCGAACGGCCAATTCTTCTTGTTCTACCAGGTGAATCGAAACCGCAACGCCAGTACGCAATCCGGCCTGATGCCGACCGAGGCGGAGCGCAACGGCGATTTCTCCCAAGCCGTGAATGCGCTCGGGCAGCCCATTACCCTCTTCGATCCCATCACCCACGTGCCCATTCCCGGCAACGTGCTGCCACAAATCAGCCCACAAGCCAAAGCGCTCTTGCCCTTCTACCCCTCTCCGGGTTTCGCCCAGAGCGCCGGCTACAACTACCAGATTCCGATCGTCGGCACGAACAATATCGACGTGTTGCAGGCCCGCGCCAACCGGATGCTCAACTCGAAGAACTTCGTGAACGGTAATTTCGGTTACCAGCGGATGCATTCCCTCCAACCCAACATCTTCGGCTTCACCGATACCACGCAGATGTCCGGGCTGCTCGTGAACGCCGTGTACCGGCGCATCTTCAGTACGCGCTTCAACGGCAGCCTCACATACAATTTCACCCGGTCCGCGAACCTCCTTACGCCCTTCTTCGCAAGCCGCGGCGAGAACGTTTCCGGTAACGCCGGCATTACGGGCAACGACCAAACTCCGCTAAACTATGGTCCGCCCACCCTGAGCTTTCTCTCGAGCGGCATCACCGGGCTTTCCGACGCATCGGAATCCTCCACGCGCAATCAGACCAGTTGGCTCGGTTACAGCGGCCTGTGGATGCCCCGGCCTCACAATATTACCTTCGGCGCCGATTTCCACCGCCAGGAGTTCAACTACCTGTCGCAAACCAACCCGCGCGGCATGTT
>PLGA01000110.1:296-5981 GCA_003139735.1 Bryobacterales bacterium | reverse complement strand
GCCGATTTCCTTATCGGCGTGCCCGATACCAGTTCCATCGCCTTCGGCAACGCCGACAAGTATCTTCGGGATAATCTTTGGGACGCCTTTTTCACCGACGATTGGAGAATCGGCCCCACCCTGACCCTGAATGCCGGGATGCGCTGGGAGTACAGCTCCCCGATGAGCGAGCTCTATGGACGCCTGGTGAACCTGGATATCGCTCCCGGATATCAGGCGGTCGCGCCCGTATTGGGGAGCGATCCGGTCGGCTCGCTGACGGGCCAGAGGTATCCCGCCTCATTGGTCCGCCCCGACCGGCACGGGTTCGAGCCGCGCGTGGCCCTCGCGTGGCATCCCCTCGCCGGTTCCTCCATGGTGGTCCGCGCCGGCTACGGCATCTACTACAACACCTCGGTATATCAGAGCATCGCCAGCCAGATGATGCAGCAGTCGCCGCTCTCGAAAAGCCTGAACGTGGCGAATAGCCTCGCCGATCCGCTCACTCTGGCGAACGGATTCAACGCTTCGCCGGCAAGCACGCCGAACACCTTCGCCATCGATCCGAACTTCCGCGTAGGGTACGCTCAGAATTGGCAGGTGTCGGTGCAAAAGGACCTGACTAGCTCTACCGTAGCGACGCTGACTTACCTCGGCGTCAAGGGTACCCGCGCCATGCAGGAGTTCTATCCCAACACCTACCCCACCGGCGCCGTGAATCCGTGCCCCACCTGCTCCGCGGGATACATTTACATGACTTCGAACGGCAATTCGACGCGCGAGGCCGGCATGCTTCAACTGCGCCGCCGCATGCACAATGGCTTCGCCGCGAGCGCTCAGTACACCTTTTCGCGCTCCTTCGACGACGCGGCGCTTGGCGGCGGGCAGGGCGCCGCGATGATCGCCCAAAACTGGCTCAATCTGAGCGCGGAGCGCGGACCTTCCAATTTCGACCAGCGGCACCTGCTTTCCGCTACGGCGCAGTACACCTCAGGCATGGGACTCGGCGGCGGAACTCTCCTGAGCGGCTGGTTGGGCACGCTGGTCAAAGGCTGGACCTTCCTTGTCACGCCCTCGGCCGGAACCGGCTTGCCCGAGACTCCCATCTATTCCCAGGTGGTCGCGGGCACCGGGTTCATTGGGATTCGGCCTGACGCCACCGGCATTTCGCTTGATTCGCCCGTTTCGGGCCACCATCTGAACCCCGCCGCGTACATGGCGCCGCCGCCGGGCCAGTGGGGCAATGCGGGAAGAAATTCCATCGTAGGTCCCGCTCAGTTCACGATGAACGCCTCCATGGGACGTTCCTTCAGTTTCGGGGGAGCCTCTTTCAACGGGATTGACCTCAAGTTTGACGCCACCAACGCGCTCAACCATGTCACGTATCCCAGTTGGAACACCACCATCACCAACGCGCAGTTCGGGTTGCCCATGCAAGCCAATGCGATGCGCGTCTTGCAAGCCACATTACGGGTGAGGTTCTAAGTATGCGAGACCACTCTCCAGTCCTAAGTGTTACAACCTGTCCGTACCGTCGCGCGCCGCGGCGATTTCGTGGAGTGGGCTTTCAGCCTGCTATGCCGGCGTCCTTGCCGGCATTCCTTGTGGTTGCGGCTGCGCTGCCTTGTGGGGCAGGCGCTTTCGCCTGCCAACTGTTTTTTTCTCGTGCCTTAAAGTTATCCGCGTTCATCCGCGTTCATCGGCGGCCAATCTGTGTCCTCGCCCTAGCCTGCTGCCTGTTCGCCCAGCAGCCCGCGCCCAATCCTCCCATGCCCGCCAACGGGACTGCCCGGTTTGAAGCCAACGCGCAATTGGTGGTGGAGACAGTCACCGTCAAAGACAAGAATGGCGACGTTGTCAAAGGCCTGACCGCCAAGGATTTTTCAATCACCGAAGACGGCGTGCCGCAGACTATCAGCTTCTGCGAATTCCAGACCGTGGATGAGAACCCCGCGCCGCCGCTGACCGCCGCTCCAGCTTCCGCGCCGGCCCCGCCGCCTCCCCCCGCCAAGGTCGAACCCGTCGTGCGCACCGAAATCGCCCCCGAGCGGCCCGGGGATCTTCATTACCGCGACCGCCGCCTGATGGTCCTGTACTTCGATATGGGCGCCATGCCCATCCAGGATCAGGTGCGCTCGCAAGCCGCCGCCGTCAAGTTCATCCGAACCCAGATGACGCCCGCCGACCTGGTGGCCATCATGTCGTTTTCCGATGGCGTGCATGTCAAGCAAGACTTCACCGACGATCGCGCCGCCCTCCTGCAGACCATCGACAAGCTGTTCATCGGGGAAGGCCAGGGTTTCGACGAGACCGTCAGTGACGATAGCGCCGCCGACTACGGCACCGCGTTCGGCGAGGACGATTCCGAATTCAACCTCTTCAACACCGACCGCCAGTTGGCCGCATTGCAGACCGCCGTCCGTATGCTGGGCACGCTGAATGAGAAGAAGGTCCTGGTCTACTTCGCCAGCAGCTTGAACCTTAACGGCGTCGACAACCAGGCGCAATTCGCGGCCACTACCAATGAGGCCATTCGCGCCAACGTCACGTTCTACACCATCGACGCGCGCGGCCTGGTCGCGCAAGCCCCTCTCGGCGACGCCTCCAAGGGATCGCCCGGCGGCCTGGGCATGTACTCCGGGTCTTCCGCGCTGGCCTTTTCGAGCAACTTCCAGCGCTCCCAGGACACCATGTATTCGCTGGCCTCCGATACCGGCGGGAAGGCGCTGCTTGACAACAACGACCTCTCGGTGGGCATCGTCAACGCGCAGAAAGCCATTTCCAGTTACTACATCATCGGATATTACTCAGCCAACACCAATCTCGATGGCAAATACCGGAAGATCAAGGTCACTTTGAACGGCGACGCATCCGCCAAGCTCGATTACCGCCAGGGTTACTGGGCCGGCAAGACATTCAACAAGTTCACCGCCGTCGATAAGGAGCGGCAGCTCATGGATGCGCTGATGCTGGGCGATCCCATCACCGAGCTCACCATCGCCTCCGAGGTGGATTACTTCCAGTTGAACTCCGCCGAGTACTACGTTCCCGTGATGTTCAAGATCCCCGGCAGCGAGCTGGCGCTGGCGCGGCGCGGCGGGGCCGAGCACACCGTCATCGATTTCATCGGCGAGTTGAAGGACGATTACAACGTAACCATCACCAACGTGCGCGATAAAGTGGATGTCAAGCTCACCGGCGAGACGGCCGCCCAGTTAGCCAGACAGCCCATTCAATACTACACCGCATTCACGATTCTTCCAGGGACCTATTCGCTGAAACTCCTCGCGCGGGACGACGAAACCGGCCGGATCGGGACTTACATGACGAAGTTCGTCGTCCCCAACCTGGATAAAGATCAGCAGCGCATTCACATCAGCTCCGTGATCCTGAGCGGCCAGCGCGTGGACATGCGGGACGCGCTCTTTAACGCCAAAGAGAAGGACAAGGTGAACGTAAGCCCGCTCATCGAAAACGGGCAGGAACTCGTTCCCAGCGTCACGCGCGTATTCAGCCGAAGCCGCGATCTGTACGTTTTCCTGCAGAGTTATCGGGAAGGCGCCACGCCCCAGCAGCCCCTGATCGCCTTCGTGACCTTCTATCGCGGCCAGACCAAGGCCTTCGAAACGCCGCCGCTCGCGGTGACCGATACGGTGGACAACAAGTTGAAAACCGTACCGCTCCGCTTCAGTCTCTCTCTCAACAAGCTCCAGCCCGGCAAGTACGAGTGCCAGGTGACGGTCCTCGATCCAGGCAGCCAAAAAGCCGCCTTCTGGCAAGCCCCCATCATGCTCGTGCCGTAGGGGCCGGGCATGCCCGGCCCGCTCGATATGCTAATATTTTAGCATGGTGCGGTTCCAAAGCTTCGCGGTGGCCGTCGCCCTTCTTTCCGCCAGCGCAGGCTGCGTCCACAAACCCGCCTTGAATAGCTACCGCTTGCTGAGACAAAACGCCGGTCCAGTCCTGGTCCCACCCGGCGTGGCCCGCCCGGACCTGTCCCTGCGGACTTTCGTTGCCGACATCCCCGCGGGCAAGCGGACCTGCGCCGCGGAGGGTGGCATCGAGGTTCAGCCATGGAAGAAGAAGATTCGGGTCACGCTGAATCGGGATGCGCTGCTCGACCAGCGCGAGCCTGGATGGCTGGCCGCCTGGAGCATGCGCGCGGAGGCGCAAGGCTGCATCGCGCTCGGCCGCGGACAAGACCTCGCCAACCTGATTGTGGAATCGGCGCCAATGGATCCCGCCGTGGCATTCCGGCTCCTGCATGTCAGCTTTCTGAGCGGGTATGTCGAACTGGGCCCGGAAAACCGGCTGGAGGTCCACAGCCCCATCCTGCGCGAAGGGACCCAGGTGGAGACGCCCCTCGTAGATACTCTCAAGATCACGGGTGAAGGCTACCATCTCGATGTCGATTCCACTCTGGCGCCCAGCGTCGTCGGATTCGAAACCGCCTGGTACGGCGTCGAGCGCAATCACGGGCGCATCGGCTACCACTTCGTGCCGCTCTCCGCGGACCGGAACATTCAGGGTTCGGTGGAGCACATGCCCGGACCGGCGACAAACTATTTCCAGTTTCCGCCGCAAGCCGCATTCTTCCGGCTATTCCACAAGAGCGAAGACAACGACATCCTCGCGTTCGTAATCGCCGGTTCCACGCGCGAGGACATGGACCGCCGCGCGAAGGCGGTGGGAAACAACCTCGCGGAGTGCGAAAAGATATCCGGGATGTGTCTGGCGCTTCCCAGAAGAGTGGGAGTGAATCCGTTTCTGGTGGTGCGTGTCAATGGCCGCGATGTCACCGTACCCGTAGGGGCGAGGTTATCGGCTGCCATTCAAGCGGCCGGCGTGAAGGTCCCCGCTACCGTCCTTCCGCACCTTCGCGTGACCAAACTCTTCCACGGCAAGCCCTCGCCCGTGGAATTCGATCGCCAGTCCAGCGAGATTCTCAACCTCCAACTAACCGGGGGCGAAAAGCTCACCTGGCTGAATGACACCCACTGACCGTGTGCCTTCCTCTGCTCCCTCTGCGCCCGAACCCCGGGAAGACCACGAACCCGCCGTGCATGCCGGACCCCTATTAATGCTTTTCTCTGCGACTCCGCGTCTCCGCGTCAAAAAAATCCGCCCCCCCCCTCAGTGCGTCATCGAATAAATAATATAATTCACGCCGATCCGAATTCCGAGCGCCGCATACCGCTCCGGATAGTAAGGCGCGTCCGCCCATTCCCAGGAATCCCCCACGTCCGACTGGAACGTAATCGCCACCATCAAACGGCCGCGGTCGTCGAAGATTCCGCGCCAGTGGTCCGGGCAGGGTTCGCACTTCCAACTCCGCCCTCTCTGCACGGACCCCTCACTGGCCACCTGGTAGCGGTCGTCCAGATCGTACACCGTATGGAATATGGGGTCTTTGTCTTCCAGTTCCACCACGTCGCGTTCCGGAAAGACCCTCTTCATGCTGGCCATGAATGAATCCCACTGGTCTGCGCCCCAGAAATCGTCGGCCATGAAAAATCCGCCCCGCAGCAGGAATTCGCGCAGGCTCTTGGCCTGCGAGTCCGTCAGGTTCCACTGTCCGGCCTGTACCGCGTAGAGCCAGGGCCAGTCGTACACGTCGCCTTCGTCCAGATTCACCGGCTGTTCCACCGACCGGACATCGATCCGCGTCAGCCG
Source organism: Bryobacterales bacterium (assembly GCA_003139735.1). GTDB lineage: Bacteria > Acidobacteriota > Terriglobia > Bryobacterales > Bryobacteraceae > BOG-224. Next base: position 329 of record PLGA01000110.1, on the reverse strand, counting down.
CCGCACCGCTTGCGCGAAATGACGGTCCGCCCG
>PLGA01000110.1:0-275 GCA_003139735.1 Bryobacterales bacterium | reverse complement strand
TGGTACTCCACGCCCGGGTATTCGCGGAACGGCCGCTGAAAGGCGAAAAGCGTTCCGAAGAGCGCTAAGCCGCCCACCGCCAGCACGACCGTACGGAAAGTCATGTGCCCTCGCCTTCCGTGAGAATATCACCCGCCACGCCCGATTGCGCGGCCGGTCTACTCCGGCTTCTTAGGCAGATCGTGGTCGATGCGCAGAATGTAGGCGATGGTCTCCCGGTACGGAGGCAGGCCGTTGTATTTCGCGACCGCGCCCGGTCCCGCGTTATATGCCGC
>PLGA01000264.1:4181-7263 GCA_003139735.1 Bryobacterales bacterium | reverse complement strand
GGCAACGGGCAGGAGGATCTGCCACTACAATGATGGCCTGGGGATCAGGCTGGTAAGATAGAAGAATGGAGCAGGTTACCGTTTCCTCAAAGGGGCAAATAGCCATCCCAAAGGAGGTTCGGGAGGCTCTCGACCTGACGAAAGGATCCAGGCTGACCTTGGAGATCCGTGGGCGGGAAATTGTCCTTTCGAAAGGGGCCGCATGGAAGACGCTCCAGGGCGCCGGTGGCGACCTGATGAGGGCGTTCGCGGCCTTTAGGGAGCAGGAGCGCGAGCGTGAAGACTCGCGTCCTTGATTCCTGGGCCGTTCTGGAATGGATCAGCGGCAGGACACGCGTTAGACTGATCTTATGGCGGCACTCATGGGTATTTCCGATTCGGTCCAGCTTCGCGAGAAGGAGGAGCGGCTGTTCGCGATTTTGCGGGGCATGGGGCGCGTGATTGTGGCTTTTTCGGGGGGTACGGATTCGGCCTACTTGGCGTGGGCCGCGAACCATGCGCTGGGCGCGGGCGCGGTGGCCATGACGGCCGATTCGGCTTCGCTGCCGCGGTCTCACAAGCTCGATGCGGAGGCTTTCGTCGCACGGTTTGGGATAGCCCACGAGTACGTCGAGACGCGCGAATTCGAGAATCCGGATTACGCGCGCAACAGCCCCGACCGCTGTTTCCACTGCAAGGACGAATTGTTTACCCGCCTGGAACAGGTGGGCCGCGAGCGGGGCTGCGAGCACATTATCTACGGCGTAAACGCGGACGACCTGGGCGACTATCGTCCGGGGCAGAACGCCGCCCGGCAGCACCAGGTAGCCGCGCCGCTGGCGGATGCCGGAATGACCAAGGCGGAGATCCGCGAGTTGTCGCGTTTGGCGGGCCTGCCCACCTGGGACCGCCCCGCGTCGGCCTGCCTCAGTTCGCGCATCCCGTACGGAACTCCGGTCACCATCGAGACCGTGAAGACCGTGGAGACGGGCGAGGAAGAGTTGAAGGCTCTCGGGTTCCGGCAATTCCGCGTGCGCTTTCATGGCGAGGTGGTGCGCCTGGAGATTGCGCGCGAAGAGCTGGAAAAGGCCATGACGCTGGCGATGGCGCGCCGCTTCACGGAGATCTTCAAGGGCCTGGGATTCAAGTACGTGACGCTCGATCTGGAAGGCTACCGGCAGGGATCGCTCAACGAAGTGCTGAACCTGAAAACTTGACGCGAGATGGGTTCATGGCGCCGGTTTCAGGCCCTCCCAGCGCACGTTCCACTGGCCGTCGCCGGGGAAACCGGGCGCGTGACGCTGCGGCGCGCCATCCCAACCGGCGGCCATCATCGCCACCGCATAGAGCAAGCCGCCATTGCCGGGAAGGTAGGGACACGGGCCGCCCAGGTTGATGCCCCGCTCGTCGAAGCGGTTGCGGTCGCTTTCCTTCAGCAGCGCCTCCACCGCGATGCGCGGTTCGCCCACGCGCGCGGCGGCCATCGCCACCCACGGCATGTCCCAGCCCCACGTACGCTTCCAATCCCAGGTCTCCCAGACCTTCAACACGGTGCGATGCGCGGTTGCCGCGTCTACGCCATCGGTCGGCGGCAACATGCCAAACACGCCCACCGGATCGGGATGTTCATAGGCGCGCTTGGTGTAAGTGTCATGCCATTCGGCGGAGTGAACGAACACGCCGTCGCTCGTCGGCAAGGGCGCCAGATGCCGGCGCACTTCATCCCACTGAGGCTCGCGGGAGAGACCCAGCCGTTCGCGCCAACGCTGCGCCGCATCGAGTCCCCAGCGCCAGTAGGCCAGGTCGAATACCGTATCGCGCGTGATGCCCAATTCGCTCGGAGGCATCGCCGGCGCCAGCGAATACACGCCGCTCGCCGCATCGCGCGTGGGATAATCCGCCATGTGCTCCGCCGTGCCGAAAACCACGTCTCTCCATTTCTCAAGCGTCGCGCGCGAAGGCCGCAGCCGGTACTCCAGCTCCGCGAAAAAGATCGGGTGCGGTTGTTTCCATAGCAACACCTGGTTGCCCACCCACGGCGCGCTGCGGCCTTCCGGGCCGACCGATTTCGGCCACTTCAGCCCGCGATAACCCAACTGTTCGGCCAGCGCCCGCGCCCCCGGCATAAATCGCCGGTAGCAGCCGAGCGCTCGATCGGCCCGCGCCAATCGATTCCATAGCGCGAAGTGCGCCAGATGCCACCACACCATTTCCATGTGAAACTGGCCGCGCCAGGGGTCTATGCCGAGCAACCCGGTTTCCGCCGGCGGCCAACTTCCGGAGGATTCGGTAGCGGTGTGGTATTGCGAGAGCACCACCCGCCGTTCCAGTTCGCTCCAGCGCGGGTCCTTGCTGGCGGAGAGGTCGATGGCGCCGCCACTGTTCCAAAAATGTTCCCAGTTCGCGGCGGCGGCGCGTTCCGTCTTCTCGAACGACGGCGAAATCGCCNNCAGAGCAACTCGATCGAATCGGCGCCGCGCGAACCGAGGCGGAAGAGATGGCCATTTCCCGGGTCCTCGGACAACTCGCCGCCCGTCCCCCATGCCAGCGCAACGTGGTAGCGCGCGCCGTCGACCGTCCGCGCGAAGTTGGCGCCGTTCGCGCCCGTCCGCGTAAGCGTCGTGTCGTGCGCCTCGAAGCGCTTGAAATCGCCCACCCACGGATCGTTTCGCAGCGAGGGGTACGGGAAATCGAGCGCGATTTCCAACTCGCCGCTCCCGAGCGCCGCCGACTCAATTCGGATTGCCACTGCGTCGAGAGTCGGATGCACGCACGTCTGCACGCGCACCTCGCGACCGCCGATCGAAAACCGCGACGTCTGTTTGCCGCTCCACAAATCCAAACTCCGCGACGCCGCCGAGATCTCGTCTTTCCCCAATTCTTGTCCGTCGCCATGACGCAACCGCAGCCGGCCCAGGTTCATCCGGTGGGGGTTGTCGAACATCCACGCCCGAATAGGCTCGGCCTCTCTGGGAAAGACATCGCCGCCCGTGTTGCGGCCGCGCTGGAATGTGCCGGTTGGCGGAACCTTTTCGATGGTCCAGCCCTCCGGCAACGGGAACGAATGCCAACCCCAGTGCGCCATCGAGTTTCCGGCGAACGT
>PLGA01000264.1:0-4114 GCA_003139735.1 Bryobacterales bacterium | reverse complement strand
AGTCAGAAAGCTTCTCCGCGTAAACTGCATCTGCTCCATGGTATCCCGCCGCCCTATCGGAACACTGGGCTAAAGTATAGCTATGAACAAGACCCAGCGTGTCCTGGTTGCCGCGTCCGCGGCTTGTGTCGCGATGCTGCTAGCGGTTGTGCCGGCCGCGAATCTGCTCGGCCAGCAGGCACCCCAACCGGCGCCCGCCCCCTGCGTTGCTCAGCCTCCATCGATGTGTTGGACGGCCGCTCAGGACCATCAGAACATGATGGATCAGCTTGGCATTAAGGCCCTTCGCCCCGGCCCAAGCGGCACTGAAACTGCCCCGGATCACGCCAACTACGACGAATCCAAGGCCAACCCGTTCCCCAACCTGCCCGACGTCCTGACGCTGAAGAACGGCAAGAAAGTCACCACGGCGAAAATGTGGTGGAATCAACGCCGCCCGGAGATCGTTGAGGATTTCGACCGCGAAGTGCTCGGCCGCGTTCCCAACAACGTGCCCAAGGTCACGTGGACCGTCACGAACACCATCACCGCGACCGTCGCGGGGCGCAAGGTGATCGGCAAGGCGCTGACCGGCCACGTCGACAACTCGTCGTTCCCGGCCATCAACGTCGATATTCAGATGACGCTGGTTGTGCCGGCCGATGCGAAGAAGCCAGTCCCCGTGATGATGATGTTCGGCGGCCGCGGTCTGCCGGGATTGGCGCCCGCCGGAGCGGCCGGCGGCGGCTTCGGCGGACCAGGCGTGGCCGGCCGCGCGAGCGTGAACATGGCCGCCGCCATGGCCGCTATGAACGGCGGCGATCCGCCATCCACGGATCAGTTGATCGCCGATGGCTGGGGCTTCGCCGGCATCAATCCCGGCAGCATTCAGGCCGATAACGGCGCGGGTTTGACCAAGGGCATCGCCGGACTCGTCAACAAGGGCATGCCGCGCAAGCCGGACGATTGGGGAGCGTTGCGCGCGTGGGCATGGGGCGCCTCGCGCGGCCTGGATTATCTGGCGGCCGACAAAGCCGTCGACTCGAAGAAGGTGGGCATTGAGGGAGTGTCGCGTTACGGGAAGGCGGCCCTTGTGACCATGGCTTATGACACCCGCTTCGCTGTTGTGCTGATTGGCTCGTCCGGCGAGGGCGGCGCCAAACTGCACCGGCGCAACTGGGGAGAAGCCGTCGAGAACCTCACGGGCGCCGGCGAATACCATTGGATGGCCGGCAACTTTCTGAAGTACGGCGCATCCGACGCCACTTTCGGCAGCAAGAACGCCGGAGATCTGCCGGTGGACGCGCATGAACTCATCGCCCTGTGTGCGCCGCGCCTGACGTTCGTCAGTTACGGCGTGCCGGAAAAAGGCGATGCGAAATGGCTCGACCACCAGGGCAGCTTCATGGCCGCCATCGCGGCTCAACCGGTATTCCGCCTGCTCGGCGCGAAGGACCTGGGCCGTTCTGACGACTACAAGACCGAGAAGATGCCGCCGGTTCTCCAAGGCCTCCTCAACGGCCAGTTAGCCTGGCGCCAGCACGACGGCGGGCACACCGACGGACCGAACTGGAAGTACTTCATCCCATGGGCCGATAAATTCTGGGGACGGACCTACACGCCCGTACCCCCTGCGAAGTAGGTTTCCATTGAGCATACCGGCCGCTGCGCGAACCGCTGCGCTCCTGGGGGCGGCCCTTTGCCTGCGCGGCCCCGCCCAAGGGCCGCCCCAAACCCCGGTTCCCGCCGATCGACCCGTAGCGCGCACCGACCAGAACTCGCAGACTGCCCACGCCCAGTTGCTCGAAAAGGCTAAAAAGGGCGGCATCGACATCTACTTCGAAGGCGACTCCATCACCCGCCGCTGGGGCGCCACGGACTACCCGGACCTCCTCGCCAACTGGAACTCGAATTTCTTCGGTTGGAACGCCGCCGATTTCGGTTGGGGCGCCGATACCATCCAGAACATCCTGTGGCGCCTCCAGAACGGGGAACTGGACGGCGTCAACCCCAAGGTCATCGTGCTGCTCGCGGGGACCAATAATGTAGGCAGGGGCGCGCCGCCCGGCCAGGAAGACGCCAAAGCGGCGGACGTCGCCCGGGGCCTCCAGGCGATTGTGCAGATCATGCAGGCCAAGGCCCCCGCGGCCACCATTATTGTGACGGGCATTTTCCCGCGCAACGATAGCATGGCGGCCATGCTCGTCATCGACAAAGTCAACGCGAACCTGGCCCAAGTCGCCGATGGCAAGCAACTCCGTTTCCTGAACGTGAACTCCAAGCTGGCTGGTCCCGGCGGCGTCTTGTTCGACGGAATGATGAACGCCGCCGACAAGCTCCATCCCACGCTCAAGGGCTACCAGGTCTGGGCCGACGCGCTGAAGCCCATCTTCACCGAGTTGCTCGGGCCTCCGGCGAAAGAGGACCACGCGCCCGCGCCGACCGGAGACCCCAGCGCAACCCGTCGTTGAGCGAATCCGCGATGAGCCGCTTACGTTACCGCAGCCGGACCATTTGCGCCAACTGCTCGTCCGTTAACCGGGGAATGTCGTCGTAGTTGATGTCGGAATCGTCCCCGGCGGCTTGCTTCGCAGCGTGACGCTTTACCAAACGTCGCTCCGCTTCAGTCCATCTCCTGTTCTTGATATCTTCGGAAGTCATCCTTGTTAGCCCTTCGCGCCGAGATAATGCGGGTGATTTCTTCGCCATCGATTTCCTCCCTGTAAACATGGACGACGAACAAGCTCAGCTCAGTTCCTCTCATCTGGCGGCTGCCTTCACCGCCCCATGCAAGGCACGGGCCTGCTGGTCAGACAGGTATCGGAATAGTCCGCAACCCCAGCGAGGCGGACCGGACTGGGTGTAGAAGTCCCAAAACCGCGGCGCTTTGTCCAATGCCCAAACTCGGTGCCGTGCGGACGGCACGCTCGGAATGAGAAACCCATAATCCGGATCGGCGCGCTCCGGCAGCTTTGCGATCTCATAACAGCCAATCACGATGCGCTCCTTCTCGTCCATGTCTTGCCGTTTGGACGTGAAAAAGGCGAGAGCACCCTCCCGGGCGTGGAGAATCCTCATCGGCTGGTCTCGCCGCGGCCCGGTGGCGAAAATACCTGCGGCAAACCTCCACCTGCGGAAGATGTCTGCGTCATAGCACGGGCTGTCCTTCACCGGCACGGTACCAATGTTCCGTTCGAGGCGTAAAATCTTCCGGCAAAGGCACTCCTTGTCGCTGCACCAGACCTTCTTTTCCTCCACGATGTTGATCCGCCGTCCCTCTGGTGTACACGGAGTCGTGAATGGGCCTGTCTTTCCGTAAACCCAGGTGACCTTGAGCGCGACATTGCTATCGTGCATCGCTTGCGTCTCCTTCCTTTGAATCATCGCGTCCCAGCCAACTTCACCGGCTGGCCTTCAGACCAAGATACTCTCTCCATACCAAGGCTGCTGTGGCTGGCATAAGAAATGCTGCCTCCGTGCCATTCTTGCGTTATAGGCGATTACCGAGTCCAAACGACGTCCTGCTCGGCGCTGGAGGACGGTATCAAGCAACACATCGAGGGAACGGCACCGAAGGCCCGCCGCACCAGACGAAGGCGTCAAACCATCCAGAGTTCGCCATTTCGGACCGCCATTCTCCGTTTGCACGCCGGACATGTCACACCAGGGTCGGCCTGCCCGACTTTGATCGTGCCACCACAATGCAGGCACGCACCCGTCAGTTTTGGTGGCGTGAGACCCAAAGCCCCAACAAACGGGGCGACTAGCGCAAACAGCAAGACTAAAATACCGAGGGGCGGGAAGATGAAGCACAGGATGGTTCCACATCCACAAGCAAAGAAGGCGACAGCGCAGCCCTCCCCAAGCCGCTGACCGAATGTCGTCGCCTCGATCTTCAATGGTCCGGTCCGGCGCGCATCGGATGGCGAAGCCGCCTCTTGCCGCGCTTTTTCCTCCTCGTAGATGCGGTGCCGCTCTTCTGGCGTCAGGTCCATACCGAAATCAGTCTCCGCTGTTCAAAGAACTCTCAACCGCGATTTCCACCATTATGGGCCTCGCGACCGCCAACAGTATACACCGATCCGCCTCTCTTGGGCTTCCCGGCGTTGAGCGGTGTCAAGCCTCGTTTAAAATG